>CAYGTH010000407.1:4189-6875 GCA_964352745.1 uncultured Bacteroidia bacterium
TGTAAAAATGTGACAGTCTTCTTCGGAGGAATTGGTGGCATCACCTATTTTCACCCCGACAGCATTCGCCCCCAAACGCATTTGCCGCAAGTCGTGATTACCCGGTTCAAATTATTCAATAAAGATGTAGCTGTCCGGAACTCATCAACTCCCCTAAAAGGCTTTTCGCTGGAGGCTGCCATTACCCAAACAGAAGCGATCCGACTCGCTTACAACCAGAATTTTATCTCCTTCGAATTTGCCGGTATAGAATACAGCAATTCCGAGAAAAACCAATATGCCTACAAACTGGAGGGCCTGGACCCTGATTGGGTGTATAGCGGTACACGGCGATTTGCCGATTATCCGAATCTACCTCCCGGTGAATATGTTTTTCAGGTAAAAGCCAGTAATGGCGATGGAATCTGGAATGAAGAACCGACCCAAATCCAGATTTCGGTAGCCGTGCCACCCTGGCGTAGCTGGTGGGCTTATGGCATATACGCGATCCTGGCTATCGGGGGCATTTATGGCTTGATTCGGTATCGCACCCAGGCAGTACGGCAAGAACTCAAAACACAGGCCCGGATTGAACAGGCCAAAGTCTCGGAACGAGAGCAGGTACGAGCACGATCTTCCCGGGATTTTCATGACGAAGCGGGCAATCACCTGACCAAAATCTCTTTATATGCAGGGTTGGGAAAACGTAAAGCAGACCACGACGGGGAATTGCATGAATTCCTCGAAAAAATAGAAGAGAATGTCAAAGACCTCTCCTCCGGGATGCGTGATTTTATCTGGGTGCTGGACCCGCGTCATGACTCGCTGGAAGCAACCTTAACCCGGATTCGTGATTTTGGGAATTCCTTATTTGAGCATTCGGGAATTAATTTTGTCTATCAGGAAAAATTATTGGAAACAAAGTCTCCTCAACTCGACCTGAATACGAAACGACACTTGCTGTTGATCTGCAAGGAAGCCATGAATAATGCCCTTAAATATGCCCAGTGTAGTACGGTTAACTTGTCGTTGGAAACCACGAAGGGAAAGATGAAACTCGTACTTGCAGATGATGGGATGGGATTTGATCAGGAAAAACTGGTTCGGGTGAATGGCCTGAGTAATATGCGGGACCGGGCTACCGAAATTGGTGGGGAGTTGACCATTAATGCAGTGCCGGGGCTGGGAACGACGATTGTATTTGAACGAGAATATCACCCAAATGGGTAATGGATTCAAGCCAACAAAACCACTATCTTTATCGTATGGATTCGCTCATTCATGTCGCCATAGTAGAAGACGATCCGGAGATACTTCGGCTCCTTACCTTGATTATTGACGGGTCTCCCGGTTTTGCCTGTAAGCTGACGTTTGAATCTGCCGAAGAGGCACTGGCTGGAATTCCGGACTATCCGGTATCGGTCATTTTGATGGACATTGATTTGCCGGGAATGTCTGGAATCGAATGTGTCAAGGCCCTGAAAGAAGTGCTGCCGGATATAGATGTGATTATGCTGACAATTCATGAAGATGACGAATCTGTATTTGATTCGCTGTGCGCCGGGGCTACGGGATACCTGGTAAAAGAAACTCCACCCGTTGATCTGCTGGCAGCCATAGAAGAAGCCCACCGTGGAGGGGCCCCGATGAGTTCGCATATCGCAAGACGCATCGTGGGCTCTTTCCGCACGCAAAAATCTCCCCTCTCCGACCGCGAAACGGAAGTCCTGAAACTGCTGGTCAAAGGCGATAATTATAAAGGAATTGCTGAGGTGTTATTTGTCAGTGCAAATACCATCAAGGCGCACATCAAAAACATCTACAAAAAACTCCACGTGCACACCCGTGCCGAAGCTGTAAGTAAGGCCCACAAAGATCGATTGGTGTGAAGAATAAAGAGGAGCCAGGAGTCAGGAGAGAGGGAAGAAGACAGAGGACAGAGGACAGAGGACAGAGTGTCGATCCCTATCCAAATCGTAATTCAAAAATCGTAATTCAAAAATCCCCCATTTGGGTAATTGACAACTTCCTCTTGTTCCTTGTAGGTTTGTAGTATGCCCAACAGCCTATTATTATGACAGAAGAAAGCCCTAAGTCGAAAAGCCAGTTTGGATTGATGCTATTGCTCAAAATGTTATTGGTCGTAGCGATCAATATTGCAGGAGTCTTTGTAATTGCTAAAGTATTTCCCCTCCCCAAAGGACAGGGTTTGGCATATGTCGCGCACCCTTTCTTTGCCTTAGTAGGGGGAGCACTTGCCGGGGTAGCTTATTTTGTCCTGAGTTGGATCTGGAAATCGCGGGAATTACTCCTGTTCTTCCTCGCTATTGTTGCAAGCTGGTTTTTTTCCTTTTTGATCTTTTCTACTGCTTAGAATTGGGACTGAACTTGAGTTTCCCCTTCATCTTGCTCCCTTGTCTTTACCCTCCTCTCCGTCGGATTTGCCTGACGTATTCCCTCAATGAATCAGTCGCCTCAAAACGACTCTGTATATCGTATTGCCCAACTTTTAATAGATAAAAGAATGAAAATCATGCCCAAGTACGCACGTACACTCTTCCTGCTGGCACTCGTGCTGGCTTTTATTTTCCCCATCCAGGCCCAGGACGTTACTGACTCTGAGGATCACCCGGCGATTACCCGCTATCCGGGATCGGTTATAAAGTGGTACAAAGTCGAAAATTACATGCCCTACAAAATTGCTGCG
>CAYGTH010000408.1:0-6864 GCA_964352745.1 uncultured Bacteroidia bacterium
GACAGAAGACGGAAGACAGAAGATGTTAGAAAGAAGATAAGAGATTCGTAAATCAAAAATCGTAACTCGTAAATCGCAACTCGTAACTCAAAAATCGTAACTCCTCCCTCGTATGCTGGATAAACAAGGAATCGCCAAACGCATCGCACAAGAGCTGCAAAATGGCTGGTATGTCAATCTGGGAATCGGAATTCCCACCCTCGTGGCTAATTATGTGCCGGAAGGCATCCAGGTAGAATTTCAATCAGAAAACGGCATATTGGGCATGGGCCCTTTCCCATTTGAAGGGGAAGAAGATGCTGATATGATCAATGCCGGTAAACAAACGGTAACCCTCTTACCCGGCGCTTCCATATTTGATTCGGCTACCAGCTTTGCCATGATACGCGGGCGCCATGTACAACTGACGGTATTGGGGGCAATGGAAGTTGCCGAAAATGGCGACATCGCCAACTGGAAGATCCCCGGTAAAATGGTCAAAGGAATGGGCGGCGCGATGGACCTGGTCGCTTCCGCCGAAAATATCATTGTTGCAATGATGCATACCAATCGTGCCGGAGCCTCCAAACTCCTCAAACGATGTACTTTGCCTTTGACCGGCGTGGGCTGTGTCAAGCGAATTGTAACCAATATGGCTGTACTGGAAGTTACAACCGAGGGGTTTCAGTTGATCGAGCGGGCACCCGGTGTTTCCATTGAGGCGATTCAAGCGGCCACCGAAGGGAAATTGATCGTAGCAGGAGACATCCCGGAGATGGTGTTGTAAGAGAGAAAGAAGAAGAAAGACAGGAGACAGGATTTTCAATCGAAGACCTTACCGGGTTAGTCCCAACGAATTGTCCCGCACGGGCAGCTTACGGCTTTTTGATTTTGCAAGAAATGTAAGCTCTGATCAACGCCGAGTTCCCCTCGTAAGGTAGATAGCTTCACTCACAAAACAGGGAGTGAAACCCGGTTTTTGCCCACCCCGGCGCGCTGGCTATGCAGCGGCCATCGGGAACAGGAGCCTGCCCCGCACTCGATGCGGGGGCGGCTTGCAGGGTTGGTCTTGGCCGATGCGATTTTTGCGCCACTTTATTAAAAAAGTGGCAAGAGAGTTATGACTATCCCTATAAGACAGGAACTTTTTTGCACAAAGGGACCTTCCTTGAATTTGTAAAAGCCTCAACTGTTTGAGTGGACACCTTTTCCTGCGTGAAAAAGTACAAGGAAATATCAACCCTCCAGTGCTTCCAGCACCCGATCCGGCGAAAAAGGCAAGTGCCGCAATCGCTTTCCGGTCAAGGCTGCAAAGGCATTTCCGATGGCACCCCCCACAATGGGCGTACTGGCCTCGCCAATTCCCTGAGGCGCTTCTTGTGAATCAATCAATTTGATCTCAATTGACTCGGGGATATCTTTCATCCGAAACAGGGAATAGTCATGGAAATTAGATTGTTGTACACGGCCCTTTTCGAGGGTAATCCGTTCTTGTAGCACGCTACTGATTCCCATGATAATGCCGCCTTCCATCTGAGCGATGGCATTGTCGGGTTGCACGATGATCCCGGCATCTACGGCTGCCCAGAAATGATGGATCTTGATAATTCCCTTTTCGCGGTCCAGGGAAATTTCGCACACACCCGCACAGAGAGAGCCACTTCTTTCGCCAAAAGCGATCCCACGCCCACGTCCTGAGGGTAGGGTCTCGCTCCAATTCGCCATCTGGGCAACTGTTTCCAGTACTTTCAACGCCCGCGGGTAATCCTTCATCAAATCCCGACGGAATTCATAGGGATCTGCTCCCCGGTCTGTGGCAATTTCGTCGAGGAAAGATTCTATTGCGAATTTATTGGGGCCATGACCCACAGACCGCCAGTGTTTAATTCGCACGCCTTGCTCAACGGTTCGGAGCTCAAGGTGCTGATTGGGAATAGAATAGAACTCATTTTTCGCTCCACTGGCCAGGAGGTTGGAGCCATCTCCCACGACGATATGCGAAAAGCCAGTCAGCGAGCCCGTGCTGCTGGTGCAGGCACGCATCTGTTGGAGAGACATTGGGCGATACATGCCATACCGAAGGTCATCTTCCCGTGTCCAAAGCAATTTGACAGGTTGTTTGACGGCTTGAGATAGGAGTGCCGCTTCGATGATATAATCGGTTTTGGATCGCCTGCCGAGTCCGCCGCCCAGTAAATAGGGGTGGAAGGTAACGGCCTTGGCCTCAATCCCCAGGGCATCAGCTACGTCAGGAGCTACAGAACCGGC
Source organism: uncultured Bacteroidia bacterium (assembly GCA_964352745.1). Taxonomy (GTDB): domain Bacteria; phylum Bacteroidota; class Bacteroidia; order J057; family J057; genus CAYGTH01. The sequence continues at coordinate 2,248 of CAYGTH010000408.1, forward strand.
TCCTTGTGTACCGGCCCAAATCTCTGCACTCCTTCCGTCAGGGGCGACTGAAGCAATGGCATTGAGCGGTTCCATTTGAGCGTGATACACATAGTCATTCTGGTAGCTGGCTTCATACGTTTTTCGAGCTCCTTTCCAGGCTTGTGTAAAGTCGCCGCGATTGGTGAGTATTTTCCCTGTCTGCTCCTGGTGGGCGATGGTTTGGTAGTCTGAGAATGCAATTTCACTGTTGTGGTCGGCAGATTTGACAGATTCGTCCCAGGATATTGTGAGTTGTTTTTTGATGAAAAAGGCTTTTTCCAAAGAAGTCGCCACGACGCCGATGCCGTATGACAAGGGAACGATATCGACTAATCCCGAAATCGCACGAATGGCAGACTCGTTTTGTAAGGTGGGTTGGGCACCGTGGAGGTTGCCTCGTTCGATCAAGCCATAAACCATGCCGGGCACTTGTTCGTCTATGGCAAACTTTGCGGTACCATCTACTTTGCCCGGGATGTCATGGCGTGGCAGGACGGTGCCAATGAGTCGAAAATTCTCCGGGCGCTTGAGTTGCTCATGTGGAAGAGTGGGAATGGAGTCCGGGATATCCAGGAAGGAAAGAATTTCTCCGTAGTGGGCCTCCTTGCCGCTGCTGGCATGCAGAACCCTGCCAGGTGTTGTGCTCAATTCTGAAAGGGGCACTTTCCAGGCTTTTGCAGCGCTGTGCAGCAATACATAGCGAGCCTGTGCGCCGGCTTGCCTAAGCGCATCAAAATAGCGCATGACGGTAATACTCCCTACGGTAAGCATCATTTTTCGTCCGCCCCAGCCCTGGAATCCATAGGTTTCAGGATCGGGGGGAGAGGCTTCTATCGAAACCGTTGACCAGTCAGCGTCCATCTCCTCCGCGAAGATGACGGGCAATGCTGTCAGGGATCCCTGGCCCATCTCAGCAGCAGGGCTGTAAATGGTCATGCTGCCATCAGAGCGAAGATGTACCCAGGCATTGATTTGTTGCTGAACAAGTGAGTGTTCGGACTCTTCCTCATGGATAAGGGATTTTGGAACGAGCGCAAGGGCAGTAATGCCGATGCTCAGTCCGCCTGCGGTGGTGAGGAATTGCCGCCGGGAGAGGGTAGGGGAGGAATTATTTTTTTTCATGAGATCAGGAATCTTGGGCGGCGAGTTCGATGGCTTTCAGAATGCGCATATAGGTGCCGCAGCGGCAGAGGTTACCATTCATGTGCTGAACGATTGCCTCACGTGTGGGCTTGGGGTTTCGCTTGAGCAAGGCGGCCGCTTGCATGATTTGTCCGGATTGGCAATAGCCACACTGAGGAGCTTGTACCGCTATCCAGGCTTTTTGCAGGGGATGGTCGGATTTTTCAGCAAGGCCCTCGATGGTGGTGATCTGTTGATTTGCCTGAATCGCCGAGACAGGAATGACACAGGCCCGAACCGGATTGCCGTCGAGGTGAACGGTACAGGCGCCACATTGAGCAACGCCACAGCCGTATTTGGTGCCGGTGAGTTGGAGGTGTTCGCGGAGTACCCACAAAAGCGGCGTATCAGCCTCTGTTTCGACCTGACGCTGCTGTTTGTTAATTGATAGGGTGAATTGGGGCATGGGTATTGAATTTGTAGTCAAAATGTACAAAAAAATGAAGGGTTTCCACCTGTGTTGATTCGAATTTCTATTATCTTATGTCAAACAAAATCCCTTGCGAAATGACTACTTCTACTCCCCTCACTACTCAGCGGCTTGCTTCGGTCGATGCGCTCCGCGGCTTTGATATGCTCATGATCGCCGGAGGCGGTAGCTTCTTGGTGTCTCTGGGCGGAAAAACAGGCTGGGCCTGGGTTGATGCCATTGCCGCTCAATTTGAGCACCCTGCCTGGAACGGCTTTACCTTTTATGACCTCATATTTCCGCTCTTTCTCTTTATAGCGGGTGTCTCCCTTGCATTTTCTCTTGGCAGCGCACTGGCCAAGGGAGTTCCGAAGCCAACCTTGTATCGCAAGGCCTTCAAGCGCATGCTCATCCTGATGGGCATCGGTATCCTGTACAAAAATGCGCCTGTTCCCTTTTTTGACCCTGCTCAGATTCGCTTTGTAAGCGTGCTGGGCAGGATTGGCTTTGCAGGATGTATCACCACGATCCTGTATCTCAATTACAATCCCAAAGGACGAGTCGCCTGGATCGCGGGAATATTACTGGCGTATTATGCCATGTTGTATCTCATTCCTGTACCGGGGTATGGGGCAGGAGACCTGTCTTTTGAGGGAAATCTGGTGGGCTGGTTTGATCGAACCTTCCTGCCGGGTCGCCTGGTCCAGAAAACCTATGACGAGAATGGCATATTGACCCAATTTCCGGCTCTTTGCCTGACCATGTTGGGCGCTTTTGGCGGGGACCTCTTGCGATCTGGGTCTTCTGATCGGCACAAGCTGTTACGTTTGGCAGTGCTGGGTATAGGAGGGATTGCTGCGGGCTTATTATGGGGCATTCATTTTCCGATTAATAAACACCTGTGGAGTAGCTCTTTTATCCTCCTGACCGGCGGGATGGCCTACCTGTTACTGGGCACTTTCTATCTCCTGATCGATGTGTGGGGCTATCAAAAATGGGCCTTCTTTTTTCGGGTAATCGGCCTCAATTCGCTGGTGATTTATGTCGCGTATCATTTTATCGATTTTCGCTATACCTCTCGCTTGCTGCTGGAAGGTATTTATCGACATGCGGCTACCCCCTGGCATGAGGTCTGGCAATCGCTGGGAGCCTTGACTTTGGTCTGGCTGTTTCTGTATTTTTTGTATCGGAAGAAATTGTTCTGGAAAGTGTGAACCCGGCGGACGAAAGGTTATGCCGTAGATGAAATCCCTTTTAGGCAGAGCTGGATATTCCGCTTTCCTGCTTTTTATGACCATAGTGTATTTATTACGTGAATTCAATATCAGCAATTGTGCGCGTGCCTCTGATGTAAATGTGGATTTTTCGCATAAAATCCTTGTTCATTTATTAATTAACTTCTATATTGAACTTAATAAGCGGATTTTATTAAGGATTGAGACTCGGTTCCCTGTTAATCTATTCATAATCAATATTAAATGTAATTCTGACACTTTTTGAATGTTGGGAATCATAGAATACTGTTGTGAAATGCTCTTGTATTTAGTAGTATTAATGATTAACTTTGACATCGCTTAATTACTCCCTCGCCCTTTTCCGCTTGTTCCTTGTACCTGCATTCCTATATGTAATTTTAACTCAGTGGAAACATCAACATTCGAAAATCTCATGATTATGGAAAAGAAGGCGGAGACCCAATCTTTTTCCGAGCTCCTTGACAACAAATACGGTTTACCTGGAAGTCCTGAAAGAGTAGGGTTTGATGCACGTAGTCGCGCTTTTCGCGTAGGCCAGCTCATTCGCCTACATCGGGAACGTAAGAGCATGACCCAGGAGCAATTGGCTACCCGAATTGGGACACACAAGTCCTATATCTCAAAAGTTGAGAAGGGGTCCGATATAACGCTCACCACTTTATTCAAAATATTTGACCACGGATTAGAGCAGCCCATCAAGTTGTTGGTTGGCGAAATCCTTGATTAGGAAGGACTTAGGCTTCCTGAATGTAAGCGCTCGGAATGTAATGTTCCGAGCGCTTGTTAATTTGGTATGCATGCATTGAATAGAGATCTTGTAAATACTGATTTATGAATCAGTTTTTACATAATGTTTCACCCTTTAATCTCTTTCGTCATGCGAACTTATTTCGTATCAACAACCCCCACTAAGCAGTCTCAAAAACCCATTTTGGTTCTGCGCGATCCCGCCCTGCGTGAGTTCAGTGAAAATGCAATGCCCCCGCCTCCATTTGTTTCACCCTTACCCCACTCACTATGCGACACCCGATAAAAATTATTTTATACGACTCATTCTTTTCTTTTTTTGATCTGTTACGACCTGATGAACAAGAAGTATTACTCTGTCAAATAGCGCAAGTTCAGATTCCCCATTTAATCCCCAGTGGGTTACAAGTTATGTGGGAAATCGAATCAGGCGTACATTGTGTTGAGGTTGAAGACCTGTGTGTATTCGGTTTTTTTCGGTCTTGGGACGAATTCAGAATTGTTACAGGCTGTAAAAGACGGGTTTCAATATCGCAAATGGAGACTGATCCTTTGATCCGGAAAATGATTTCACAGACGCTTGAAAAACGCAAAGGCCTGTTGTAGCTAAATTAACCGATCATGGAAGTAAGTAGTAGATTCCGAACATTTTCATCCTTGCTTGAGGCCAGATATGGTCCCATCACATCGGAGCCTCGCAAGACATTTTACAAACGATCCTTAAAAGCCTTATTTTCTCTTAGGCAATCATCGAATAATTCTCACGAACAACCTACATTTCGACTTGCCACTTTGGGGTATCGTTTAAATTTTCGCAACATACTGAATAGCTGGCTGCAAGCTGCTAAACACCTTGAACAAGACAACAACTGGATGATTGGCCTGTACGGGCATGTAACTTCTCCCATCTGTGGGACAGGCACCATTTTTCTGTTGGATAAAATTTGGGATGCGAAGTCCCATAGTTCACTTGGAACGATTCCTATCAACAGAGAAGTCATC
>CAYGTH010000409.1:0-6823 GCA_964352745.1 uncultured Bacteroidia bacterium
TCCCAGAATGAGACATAACAGGAGGGAACGTATAGCTTGTTTCATATCAGAATGGATAGATAAGGTTCAGTTCAATGACAACAACCCTTGCATAATAGGCTGATTTCACATTAGCAATAAGCAAAGGGATATCCCTATTCAAAAGTACTTTTTTGGTAATTTCTGAAATTAATTTTATGTATATTTACATTAAAATACTGATTATCAATAGATAAAATATAATTTCCTGAAAAAAGAAAACAAAACCCATCTCCTAATTACTGGACTTGATTCAGCGGAACAAAAGGCATTTCTCTTGTTTCTGCAATCTCCTTATTTCAATCGACAGGATCGGCTCCAAAAACTGGGTGCTTATTTAATTCAGGAAGCTCCAGGCCACAAACCTGACAAACAAGCCCTTTACGCTTTGCTGTACGGTAAAAAAGAGGAGTTTCGGGAACAGGCAGTTTATGATGCCCTTTCCCAACTCAACAAACTCCTGCACCGTTTTTTGGCGCTTCGGGAATTTGAGAAAGACCCAACAGCGCAAGACAGGCATCTGCTAAAAGCCCTTGCAAACCGACAGGAAGAGGCGGCTTACCTCCGCCACTGGAAAAAAGCACACCTTGCCTGGGAACAATACCCATATCAGGATGTTGCATATTTCAAAGGGCAATATGCCTTGTATCGTCATGCTTCCGTATTTGAGGCAGGTCTTCAACGTCGGGGGCAGGATATCAGGTTGGAAAAAACAGTCAACTATCTCGATCTGCATTATTGGGGCGAACGATTGAAATACAGCTGTGAGCTATTGAACAGGAGTCATATACTGAAACAAAGTGCGCCCCAGGAATTAATCACTCCCCTTCAGCAATGGATTGAAATACTTCCCGATACCTATCGAAATGAGGGTGCTATCCAGGCCTATTTGCTGATCTTCAATGCACTCCAGTCCCCGGGAGATGAAACGTTATATTTGAAATGGATACATTGGCTGGATGGAAACAGCCATCTGTTTTCCCCCCAGGAAGCTGCTGATATGTATAATTATGCACAGAACTACTGCGTTCGGCAAATCAATCAGGGAAATTCTACTTACCTCGCCCGGCTGTTTACGCTCTTTGAGCAATTGGTAACGAAAGACCTGATTCTGGATCAGGGGTACATGGATCATCGCAAACTCAAAAATATGGTAGCAGTAGGCATTCGACTTCAGGCCTATGAATGGGTGGACGATTTCCTGCACAGTTATAAAGGGAAGTTACTGCCCGAATTCCAGGTTGATGCCTATCGGTTTAATCTGGCAAGTTTACGCCATGCACAGGGGCAACATTCAGAAGCCCTTGCCTTATTACAACAGGTAGAATTTAGGGATATATTTGATCACCTCAGCGCGCGATCTTTGATGCTTAAGCTGTACTACGAATCAGATGAGGATGCGGCTTTGGAGTTTTTACTGGAGACTTTTCGGCTGTATTTACAACGCAATCGGAGCATTAATCCCTTCCAAAAACGAATCCACCTCAATCTACTCCGACTAAGCCGAAAGTTATATCGACTCAGAGCCCAGCGAAGTATTCTCCCTCCTGGTCTTTTTCAGGAAAGACTTGCCGGACTAAGCCAACAAATCAAAACGGCGGAAGAAGTAGCCAATCGATCCTGGCTTCTTACCCAGGTAGATGTGCTCGCAGAGGAATGAGTGCGGGAATGCGGGAAAAAACGATCAAACTCTTAAACCGTCAAACTTTCTCAAACAAAACTTCACGAACGAATCACATTCGCGGCGTGGTTTTGCTTGAGAGGCTCAGCCTACAACTTGACATTGGCGGCTGTTCGCATCATTGAGTGGTGCTGAAAATCATCTTCCCGGCTATAGGCCATATGCATCGTGTACCTAAGGCCTGGCTCCAACTTTTTTGCATAAGAGTTGCCCGGCAAAATAGGAAGAGTGAACCGAATTCGGCTTATCCCCTGCCCTTCTTGTCCCGAAACCATTGCGATGGCTATTTCAGCCCCTAATGCCGAAATCGGCTGATAGTCGCCCGGAGCCAGGGTATAATGCTCTACCACCTCCGCCTTACCATCTGCTATTCGCCCCATGAGCAAGTAGGAACCCGCCAAGGCATTCTTTTCATTCAAGCCAATCGCGATCCAACCTGTCGTAGGCGCCTCCATTTCAAATTGAATTTGGTCAGCCTCATAGATCCAGGACACAATCATTCCATTCCGCTCAACCCTGTTTCCATTTGGAGTTGCGGGAGTTTGAGCATCAACATTCACGATAACCCCCATAATGGCCAGAACCAGTATAAACATGTTCATATTCAGTGATATTATTCGACTGCAATAACTTCGACTTCAATTAATAACGCTTCCCTTGCCAGTGCAGCAACCCCAATCAGACTTGTAGCGGGTTTATAAGCACCCAAAAACAGGTTATGCAGGAGTTGACTGACAGTCTTTGTCCGCGTTTCCGTGAGGTCTTTCACGTAGATCCGCAGCATCAGCACTTTCCCGATTCCAATATTCGCAGCTTGCAGCAGATTGCTGATATTTTCAAAGCACTGTTTTGCTTGTGCTTCAAAGCCTCCGTCTCCTGGCAATTCATACTCCGTATTCCATCCCACTTGTCCGGAACTGATTAGAAGGCCTCCGTGTACAACTGCCTGAGAGAATCCCAAAGCATGAGAGGGATAAACGGTAGGTGTATCGATCATTTTAGGGACAGGAGAGTTGAGCGGAGAATGTAATGGGTCCATAGCAGAAATTATTGATAAAGTTGAGTAAGGAAATATTCTCATTTTTTGATCCAAGTCACAAAATATATACATCTACATACAGAGGCTATAACCTCGTTCAGGTATTCGGGTGAGTAAAATCAATTAGGGATTTATTTTTACCCTTACTTTTCCAATTATCCAGGCAACCGTAACAAATTGGCCTCCGTTTGTTAGGGTGTATATACGCATTTATATAATTCCAACAGGACTTGCTTTCTCTCTTTTTTACGTATCAAAACAATCTAATTATCCGGCCTAATTTCCCAGGCATAGGAGTCTATTACCCAAAGATTGTCTCACTATTATCATGAAATTTATGAAAATCCGTTTGTTCATTCTTTTTGTATCGAGCCTCGCACTCGCTTCCTGTGAAACAGAAGAAGCAACCCCGGTTACCATAGCATGTATCCCTACTGCCCTACAGCAAGATGTACTGGCCTTCTATCCCTTCAGCAACGGCAGCCTTGTAGATGAGTCTGGAAATGGCCTTACCCTCAGCAATGGAACTTCCGCAACACCGACAACTGACAGAAATGGAAATACAGCCTGCGCGTTTTTATTTGACAATTCAGGAACGCAGGCCGGGTCCTCTGTTCTATCCCGTAGCGATGCGAACTTCCTGAATGACCTGCCTGCTTTCTCCATCTCTTTGTGGTATCAGGCACTGGACACTTCGCGAAATGAAGGCAACTATGAAGTCCTGCTGGGAAGAGGTGATGGGGTACGATGCCCAGATAGAAATGGGGAATGGTCGGTGGGCCTATATGATTGCAGACGTGCCGTTTTCGGGCATGACAATTCCGTGTGGGCCGAGCCGATTAGTACCCCATTTATCAATTGTACCGATGAAATGATCGCCCAGACTGATATCTGGCAACATGTGGTTGCTATCAAAGACGGAGACAGTTACCAACTCTATGTCAACGGTGTCCTGAATGCAACTGTAAGCGGAGATGCCGCCTGCTCAACTCTGATGGCAGCACAAGATATAGGCAGTCTCTTGATTGGAAAAGAGTTTACCGGTAAGATCGATGATATCACCTTATTTGGCCGCGCACTCGATTCCCCAGAAGTGCTTTCAGTATTTGAGATAGAACCTTGCTGTGAATAAAGAATAAGGAGGTACAAACCCGCGGGGAGTGAATACTCCCAGCGGGTTTATTTTTTGAGTACTGTAAATGTGCAGTAACAAAATATAATGGGTTCTCTCCCTCAACTTTACCCAAACAGTTTACTCAACAGCCCTTTTTTCTTTTCAGTTGCCTGAAATCCAAGGGATTCAATCAGGGAAACAATGGAGGCCGCCTCCAACGATTCGGTCTCCACTGTCAGGAGTTTTTCAGGATTGTCAGTATCGACTTCCCAATGAGAAATGGCAGACTCTGCATCCAGACCAGGCTGAACCTTGGCAATGCACCCTCCACATTTTATGTTGGTTTTGAATGTATATTTCATCTGATAAGGATCACATTAAACTTTCAATGATAAAGTAGCCTCGAATTTCGGAATTTTTGGTGAGATATGTCACCTTTTGAATGGTTCTCTGTTTTTGAGTCAGTAAAACCCACGCACTATTGCTTAATATGACTCCCCGATTTGCTACACTCCTTACTTAATTCCGAATTATTCCGTAAGTTCAGATTTGTACTCGGAATCTGAAAAAAATCATGATCGTAACCACTGTACATATCAAAGTAAAGCCTGAGCATCTGGCAGACTTTATTGAAGCCACCCTGGATAATCACAGGCACTCTACCCAGGAGCCGGGCAATCTCCGATTTGATGTCCTGCAGCATGCCGATGACCCGACTCAGCTCACCCTATATGAAGCTTATGAAACAGCAGAAGCTGTAGCAGCCCACAAACAAACTGCTCATTATCATCGATGGCGAGAGACGGTAGCAGATTGGTTTGCGGAACAACGCTATGGAGTAAAACACCGGGTCATCGCCCCAACAGAATTTTCACAATGGTAGCAGCATTTCACATGGCTTCCAGTCCCAAAATCCAATTTGGTATTGGGAAAATTGACTTACTCCCAGGGCTGATAGCTTCCTATGGCAGCAAAGTGCTGATCGTTAGTGGCGCACGTTCTTTTTCGGAATCAGCCCATTGGAACCGACTGCAGCATGCGCTGCGTAGTGCGGACATCAAGATTTATAGGTATCTGATAACGGGAGAGCCTTCCCCGGAAATGATAGATAAATGTGTTCGGCAATTCCAGGAAAAAGGAATCCCGCTGGTTGTCGCAATCGGAGGGGGAAGTGTCATGGATGCAGGCAAAGCGATATCAGCCATGCTTACTTGTACCCATCCGATAGATGCTTATCTCGAAGGAGTAGGCGAACTCAGTGCTCCCGGGACCAAGATTCCCTTTATCGCAGTTCCGACCACAGCCGGAACAGGTAGTGAAGCGACCAAGAATGCGGTAATCTCAAACGTGGGAATCCGGGGATATAAAAAATCACTTCGACACGAAAATTACGTACCGGACCTCGCATTGGTCGATCCCCAATTGGCTGTTGGAACCCCTACCGACATAACGGTCGCAAGTGGCATGGATGCCTTTACGCAACTATTGGAATCCTACCTCTCTATTCAATCCAATCGGCTCACTGATTCTTTGGCAATTGAAGGGATGAGATGCATTCGGGATGGATTGCCACAAGCGGTATCGGCTCCTGATAATATAGAGGCACGTTCCTGCCTGGCCTATGCAGCCCTCGTTTCCGGCATCACCCTCGCTAATGTTGGGCTGGGTTTGGTACATGGATTCGCCTCCTCGGTAGGTGGGCGTTTTGCCATTCCACATGGAGCCCTGTGTGGAACCCTGATGGGAATCACCAATCAAATTACCCTTCAAAAAGCTTTGGCAACTCAACGGAAAGATCTTGTTGCAAAATACGCAACCGTAGGGCGCTTGTTCTTTCCCCATCTAACTCAAGACGAGGAAGCTGCAGAAGCATTGATAAATCATATTTTGGATTGGGTTGAGGAATTTGATCTCCCTCGAATTTCGGACTATGGCATAGGTCGTAGCCACCTTTCGGAAATTGTATCCCAAACCAGTCTTAAAAACCATCCTATCGAGCTGACTCATCAAGAAATGCAAGCCATCCTCGAAGCCCGACTCTAATAAGAATTCATTTAACATGAACAGGCAAGCCTAATACACTCGTTTGATTTTAAGGCGGAGCGAATTCCCAATCACTACTACATCCGAAAGAGCCATCGTCAATGCCCCAATAATCGGGCTCAGGAACCCAAATGCCGCAAGTGGGATTGCCAATACATTATAGAAGAATGCCCAGAACAGATTCTGGCGGATCGTCAACATGGTATGGGCACCAATTCCAAATAGTTTGGGAAGCGAAGTCAGGTCTCCATTTAACAAAATCACTTGTGCGGATTGAATTGCAGCCTCGGTAGCATTGCTCAATGAAATCCCCAATGTAGCGCGCGCCAAAGCCGGGGCATCGTTGATACCATCTCCGATCATGGCAGTTGGCTTTTCCTCACTAAAGGTCTCGATGAGCTTGAGCTTGGCCTCGGGAAGTTGCTCCGCGTATACCTGATCAATTCCCAGCAAGGCTGCAATTTCCTGGCATTTTTCGGTTCGATCGCCGCTTAGCATAACGGTTTCGATTCCTTTTTCATGGAGAAATGAAATCGCTTCTTTTGTTCCTGCCTTTAATTCGTCCTGCAAGTCCACAGAGGCAATCAGTTCTCCATTTTTCAAGAGGTATAGATTATGCCCCAACTCCCTTGTCAAGCCTTGCGCAATCCGAAAAGAGCCCAATTGATATGCATTCCCTTCCCTATCAGTTCCAGCCATTCCGATTCCCCGCAATTCTGAAACCGATTCCATTTCCACAACTTCTACTCCTTCCAGCGCCCGCATAACAGAACGTGCGATGGGATGCGCCGAATGTTGTTCTAAACTTGCCAGCACCCGCTTTACCATGAGCAAGGCTTCGGGATCACAATGGATCTGCCTGATTTCAAACTCCCCGGTGGTCAGTGTGCCGGTTTTGTCAAATACGACCCGCTTGATTTGTGAAAAC
>CAYGTH010000410.1:0-6813 GCA_964352745.1 uncultured Bacteroidia bacterium
TCCCATGTTATGTGTCGGCGGATAAATCCGCCGCTACAAGCCCGTATAGGCGAATGTATTCGCCTGCTTCTTTTTGCCAGCGGGCATCTCCGCTAAAATTGTCAGAGAACCAAAAAAGATGAAGCAGTTTGACCTGCTCCATCTTCTAGCGTACAATGAAAATTAATACTTAGTAGACGAATACTTCTCCGTCGGCCAACACGTTTTGCGTTTTTTCATCAAACGTGGTGCGTTTACCGGTACGGAGGGCAGCTGTCGTCATAATATTAGCAATCGAATGGTTGTATCCCACTTCAATAGGGGCATTCGGTTGTTTTCTGCTTCTGACACATTCCATCCAGTTGCGCATGTGGGCTGAAGTCGTATCATCGGCACCGGTATTGGCACTGGTTACGATTTCGGCTGCTGCTGCGGAAAGGTCATATTCTTTCAACTCAAAAGGTTTCATATCCATCGCGGAGGCATATCTTTCCTTCAGGCCCCCATTAGGAGTTACTTTGTTGGTTTTGAGGTTGAGTTCTCCCCCATTGGAGTAATAGATTTCTTTGGTGCCCCCTGCTGAATTGTGCTGACGGGAGGAATACAATACCTGGAATTTACTGGCCGGATCATCGGCTTTTCCGTATTCGAATACCGCTGTCATGGTATCGAAGTTAGAGCGGCCATCCTGCCACATATAAATTCCGCCGTTGGCGCTTACGGAGAGGGGGTGATCCAGGCCACTGAACCAGTGAACGGTATCAATCTGGTGAGACATCCACTGTCCGGGAATCCCGGAAGAGTAGGGCCAGAAAAGGCGGTATTCACAGTATTTACGAGGATCCCACTTGGCGCGCGGACGATTCATCTGGTATCGTATCCAGTCGGTATCGCTTTCTTTGATCGTACTGGTATATTCGGGTAAACGCCAGCGACCAGGCTGATTCACATTCCAGGTCATTTCGACCATGGTGATCTTCCCAAACTTACCGGCTTTGATATAATCATGCGCAGCATGGTAGTTTTTGCCACTCCGACGCTGAGAACCGATCTGTACGATCTTTCCCGAATCTTTTACGGCTTTGAGTACCAGGCGTGCATCCTGCATGGTTTCTGCAAGGGGCTTCTCACAATAGGCATCACAACCTGCGCGTACTGCCTGTACACAATGCAAAGCATGCTGAAAATCGGCGGTGGACAGGATGACGGTATCGAGGTCTTCTACCGTATCGTAAAGTTCTTCATTGTTCCTGGCAACTGCTACTGTATTGCCGGTTTTCTCTTTCAAAAAAGCGGCTCCTTCACTCCGACGTCGGTTCCAGATATCGGAAACGGCAACGATCTCATAATTGAGTTCTTTGTTGTGCTTGAGGAATGCAGGTATCAAGGCACCTTTTGCGCGATTGGAAAAGCCTACGATGCCTACCCGTACCCGGTCATTGGCACCTAATATACGGCCATAGCTCTTGGCGGACATAGCGAGCCCCGCAGTGCCTAAGGCGGCTGTCTTGAGAAAAGTTCTTCTGTTTGTATCCATGATTCAGGGGATTGAGGAGTAGGGGAGGGGAATAAGTCCCACATTCCCTGTTGAGCCGTCTTTACAATTCTTTGATTTTGATGTTTTTGAACGAAACGGTATCGCCGTGGTCCTGAAGGAGGATCGGACCTTTTTCCCATTCCCCGAAATTAGGCCACTTCTGATATTTGCTGTAGGCTACCAGGGCACGAAACATCTGCGTGCCTCGCTCATACTCTACTACTTTGATATCATTGAGCCAGTGTTCAACATGTCCGTCTTTTGAGATGATACGAGCGCGATTCCACTGACCCATTGCATTCATGCGTTTTTCGGTGCGGTTGGCTTCGGATAAATTATCGGCTCGAATGAGGTCGTACAAAGAGCCGACCGTGCGGTTTCCTTTTATCCCCATTTTTGCATCAGGGTGGTTTTTGTCATCCAATACCTGGAATTCCAGTCCGATGGCGGATCCTTTTCCTTTAAGTAAATCAGGATCTACAAAATATTTGATGCCACTGTTTGCTCCTTCTGAGAGGAGAAAGTCCACCTGGAGTTCAAAATCAGAAAACTCTTTGTCGGTAATGACATCGCCACCGCGTCCCCCTTCGGAGCCGTCAGAAGCTAATACTGTCAGCGTACCGTCTTTAGTATTCCATCCTTTGGTAGGGAAAGCCTCTCCCTTTGCACTGGTCCATCCTTTGGAGGTTTTTCCATCAAAAAGCAATCTCCATCCCTCTTCGATTTCGCGGGGTGTAAGGGTGTTGGTCAGATAGCTGATTTCCGTAATCTCCTCGCCATAAGGCATACGGGAAGCTTCCAGGTTTTCGGTTTTGATACGGATATTTTTCCAGCGCACCTGCTTGCCGATTTTACTGTCATCGTTTCCAACGCCATGAACCTGTAGTGCAATGAATCCGGATGCCGTCATGTCATCAACTAAATTGGAACAAGGAACTCCATTGATCCAGGTGCGAATGCGGTTTCCGATTGCCTCGATCCGGTATTTGTTCCAGGTTCCATTGTGGAAGGCAGTTTGTCCCAATGAATTGCGAGTCAGGGGATATAACCAGCCCCGACGCGCTTCGTCATATACGCCACCGCTCCATTTCCGGTTGCTGGGATCAATTTCACATTGATAGCCATGAACCCGACCATTGCGATAGCTTTCCATGCTGTTGCTGCGAAACTGTATGCCGGAATTCAGCGGGGAATCGACCTTTACTTCCAATTCGAGGATAAAGTCGCCGTACATCTTTTCAGTAGCCATGAAGCTGTTAGGCGTCTTGGGAATGGAGGTTCCCACGATTACCCCGTCCACGACTTCGTATTTGGCTTCTCCATTGAGTTGTTTCCAGCCTTTGAAGTCTTTGCCATTGAAGAGATCCTGCCAACCCGCTGCCTGATCGGTTTGATCTGTTGCGAAAGAAAGAGTCGAAATTCCAAGGCAGAGGGCCAGGGTAATGATTCTGTGAAAGCTTATCATATTTGTAATGCTTGTTGCTGAATGCTGTTTTAAGTAGATGGACAGAAATAAGTAGTGAGTTTTTGATTGGATATTTTAGGTTGGATATTTTTGATTATCAGACAGATACAGTCTTTCTTCTTTATACTAATAATCTGTCTACTGAATTATCGTACTAGAATAGAGGGAATGAAGATGTGATTTTAATAGGTGTACGGTTGGAGAAAGGCAGATTTTTGCTGCCTGATTGTCTCTCCTTTATTTAACTTCATACAGCTCATTCTCCGGCACCTGATAATCGGTGCGCAGTTGGCTGAGTTCCGTCTGGAGTTTTTTGGCGATATCTGCGTATTCGGGATCCGCAAACACACTGTTCATCTCATCTGGGTCTTTTTCCCGGTCATAGAGTTCCCATTCTTCCAAGGCATAAAAATGCATGAGTTTGTACCGGCCATCAAATACGCCTTCGTGTCGGTGAACGGAGTGCACACCCGGAAATTCATAATAGTGATAATAAACACTTTCGCGCCAATCGTTGGGCTTTTGGTCCGCGAGTATGGGTTTTAGGCTCAATCCCTGCATATCGGCAGGCTGTTCTACTCCTGCGATGTCGAGGAAAGTCTGGGCAAAATCGAGATTCGAAACGAGGTCTTCATTTACACTCCCGGCTTCCACTACGCCCGGCCATCGCACAAGAAAGGGCGTTTTGAAAGATTCCTGATACATGAATCGCTTGTCAAACCAACCGTGTTCCCCCAGGTAGAATCCCTGGTCTGAGGCATACATCACGACCGTATTTTCTGCCAATCCTGATTCTTCGAGGTAATCCAGTACCCTTCCTACATTGTCATCTACAGAGGCAATGCTGCCGAGGTAATCATTCATGTACCGTTGGTATTTCCAACTCACGAGGGCCTCTCCTGAAAGTCCGGCGGCAGCTATTTCAGCTTTTACGGGGTCATAGGCAGCATCCCAGGCGGCGCGTTGCTTTGCATTCATGCGGCCATAGGTGCGCTTGTAAGGAGAAGTCGTCGTGTCCTGCCACATCTTGAGGTCTGCTTCCATTCTCATCGTAACCTCGATAGACATATCCTGATCATGTGCCGCTGTTCCTCTGCCTTCATAGGTATCGAAAAGGTTGTCAGGTTCGGGAAATTCAGTATTGGCAAATCGATCCAGGTGATCGGGGCCGGGCTCCCATTCCCGGTGGGGTGCCTTGTGCTGAATCATTACCATAAAGGGCTTGTCGGGGCTGCGTTGTTCTTTGAGCCATCCGATCGCTTTGTCTGTAATGATGTCTGTTACATAGCCCTGCTCGGTATATTTTCCGTCTTTATTGATGAACTCCGGATTGTAATAATGACCCTGACCGGGGAGCACATCAAAGTAATTGAAGCCCACGGGTTCACTTTTGAGGTGCCACTTTCCAATCATTGCGGTTTCATATCCTGCCGCACTGAGGATTTTTGGGAAAGTTTGTTGGGTGCCGTCAAAGATATTGCGGTTGTCGAGTACGCCATTTATATGGCTGTGCTTGCCCGTTTGAATGACCGCCCGGCTCGGCGCGCAAATCGAATTGGTGACATAACAATGCTGAAACAACATCCCTTCTGTTGCCAGTCGGTCGATATTGGGAGTAGGAGCTATGTCTGCTAATCTGCCTCCATATGCGCTGATGGCCTGATAGGCATGGTCATCGGAAAAGATGAATACAATATTTGGCGGTTGAGGGGTTGCTGCCGGGGGAGGGTCGCAAGCAACCATACCCAAAACCAGCAGCAGTAAGATACAAAAACCCCAGCCGGTGCTAAGGCTTAGGTGAGTAGGAGTAGTCATTGGTTGTGTCTTGTATGATTGAGCAGGGGAAATATACGCTAAAAATAGGCTAAAACAGCGGAAAATCGTTTTCGCAATGGATAGGGATAAACGATCTATAAATCTCGAATTCTGATTTTTTGTTCAGTTATCGTAGTGAATGTCTTAAACAGTTGTTGCCCCTTTGTTCTTAACAGGCGTACTAAGGTGTCAATGATTGATTGAAGATCAGGGTGTCTGTATCGAAGAAATATGCCACTAATATCTCGTTCGCCGTGGGCAAAAACCCATTCACCAAAGTCTTTGTCTTCTGTCAGAATTATTCTGGGAGGTACTTTTGATAGCTCTATGACAGATGTGTCATCTATGCCTGGAAATTTTTCTCGAACGGAGAGGACATCGAAACCTGATTCACGGAGGGTTGTAAAGATTTGGGGGTTAATATTTTCATCAGCGAGAATCATACACTCATAGAGATTGTTTCTTCATTGGCCATGACATCTGAGGCATAGGCAAAAGAAGCGAGGATATGTATTGGCTCTAAATGGGGATACATTTCCAATAAATCGACTGTACTAGCTCCTTCAGAAAGTTTCCGAAGAATCAACTCAACAGTAAGACGAGTTCCTTTGATGATGGGTTTTCCCAGCATTATGTTAGGATTCGTAATGATATATTCCCGATAGTTCATAATTCATTTCTTATGCTTAAAAATACATAAAAATAGTGAGTTGGGTTACGATTTTTAGCAGAGAAACCTAATACGTCCCCCGATCTGTATCGTCATATTGGACCTGCAAGCGATCGAGATTCACTTTGAGACTATCAGTAATAACCTGAAAAGCCTGATCCCCATATAAGTTATTCATTTCTGTTGGATCTGTTTGCAGGTCATACAATTCCCAGGTGTCGATATCATTGTAAAAATGAATGAGCTTATAGCGATCTGTGCGAATGCCGTAATGCCGCTTGACCATGTGCTCATTGGGGAATTCGTAGTAGTGGTAATACAGGGCTTCCCGCCATTCTACTACCGTTTCTTGTTCTATCAGGGGGCGAAGAGATCTGCCTTGCATGCTTTCTGGAATCTCGACATTTGCATACGCCAAAAAGGTAGGCGCAAAGTCGATATTCTGGACCAGTCGTTTTTCGAGTTGATCGGTCTTGGGGGAATGAGGGCTGCGAATGAGTAATGGCGTTCGGAAGGATTCTTCATACATAAACCGCTTGTCAAACCAGCCATGTTCTCCCAGATAAAAGCCCTGATCGGCAGTATATACGACCAACGTATTTTGGGATAATCCCGAAGTGTCCAAATAGTCAAGCAGTCGGCCTACATTCTCATCTACCGAAGCAATACAGCGAAGGTAATCGGTCATATATCGCTGATATTTCCACTCGCGCAAAGCCTGCCCGCTCAATTGAGCCGCTTTAAATTTCGTAATGATGGGTTCATATTCCCGATCCCAGGCAGCGCGTTGTGCAGGGTTCATTCGCCCGATTTGGTTTTCAATGGATTTCCGGTGCTGTCCTGCGATTTCTCCCTCTTTATCTACCATCTTCAGGTCGTAATCCAGCCATAAATCATCCATGTGCATGACCTGCTCGGCTGCTGCCTGTCGATTTTCGTAGGTGTCATTGAAATTATCGGGATAAGGGAAACTTACCCCATCAAATAAGTCGAGGTGGCTGGTATCTGGCATCCAGGTACGATGCGGTGCCTTATGATGAACGAGTAAGCAAAAGGGTTTGCTGGTGTCCCGCTTTTCCAACCAGTCAATTCCATAGTCAGTGATGAGGTTGGTAACATAACCCTCTCTTCGGCTGCGTTCCCCCATTTCGATAAAATCTGGATTGTAATAATCGCCTTGCCCCGGCAGTATATTCCAATGGTCAAAACCTGTCGGATCGCTTTTCAGGTGCCATTTGCCAATCAGTGCAGTTTGATAGCCCGCAGCTTGCAGGATTTTTGGAAAGGTCTGCTGACTGCCGTCGAAAGTGACTCGATTATCAATTTGCCCATTGATATGGTTGAATG
>CAYGTH010000411.1:0-3056 GCA_964352745.1 uncultured Bacteroidia bacterium
CAAGCCCGTAAATATTTTGACCGGGTTGATGTGGTAGGGGAGACAATTTGGTGGAGTTCCATCGGGAAAGAGTTTTTGATCACCGGTGTGGTTGAGGACAGTCCACCTAATACGCATCTTTCATTCAATATGCTCATTTCCTATCCGAGTATGAAAGCTTCCCTGGGCGAGGTGGATGGCAACTGGGAGTCTAACAATACTTTTACCTATGTGTTGTTATCCGAAAATAGCGATTATTCCCAGTTTGAGGAGCACCTGGATGGATTTACGGAACGCTTGATTGAGGAGAAAAAAATCGAGCATAAACAAATTGTCGCGCAACCGATTGGAGATATTCATTTGTATTCGAATAAAACCTATGAACCCGAAGAAAACGGAGATGCTACGCTGGTATTTATCCTGTTGGGAGTGGCGATTCTGGTGATCGTGATTGCGGTTGTCAATCACATTAATCTCTCGACTTCCAAATCACTGGACCGGGCGCGGGAAGTAGGTATCCGCAAAGTTCTGGGGTCTTCTTTATCCCAATTGCGGGTCCAGTTTTTTACGGAATCCTTCCTGATCAATGTATTTGCAGGCGTACTTGCCCTGGTATTATTGATGCTGTTTCAGGAACATTTCCGCCAATTGGCAGCCCTTCCTGAGGCGCTTAGTTTCATGGGGGACCCTGTATTTTGGTACTTGCTGGTTGGGATTCTATTAATCAGTACTTTGTTTTCGGGCATATTCCCGGCAGTAATTTTATCTTCTTTCAAGCCGGTTTCGATCTTGAAAGGGAAATTTGCCAATACTGCCAAAGGTTCCCTGCTCCGCAAATCGCTGGTGGTTTTTCAGTTTTTTATTACCATTTTTTTATTGACCCAGACGCTGACAGTAGGAGAACAATTACGGTTTATGCGAGGGACGGATTTGGGCGTGAATATTGAACAAACCCTTGTCGTTCGTGCTCCTCATACGCAGCAAAGTGCGGAGCGCAATCAAACCTTTCGGGACCAGTTATTGGGACAATCACAATTTGAGTCGGTCGCCATGTCCAGTTGTGTACCGGGGCTGCCTACTATTGAGATGAGTACCATGCCGGGAATCAATTTGGTAGAAGCCACCGAGAAGCATAGCTTCAATTTTTACCTCTATTGGATGGATGCAAATTTTATCCCCACCATGCAGATGCAGTTGGCAGCAGGCGATAACTTCATACCTGAAAGTGAAAATCCCGAACGAGTATTGGTCAATGAGGAAGCCATTCGATTGTGGGGAATTCCAGATCCGGCAAGCGCCGTTGGGAAAAAAATTGAACTGTTTGATAAGCAATTTGAGATCCTGGGGGTGGTGAAAAATTTCCATCAGGCAAGTGCGAAGTCCCCCTATATTCCCATGATTTTTCTGCCCACTTCCAATTTTTGGCAAATGGCGAGTATCCGTACCCAGACAGGTGATACAAAGGCGCAGTTGGCCATGGTTAAGGAGATTTATCAGACGAATTTTCCCAATAGCCCCTTTGAGTATTTTTTCATGGACCAGGAATACGATAAACATTATCGTGCCGATGAACAATTTCAGCAGGTATTTGGTGCATTGACAGGTTTTGCGATTCTGATTGCCTGTTTTGGATTGTTTGGGCTGGTCTCTTTTACGGTTGCACGCCGAACCAAGGAAATCGGAATCAGAAAGGTGCTCGGTGCCAAAGTCTGGCAGGTAATCGTCCTGCTTTCACGAGATTTCCTGGCATTGATATTTCTGGCGATGCTCTTCGCTATCCCGCTTACCTATCTGGCCTTACACACCTGGCTGGAAAGGTACGCCTTCAGAATTGACCTGGAAGCCTGGTTGTTTCTCCTGCCGGCTTTAGCCGTTTTGCTCGTTGCCTTTTTGACGATATTCACCAAAACTTTTCAGCTCTCGACCGCCAATCCGGTTGATTCCCTGCGGGATGAGTGAGAGGAGGTAGGACAATTTATTATTCCTGTTTAATGAGTAAACCACTTAGGCACTGAGTTCACGAAGGAGACACTAAGCGGAGTTTCCGAAATCTCAGGCGAAGCCTGCTTAGTGCTTTCTCAGTGTACTTCGTGCCTCAGTGGTGAAACAGTCTAAGAACAAAACTTTGCATTTTGTCCTACATCCGAGTGATATCGGCATCTAAAAATGCTTTTTTTCGCTCTTCGAAGTTCTTTACATGCTCATCCCATGTCATCGTTTTCATTGAACCGACCCGAATCTTTTCTGCGATCTCTTCTGCATGGGCTATTAAAGCAGGGTCGATAGATGCTGCATCACTAGCATTTAAAGCTGCTTTGGTAATTTCAATTCGGGTTTCCTGATCAAAGGAAGGAATTGCCGCTAATATTTGATCCAAAGTGATTTGCATAAATAAACGAATTTCCAGGAAACCGGGTTTGTTCAGCTCAATCCTCAAACACCGCATCCCGCTTTTGCATCGTTGCCTGGAAAGCTTCCATGAGGTCTTTTGAGAATAGCATAGAAGCATTCCACGCGACCATGTAATTGAGGGATTCTTCGACGGAGTGATCGCGGGTGTATAGGAGGATTTCCTTGGTGCCGCGAATGACAAGCGGAGACTTGGCGGCTATAGTAGCAGCTATTTCCATGACTTCCTTCAGCAGCATCTCTTTGTCTGCGAATGTCCGGTTAGTCAGGCCAATCTGAGTGGCTTCTGCCCCAAATACCTTGCGCCCGGTATAGGCCATTTCTGCCATGATGCCGGGTTGAATGATTTTGGGGAGTCGCTGCATAGTCCCAATATCGGCCACCAGCCCCATGTCCACTTCTTTGATGGTGAAATAGGCATCCTCGGTGCAGTATCGCATATCGCAGGCTGAAGCAATATCGACCCCGCCGCCTACGCATCCTCCGTGAATGGCTGCCAGCACCGGTTTGCGGCATTTTTCAATAGAAGAGATCGTATCCTGAAGTTTGAAAATGAATTTCCGCAATGCCTCGCGCTTTCTGCCTTCGCAGTCAATCTGCTGAAACTGCTGCATATTCATCAGCAAAGACAAATCAATGCCGGCACAAAAGTGCTTGCCTTCGCCCCG
>CAYGTH010000411.1:3156-6780 GCA_964352745.1 uncultured Bacteroidia bacterium
TATTCATCAGCAAAGACAAATCAATGCCGGCACAAAAGTGCTTGCCTTCGCCCCGCAGCACAATTACCCGAGCCTCAGGCGTATCATCCAGGTGCTCAAATATCGCCTGCATCTCTTCCCATGCAGCCATTGGCAGGGAATTGGCCTTCTCAGGACGATTGAAAGCGACCTGGGCAATATTGTTCTCTATTTCAAGGGTAAAATGCTGTAAAGTATCCATAGTGGTAATTGTAAATCAGGGGTCAGGGATCAGGGATCGGGTGTCAGAATTCGTAAATCCAAAATCGTAATTCGTAAATCAAAAATCGTAAATCATTCCCTAAAACCCCATTGCCCGCCCAATGATTTCTTTCATGATTTCATTGGTGCCGCCGTAAATTTTCTGGACACGTGCATCTGCATACATTTTGGCGATGGGATATTCATTCATATAGCCGTAGCCGCCATGGAGTTGGAGGCATTGGTCAATGACCTTGCACTGGAGGTCTGTCGTCCAGTATTTTGACATGGAAGCCTTTTCGGGCGTAAGTTTTTTTTCATTGAGTTCAAGTATACACTGGTCCACAAAGGTACGGCCAATTGTGATTTCAGTTTTCATTTCAGCGAGGAGAAAGCGGTTGTGCTGAAACTTCCCGATGGGCCGACCAAATGCTTTCCGGTCCTTGCAATACTGAATCGTCAAAGCGAGTGCGGCCTCTGCTCCGGCAATAGCACCTACGGCAATAGAAAGGCGCTCCTGTGGCAATTGCTGCATGAGGTAAAAGAACCCGTGCCCCTCCTGACCAAGCAGGTTTTCTACCGGCACCTTGACATCAGAGAAAAAGAGTTCTGCTGTGTCCTGGGCCTTCATGCCGATTTTATCAAGGTTTTTACCCCGCTCAAAGCCTTCCATTCCTCTTTCCAGCACAAGTAAGCTGATGCCGCCATGCTTTTCTTCGGGTTGCGTTTTGACTACTGCAATAACGAGGTCGCTGAGAATGCCATTGGTGATAAACGTTTTCTGGCCATTGACGAGGAAATGATCGCCTTGCCGAATGGCTTTTGTCTGAACGCCTGCGAGGTCGCTTCCGGTTCCGGGTTCTGTCATGGCGATAGCGGTAATCAGCTCGCCACTTACACAACCGGGCAGCCAGCGCTGTTTTTGTTCCTCGGTCCCGTAGGCCATGATGTAGGGCGCTACAATGTCCGTTTGGAGAATAAACCCCGGCCCTGTCGCACAGATTTTCGCCAATTCCTCAGAGATGAGGGTGTTAAATCGAAAGTCAGTAACTCCCATGCCGCCATATGCCTCAGGCACATCCATGCAGAGAAATCCGTTCTCCCCGGCTTTTCGCCAGAGTTCACGGGGGACATGGCCGACTTTTTCCCATTCACTGTGATAGGGCGCAACTTCCTGCTGTACAAATGCCCGAAAGGCATCGCGAAACATGATATGTTCTTCTTCGAGAATACGTATATGCATAGGGTTGATTGTCGAATTTGAATGATATGGACTGTTTTTTTTACCACTCAGGCATTAAGGACACTGAGGATACACTAAGGATGTTGTACATCATATTTCGGAGAATCCGCTTAGTGCTTGCTTTGTGAACTCAGTGCCTCAGTGGTAAATCCCATTTCTTATTCTCCCTTCATCGGGACATTAATTGTGTGAAAAAGCTTACCGGATTCTGTTTGTAACTGCTCAAAAGCGGCTCGTGCCTGCCACTGTTCATGACTTTCCAATTCTTCAAGCTCCAGAACAGGGGATACACAGACGTCTTCTCCTTCAAAAAATGCGACCCATTCATCGCGGGTTTGGGTTTGGAATAAGGCCTCGACCTCGTTTTTGGGGAATTGCAGATTGAAGAGTTCAAGCTCGTTGTTGCGTTGCCACTCTGGCTTTTCCACCAGGGTACACAGCCGGTTCCAAAACTTCATTTCGAGTGCGCCTACCGCTATCCATTTCCCGTCCGAACAGGCATAGACCGCATAGTTGGCGACGGTTTTTCCATTGAGAAAATTGAATTGTGCAGGGGCCAGACCACTCCATAACATACTCATCGGTACGGTCAACATCGGAAGGACACCCTCTGCCATTGAAACATCCAGGTATTGTCCCTTTCCGGTTTTCATTCGGTGAATCAGCGCTGCAAGACAGCTCATGGCCGTGAGATAAGAACCCGAGCCAATATCTGCCAATTGGAACCCGGGAACAACCGGCTTTCCCTTGTCATCTTTCAATAAACTCAATAAGCCCGAAATAGCCAGGTAATTCAAATCATGCCCCGCTACTTGTGACATGGGCCCTTCTTGTCCGTAACCCGTCAGGGAGACATATACGATATCGGCTTTGTGCGCCTTGACCGTCTCATATCCCAATCCCCAACTTTCCATTGCTCCCGGCCTGAATTGTTCGATCAAGGCATCTGATTCCTGAATCAGGGCAGCAATCTCGGCTTTCCCTTCCGCCGTATCATACGCGATGGTTCGGATTTCCTTATTGTGATTCAAGGCCCGAAACAAAGCAGATTCACCATCAATCAATGGCCCGCTATATCGGGCATAATCCACCCGTTTGGGATGCTCGATCTTGATAACCCGTGCGCCCATCTGTGCCAGCATATGCGTAGCCAGCGGCCCCGGTAAGAGGCGGCTGAAATCGAGAATCGTGATGCCTGTTAGTAAGTGCATAGGGGAGTCAGGGGGCAGAAGGTAGATGTCAGAAGTCAGAGGTCAGACGGTTTGAGAAACCAACGATCATTTTTCTGAGTTCCTCGCTTTGTAAAAGAGTTTCTTTTAGTTCTGCTTCATCAATGAATTCAAGGTCATGGGCCAGATATAATTGGGTTTCAACTTCACAACTTGATCCGGTAGAAATTCCGAGAAAATGGACAAGCTGTTTATTCGTTGACCTGCCACAGCCTTCAGCTATATTTGACGGAATAGATACTGCTGCCCTACGAATTTGGGCGGTAAGGCCATATTGTTCTTCTTTGGGAAACTGCCGACTGATTTCGTAAACTGATTTGACAAACTCTCTGGCTTTTTGCCAAATAGCTAGCCTTTTAAAATTATGCTTCATGTTGAGTATGTATTAAAATCTGCTATCAGAAATCAGAATATTGCGATACGCAAAGTCTGACTTCTGATAGCGCAGCGGTCTGTCATCTGTCAGCGCAGCGGTCTATTCTTCTCAAAAAAACGTCTTCCCCGCCTTCGCCATCTCCCGCAAGCTATCCGGTACGGCAAATCGTTCTCCAAACCGCTCCACAAATTCATCACATTCTGCGACAAACTGCTGTGCGCCTACAAAGTCGATATAAGAGATTGCTCCGCCCGTATAGATCGGGAATCCCCAGCCCAGCACGGAACCGATGTCTCCATCCGTTGCGCTACGGAGTACGCCTTCATCCAGACAGCGATAGCTTTCGAGTGCTTGCCGGTGGAGGATTCGCTTGCCAATGGTTTCCGCATCCAGGGTGTCCGGGTCAGATTTGAAGAGCGTTGCGAGTTCTGGCCAGAGAAATTTCTTTCCTCCATTCGGGTATTCGTAGAATCCCTTTCCCCCTTTTTTGCCTACGCGGCCATGCTCTTCTACCAGCATTTTCTGAATGCCATAAATGCGCTTCAGGTCTGCATTTT
>CAYGTH010000412.1:0-6774 GCA_964352745.1 uncultured Bacteroidia bacterium
GGGATGTGATAGGCTTCGGCTACCACCAAAAACCGATCGGCAAAGCCCATGCTGGTCGTAGGTTCGCGAAGGGTAAGCAACAATACGGCCTGATCGATATTCGCCGCCAGCACATGCACCTTATGGGTATTCATGATTGCCCGCCGCAACATATAATTTTCCCGTGGCAGAATCTCCCGGATCATTCCCGGTTCCTGTTCCCGGTCTGTGGGGACTTGAAATCGAACTTTATCGCCAACGGCTACTGGATTGGTAGAAGTCAAGCCTGCAATTCTAAATTTGCCGCGGACCACACATTCATAGATCTCTCCATCTATTGCGGTAACGGTACAGTGCGAACCCGTAGAGCGGGTAACAATCCCTTCTTTTACCGGTCCGGTTGCCTTTTGTGGCTTTTTTCCTTTTTTACCTGCCATATATTGCGGGTTGATCGGAAGTGGAGGCTGGGTCCAGCGGAATGATGCGTTGCCAGGCCTGGAGGTTTTCCACCTGGGACGGGGTGGGGTTAGGTAAGATCGAATAGAAAGGAATGTGAGGGAGGAATTGCGGATCCGAAACAATCATGGATTCGTGAAGCTTCTTTTGGCGGAAATAATGAATACGCAGTTGGGGTAATTCCCGGAAATAGTACAGGAGATCCTCCAGGTTCTTTTCAATTTTCACGGACTCTATACTGACCAGCTCATCGCCTTTGGAGATGCCTGCTACCTGGGCGGGGCTTTCTGGCAGGACATTGTCTATGTGAGTTGTGCGGCCGTTTACTTTCGTTTTGATCCCCCACTTAGTCTCAGCCAGCGAACTGAGCGGATGATAGCCAAGGCTGAACCCGTAGTATTCCGCAGCTGCTGCAAGAATGGGTTCCAGCGCTTCTGTTCCGGCAATGTAGCGATCGAAAAAATCGGTGAAGGAAATTCCGCTTACCGATTCGATAGTGGTAAGATAATCTTCCCGGGTATATCCTCGACCTGCTTTGGCGATCTCATGATACATGCGGCGAAGGACATCATCCAGCGATGCGGTATTTTGAGTTGCCTCTCGAATGCGGAAGTCAATTAAAAAGGAAATCAGGTATCCTTTTGTGTAAAAGGAAATCCGACGATTAGGGGCCCCTTCCTGGGTATATCCCGTAACCCAACTGTCAAAACTGGCTGCTTCGAGAGAAGTAAAGTCCTTTCCGCCCATCCCAAAATGGGTTCGGAGCTCTCCATTCAGGCTCTGTAGCCACTGTAGGATAGACCAGCCGCCTCCTTTCCAGATCATCAGGTCGCCATAGTAGGTGGTAATGCCTTCTGTTACATAGTGGAGGCGCGAATAATTGGGTTGGTCATAGCGATAGGGGAACATATCGACAGGTCGAAGCGCTTTTACATTCCAGGTATGGAATAATTCATGCGAACAAATCTCCAAAAATGAACGATAAAAACTGGCTTGCATCAGTTCATATCCTGGACCCATAGAGACAACCGTTGAACGTGTATGTTCCACCCCATGCCGGTACCGGTCGGGTCGCATGATGACCAGGTAATGATAGGCTTCGACCGGAAATTCGCCAAACAGGGCTAGTTGTGCATGGGTGTATTGCTGGAAATCGTGGGTGATTCGAGCAAATTCGGGTTTACAGGCTCCCATAAACCATATGTGAAAACGAATGTCCGCTTGTTCGAATGCATGATGTTGTAAATCTGCTGCTGCGAAAAATGGCGTATCCACCAATTCGTGGAAGTCTTTGAGGACAGTATGTTTACCGCTAAGGCTTCCTGCCATTTGATAGGACTCAGGCAAGTCCAATTCCAGTTCGCAGGATTCATCGAGGGCCTCCTCCCGAAACATAAACAGACAAATGCCATTTACATAAATACTTTCCGGATCGAGGTAGCATCCCCCGGCGTCAAGTTGATCTGCGAAATAGGTGTATGTAAAGGTGATGGGCCCAGCGGGGGCACTTACTTCCCAGCTATGGGTAGCGACTTTACGGAGTGGCAGCGCTTGATTTGTTTGGTCATAGGCCGCTACATCCGAAACATTTCTTGCATATGCCTGCTGTGTGTAGCGCCCTGGTCGCCAGTAAGGGAGTTGGAATGTCAGGGCTTCCCCTTTCGATTCGGTTTTGATTTCGACCTCAATTAATTTTTCTACAGCACGACTGAAGCGCAGGATATATTTCATGGACAATGGTATCGGCAGGTTAATTCCCGACAAATATAGGAAAATAGGATGATCCCTCTTTACCTTGACGGGTAATGGAAGCTTCTGTTTTGAGTAGTCTGAGGTAGGAATCTGAAATGACAGAATAAATGTGCGCGAGCAATTGATCCGAATTTCGATAAATTTAGGGACAATAACCACTTTGTTTAGGGAAATTATTTTCAAATGGATATTATTTAATATATTGTAGCAGCTAGGGGGAAGGTTCCCTTTTTGGAATTCTTGCCTAATGAGTGACTTTTCAATATCAGGACAATCCCAATAGCGAAACTCAATATTCACCACACATTTCATTAACCTCATGCGAACCACAATTACTATCCTGTTTATTGCCTTACTGGCTTGGATGGCCGGGTCGACTTGGTACTGGGTATGTAAAGTCAAGGGGCACTGCGAAGAAGTCGGACTTGTTACCGGAATGGGAGGAGGTGTTCCCCAGGCAGATGTATCCGGCTCAGTCGGTGTGCCGGAAGTACCTCCTTTTACCGTTTCAGCCGAAAATCAGGCCTTGATGACGTTTAACAACAACCTGCGATTCGGCAAGTCCGGAGCGATGGGAGTAGTACCTGGAACCATCCGGAATGCACTGGATTCACTCGCGGCCTATTTGAAAAATAACCCTAACCAGGATGTCCAGGTTACGGGCTTCTATGCCGATGAAGAAACCAATGACACAGATTTTCAAAATTTAGGCTTAGCCCGTGCCAATTTCCTCAAACAACAATTAGTAGATCGGGGATTAAAGGCGGAACGGGTCATCTCCAGTTATACGCTCAGGGAAGGAGCTAACTTCTTCGCGCTACCAGATACCCTGATTGGCGGAGTTGATATTGCCCTGCTGAGCAGAGCAGTAGCAGATGCAAGTACGGATGCAAGCGCAACGGCCCGCACAGCAGCAGCCAAACCCGCTAACCGCAACCTGTATTTTGCCTACAATCGCTCCAGTCTGAAAATGGACAAAGACCTCCGGGACTACATCTCTGGTGTGATTCAGTACATGAATCAGCATCCGGATGCACGCATCGTGCTGACGGGGCATACAGATAGCGCCGGGCAAGCTGCGGCAAACGTAGCATTGGGCCGCGGACGAGCTGAAACGGTTCGGAAATATTTCCGGGATTTTGGACTATCTGTTAACCGGATCAAGGTGGATTCTAAGGGAGAGGCCAATCCGATTGCGAGCAATGATACCGATTCCGGTAAGCAACAAAACAGACGCGTGGAAATATCCATTGCTGAATAGCACGATCACTTACAGAAATATACCATTCTCACTCAATAATTTATTATCAACATGTTCGGCGACGCAATAGAAATCATTGTCATCATGTTAGGGGTTGCTATCCTTACAGCCCTTATCTGCTGGCTCATCTGGCGAAACAGGTACCGCAGCCTGTATGCGCAATACACACAAAAAGTAAAAGACTACGACGAATTGAATGCCACTTACCTGAAACTCGGCAAAGAGCATGAAGGCCTTACCGCAAAATTTGCAGATTTGTCTGCCAAAGTAAGCGGACTGGAAGGGCAGGTAAGTATCCTCACCCGCGACTTGGAAGCTTGTAAGAAAGCACGCCTTGAGTTGGAGGGAAAACTGCGGGATCTTGCCGCAGAGCGAAGCAGCCTGCTTGCAAAATTGTCCAAAGAAGCGGACCGTTTTGATGTAGCCAACGCACAGGCCATCACATTAGGAGGATTCAAGACCAAGTTCGATCAAATGGAGCCGAAGCTGAAAGCCATCATTGCTGAAAATGCAGAATTGAAAGTTGCTTTGGCCAAAGAGCAAGACCGTTTTGACGCTGCAAATGCACAAGCGCTTAAGCTGGGGGCCTTTAAAACGAAATACGATCAGGTAGAACCTGCCTTGAAAGATATGGCAGACGAGAATGTACGATTGAAGGCTGAATTAGAAAGCCTGAAAAGTCAACCCACTTCTCCTGCACCTGCTACCCGTGGCATGGCACCTTCGACTCGCTCTATGGCACCGGCACCTGAGCCGGAAGTGTCTGAATCTGAGCAGGATTTGATTCTTTCGCGGATTCGCGCTAATACTGCCAAAATCAATTTTGATCGGATCGGAACAGCAGGTGAATCTGATAAGGATGATCTCAAAATCATCAAAGGCATCGGGCCATTCATCGAGAAAAAACTCAATGCTTTGAACATCTTCACCTTCCGCCAAATCGCAAACTTTACCGAGGAAGATGAAGAGCTGGTAAATGAAGCCATCGAGTTCTTCCCGGGTCGGATTCGTCGCGATAAGTGGGTGCCACAAGCGCGTGGACTGATGGACGGAGGTGCTAAGGCGATCAAGGAAGCAACTGCCCTCAAGCGGGTTTCTGAGCGTGCCAAAGAGATCAACTTTGATCGAATCGGTACTGCCAGCGAAGAAGATAAAGATGACCTGAAAATCGTTAAGGGAATCGGACCTTTCCTGGAGCGTAAACTCAATAGCATTGGGATCTTTACCTTCCGGCAGATCGCTAACTTTACCCTCGAAGATGAGGACAAAGTGAATGAAGTAATTGAATTCTTCCCCGGCCGAATTCGCAGAGACGAATGGAGCAAACAAGCGGCTGTGTTGGCCGATCAAAAGGAAGGATAAGCAGATATATTAACAGCTTCTATTATTCCAAAAGACCTCCGCGAATCGTGGAGGTCTTTTGTTTTCTGGCAGAAATGCTTTGGCGAATAATGATTGGCGGACCGGAATCCGCCAATAGCCCGTGTAAGGCTAAATCGTTACGCTATCCCCTTACTTAGTTCTTCACGATTTTGTTGGTGAATCGTTCGCCTGTCTTATTGTATAGATCCATAAGGTACATACCGGCTGGTAAGTCAGAGATGTCTATTTGTGATTCAGTAGGCGAAATTTCTCTCAATATTTTTCCTTGCAAATTGAGTAATCTCCCTGACCATGATTGATCTGGTGTT
This sequence comes from uncultured Bacteroidia bacterium, assembly GCA_964352745.1. Taxonomy (GTDB): domain Bacteria; phylum Bacteroidota; class Bacteroidia; order J057; family J057; genus CAYGTH01. Next base: position 5,140 of record CAYGTH010000412.1, read on the forward strand.
TCGATATGGACGATTCCATTTGTGGGATTTGGCATAAGAGAGATTGCTGATTCTGCAATGACTTCTTCTACCCTGGAAAATGAATAGGCTCCATCTAAATCAGCCTGGCGAATCCGGTACTGAATAGATCCGGTTTTCGGAGAATAATCTGTAAACTGATACGATTTCAGTTCATCACTATTTCCCGCTGCTTCCAGGGTGCCTATGGTCTCAAATGTTTCGCCCCCTGGTAGTTTGCGTTGCACATCAAAATGACTGGTATTGATTTCCTGATGGGTCGCCCAGTTGAGGTTGACAGCAGATTCTTCCTGGTTTGCCTCAAAATACGACCACTCTACCGGTAGGGGCGAATCAGAGAAGGTAAAGGCATTTACTCCAAAAATAATGTTGGTGGCTGGAAGAATTCGAACGGTGTTAAATCCAAAAAATCCAGCACTTGATACAGTTGCAGTGGTAACTACTCCACTTGGAATACTAATAACCGTACTGCCTAATTCGCTCCCCCGATACGAAGTGCCGCCTGTGAATGTGAAGTTTACCGCACTCCCCGTCTCCTGATAAATTTGAACGCTGGTCAAATCAACGGGATTGGAACCATTATTGATTGACCGAATAATAAACTCACTCATAACCTGGGGGGTGGTTCCTGTATTTTCGGTAAAAAGAATGAAATTACCCCCAGTCATCGGATAGTTTACAGCTTTACCGAAACCTCCGGCGTCAACACCCAAAAGCATAATACCTGAGCTGTTCATATTGGCTGAAAAGGCGGGGCTGATACTTTGACCACAATAATTACTGGATATTTGCATCCACCCATTCACTCCGCAGTATGTCCAAGCGGGTGTCTGCCCGTCGTTGGGGTCCAGAGAGGTATAGGAAACCGTTGATTGTCCTGTTGAAGCGGAATAGACAAGAATCATAAAGAGCAAAGAAACGAAAGTGCGTAATGTTATTAGTTTCATTATGTGTAAAGTATCTGATGTATAATTATTTCGGGATTGAAAGGATGTAAATTAATTGCTCAAAAATGAGGCATATTAAGATAAAATAGGTTGCACATAGTGAGGGTTTGCTTACAGGTGTTGTAGTGTAGTCTTTTTTACACGAAAAAAAATGTATTGTGGTAGTTTGGATAAAAAAAACCGGGTTTTTTGCCTGATTTGTTGTTTTGTTAAACTGTAATAAAAAAACAGTTTGATTCACTTTTTTGATGTGCTTTGAGCGAGGGAATGAAAACCTGACACTTTCCGACAGGAAAATGTTTCAGTAGAATAATATATTCATAGGGGAGTAAGTGATAGGTTGCCCCGGAAGGGTATTGCTCATACATCGTGAGCCCCGAATGACAAGTGAATTTTTGGGACGCTTATCAAATAATAATGGGAATCACTTTTAACCAAAAGTGATTCCCAGGTCGTCAGCTTGAGGGGAATCAAAGAGCAGGCCCACTTCATATGCTCAGGTCTCCGGTAATCTGCCACGCATCAAGTGTGTGGGGGTTGTTAGAAGTGATCTTCGATTTATAACGTTGTCCGCAGACCCCGATCTGCAGACCCTGTTTCCCCCCTGCGCGCTGTGCTTGCTGTCCCCCACGACCCGGCTCACTTGCCTACGCGTGGGGGACAATTTGTT
>CAYGTH010000413.1:0-6757 GCA_964352745.1 uncultured Bacteroidia bacterium
AAAAAAAGGAGGTTGTGTCTTTGGAACCCTAGAAGGCAAAGCCAAGGGTTACTTTCGCATCTATATTAAAGTTGTTCAGGTAGTATCGTTCGAAGTGGCCATTGGAGGCATGGTCGAAATCGGAGGTGCCAAAAGAAGGTCCGAATTCAAAATTGAAAAACATGTGATTCCAGGCGCGCTGCATGCCGTAATGGATTGCGGCTTTTTTGTACATATAATCAAAGCCAGTGGATTCTGAGCCGAGATCGCGTAATTCTCCGTATCGCCCTTGAAAAGAGAAGTAGTTGCCGGAAAAGTTGGCAAACTTGCCTCGGGCTTTTCCTTTTCGAATACGCTTATTCAGATTGGTGTAAAGGCGCATTCCCCCTTCGAGGCCAAAACCTTCCGTTGCGATATTATTATTGTTTTTGTGAATCCATCCCCCATCGATAAAAAATGAGGTGCGTTTCCCTTCCCGCAATTCGATGCCACCGGAGTAGATGCCGGAGATCGCCTGCGTAGCATTCAATTTGAGCATCACAGAAGGGCCAGTAGGCGTCGGCATCTTTCGGTTTCGATTTTGGGCGGTAGCTGCCTGTAATATGAAAAAAGAGCAAAGGGCCAGGATAAAAGTAATTTGATTTACATATGTGGAGCGTGTTTGATTTTTCATGGTCTGAGAGAGTTAAGGTGTTTCGATAGGTTGGCTTGTTTTAGGTAACAATTTATTTTTGCTATAGGGTTAATAGCGTTGAAAGTCGGTGTAGGGTTAGGGGGGAGTGTAGGGGAAATGTGCAAGCGTGTAGGATGGCTGAGCATGGGTGAATCCACATTGCATATCTGACCGCTGGCTATGTTAATAAGTCCTATGAGCCAGGAAAGAACTTTTTTCAGAATTCATACATACATTAGGTAGTCCATCGGGTGGAAATTGAAATGCCCTAAACACAGATCCTTGGAGGAAGGATTATTAATTTGTTGTCTAATTTTCTTATTTTCAGTTAGTTAGATGTATTCATCTCAACTAATTTTTAGCTACTGATTACCCCTGCAACCTAATTGCTTTCCGGTTTTTAGAAAACCGATCTGTTTCCCTGATTTTGTTGATGGCCTCCCTCTCTTACTTATCCACACAAAACACACCTTTGTTGATAAGTCGCGTCAACATTGTTTTTCAAAATGGGCTTATTGGTTAGGCTTTCCACACACTATAAGAGAACACTCTCCAGGCGGCCTGTTTGTGCAACCTTTTAATTACCCATGAATTTATGTCTCAAGAAGTAGAACCCTTATTGAAAGAAAATCCAAACCGATTTGTACTCTTTCCGATCAAAGAACACGACATCTGGCAGTTTTATAAGCAGGCTGAGGCGAGCTTCTGGACTGCGGAAGAAATCGACCTTTCATCGGACCTTGCCGACTGGGAAAAGCTTACCGACAACGAAAAACATTTCATCAAACATGTCCTCGCATTCTTCGCCGCAAGTGATGGCATTGTAAATGAAAACCTCGCCGAACAATTTGTCAATGAAGTGCAGGCTACAGAAGCCAAGTTTTTCTATGGCTTCCAGATTGCCATTGAAAACATTCACTCGGAGACCTATTCGCTCCTGATCGATACCTACATTAAGGACGGTGCTGAAAAGGACAAGCTATTCAACGCAATCGATACCGTACCGGCTGTTCAGAAAAAAGCAAACTGGGCCCTCAAGTGGATCAACAACGAGCAATCATTCGCAGAGCGACTTGTAGCCTTTGCAGCCGTAGAAGGGATTTTCTTCTCAGGTAGTTTTTGCTCCATTTTCTGGCTGAAAAAACGGGGTCTTATGCCAGGGCTTTCTTTCTCCAATGAGCTGATCAGCCGGGACGAAGGGCTTCACTGTGATTTTGCCTGCCTATTATTTTCCAAATTGATTCGCCCTTCTTCTTTTGAGCGGGTCAAAGAAATTCTATGCGACGCCGTAGCGATTGAAAAGGAATTTGTGAGTGAATCCCTTCCTGTTTCATTAATCGGTATGAATGCTGATATGATGAAGGATTACATTGAATTCGTAGCGGATCGTTTGTTTGTCGCTTTGGGCTTTGAGAAAGTCTATGGTACTGCAAATCCATTCCCCTGGATGGAACTCATCTCGCTGCAAGGCAAGACCAATTTCTTTGAGAAGCGGGTTGCGGAATACCAAAAAGCCGGCGTTACTGCCAAGCGAGAAGATCAAGTGTTTTCCTTGGACGAGGATTTCTAAATCAGTTCCTCTGTTCTCGTAAACCAGCCCTTTTTGAATAAGAGGCTGGCATTATCAATTTTCAAGCACCATCAAATAGCATAAGACCATGTATGTCATTAAGAGAAGCGGAAAACAGGAAGAAGTAAAATTCGACAAAATCACCGCCCGGATAAAAAAGCTCTGCTACGGACTCGATCCCAATTTTGCTGACCCTATCGGGATTTCCATGAAGGTGGTACAAGGACTCTATGACGGGGTAACAACTTCTCAATTGGATAACCTTGCTGCGGAAACGGCAGCTTCAATGACGACGAAGCATCCCGATTTTGCAAAACTCGCTGCCCGTATTGCCATTTCGAATCTGCATAAAAACACACAGAAGTCATTCTCCGAAACAGCGGAAGCCCTGCATAAATATGTGGATCCCAAAACCAATGAACCCGCTCAGTTGATTTCAGATTTGACTTATGGGCATATCATGGCGAATCGTGATCTGTTGGATTCGGCCATTATTTATGACCGCGATTACAGCTTTGACTATTTTGGTTTCAAAACGCTGGAGCGCTCGTATCTCCTGAAAATGGACGGTAAGATTGTCGAGCGCCCGCAGCATATGCTCATGCGGGTAGCCGTTGGGATTCATGGAGAAGATGTAGATGCGGCAATTGAGACGTACAACCTCATGTCGGAAAAGTGGTTTATCCATGCCACCCCTACCCTATTTAACGCGGGTACGCCCAAGCCGCAACTCTCCTCCTGCTTTCTGTTGACCATGCAGGATGACAGTATAGAAGGCATTTATGAAACGCTGAAACAATGTTCCCTGATTTCTCAGTCTGCTGGTGGAATCGGGTTGAGCATCCATAATGTTCGCGCGACAGGGAGTTATATCAAAGGAACTAATGGCAACTCAAATGGGATTGTGCCGATGTTGCGGGTATTTAATGATACAGCACGGTATGTGGATCAGGGCGGCGGAAAGCGCAAAGGCGCATTTGCCATTTACCTGGAACCCTGGCATGCGGATGTATTCGAATTCCTCGATCTGAAGAAAAACCACGGAAAGGAAGAGATGCGCGCCCGGGACTTGTTCTATGCGATGTGGATTCCCGACTTATTTATGAAGCGAGTTAAGGAAAATGGAACCTGGTCCTTGTTTTGTCCCAATGAAGCCCCCGGCCTGTATGATACCTATGGAGAGGAGTTTGAGAAAAACTACCAGAAACATGAAAAGTCAGGGGCAGCCCGGCGGGTAGTGCAAGCGCAGGAACTGTGGTTCAAAATTCTCGAATCTCAAATCGAAACCGGGACTCCTTACCTCCTGTATAAGGACCACGCCAACCGGAAATCCAACCAGAAAAACCTGGGCGTAATTCGCTCCAGTAATCTCTGCACGGAAATTATGGAATACACTTCCAGGGATGAAGTGGCGGTGTGTAACCTCGCTTCCCTGGCACTGAGTAAATTTATCAAGGACGGTAAATTTGATCATGACCGACTATTTGAGATCACCAAGGTCGTTACCCGCAATCTCAACAAGGTAATCGACATCAACTATTACCCCGTGCCACAAGCCCGTAATTCGAATATGCGCCATCGCCCGATCGGAATAGGGGTACAGGGATTAGCCGATGTATTTATCAAACTCAGAATGCCTTTTGACAGTGAAGAGGCACAGCAGTTGAATAAGGAGATTTTTGAAACGATTTACTTTGGAGCCATGACGGCTTCAAATGAATTAGCAGAAAAGCATGGCCCCTATGAGTCGTATGAAGGATCGCCCGCGAGTCAGGGAATTTTGCAATTTGATATGTGGGGCGTTGAGCCTTCCCTTCGCTGGGACTGGTACACCCTCAAAGCCAATATCCAAAAGAATGGCATCCGCAACAGCCTCCTCGTAGCGCCGATGCCTACTGCCTCTACTTCTCAGATTTTGGGGAATAATGAGTGCTTCGAGCCGGTTACTTCCAATATCTATACCCGCCGTACGCTTTCGGGTGAATTTGCAGTGGTGAATAAATACCTCCTGCATGACCTGATCGAGCTGGGAATTTGGAACGATACGATGAAAGACCGATTGATTGCCGCGAACGGTTCTGTGCAGGGTTTCCCGGATATCCCGGATGAGATCAAAGCTCTGTATAAGACTTCCTGGGAAATCAGCCAGCGGGTAATCATTGACATGGCAGCTGATCGGGGCGCTTTCATTTGCCAGAGCCAGAGCATGAATGTGTTCCTGGAGAATGCCAATTTTGGGAAACTGACTTCCATGCATTTCTACTCCTGGGAGCGTGGCCTCAAAACGGGCATGTATTACCTCCGGACTAAGGCCGCTGCCGATGCGATCAAGTTTACAGTTGATCAAAAGCGATTGGCGCAGGCTGAGGATGATGCAGAAGCAGCAGCAATCGCATGTTCCCTCGATGATCCCGAAGGATGCGAAATGTGTGGTTCGTAACCGAAAAGCATCGCATTTTTGCTTAACGCAATCAAGGCTATTGGCGGATTCCGATCCGCCAAGGGTGTATCGCTAGCAGTGTAATTTTTTTGAAGATGTGCATAATGAAAGGCGGTCTATTTCAGATAGATCGCCTTTTTGGTATATGTAGAGTCTGCAGGAAGAACGAAACTATTGCAAATAGCACTGCTCTTTATGTAAATTCGGGAGTTAAAAAACGAAAACCATGACCATAAAAAAATTAGCTACACTACTTACATTGCTGTTTGCCGCAATGGTTTTGTTTGGACAGGATGTCCTGACTTCTCATGATTTGTTCAAACTGGAACAAGTCGTAGAGACTGCCATATCTCCCGATGGCAATCATCTGGCCTATATCCTCAACCGGGACCGGCCTTTTCAGGATGGGAAAGGACTTGACTACAGGGAACTCCATGTAATGGAACTGAGCAGCGGAAAAGATCGGGTGTATATCACTGGAAAAAAGTATATGATGGGATTGGCCTGGACGCCGGATGGCAGTCAGATGACATTTTTGAGTAATCTCGAAAGCCGGACTTTTCAACTATACGGGATGTACCTCGATGGAGGCGCAGCCTATCAGATTACGAACCTGCCAGCGAGTGTAAGTAAATACGATTGGCATCCCACCAAAAATCAGGTAGCCCTCATTTCCTCTCAACAGACTGTATCTGTAGATGCCGAGCTGAAAAAGATGGGCTTTGATGCGGAGATATATGAAGAAGGCCTGTCAGAACGGAACTTGTATCTGTATGATCTGACCTCAGGAAGCATAAGCCAACTCAACAAAGAAGGGGCGGTATATGACCTGGCCTGGAATCGACAGGGCACTTTGATCGCCGCACAGATCGCGCCGCAAAACCTGGTGGATGATTCCTATATGTTTAAAAAAATCTACCTGATCGATCCGGCTACCCAATCCCATACGCAACTCATTGATAATCCCGGCAAATTGACCGGAATGGCCTGGAGCCCGGATGGCGCGCATCTGGCATTTGTGTCTGCAGCTGATATCTCCGACCCGGTTTCCGGAAGCTTATTCATCATTGAGTCCGACAATAAAAAACCCTTTACCGAGATTCGGAATTATAGCAAAGGATTTGAAGGGTCTGTCAAGAATGTTACCTGGAAAGACAATGAAACTGTTGTGTATTCATCCGAAGAAAGCGTGGACGTAACCCTCAGTGAAATTAAGATTAAAAGCAAAAAACGCAAGGTCATCATGGAAGGCGGCCAGGTCGTAATATTGGGTTCCCTTGCGCAATCGGGTAACCTGATTGCCTTTCCCGGAAATCACATTGACCATCCTTACGAAGCATATACGTTTGATTTGGAAACGGGCGCGCTGATGCGCAGAACCCATCATAATGATTGGCTTTCTGATAAAAAAATGGGAAAACAGGTCAAAATCTCCTATGAAGCCCGCGATGGATTGCGGATTGATGGAATTTTGATTTATCCGGTTGGCTATCAGGAAGGCCAGCGCTATCCGATGATTACCTATATACATGGGGGCCCCGAATCTGCTGAGCATAACGGTTGGCAAACCGCTTACAGCAAATGGGGACAGATCGCAGCAGGCAAAGGCTTTTTTGTCTTTATTCCGAACTATCGTGCAAGTTCAGGCCGCGGCGTAGAATTCTCCAAAGCTGACCAGATGGACCTGGGAGACGAAGAGTTTCTGGATGTGATAGATGGAATTGAATACCTGTCTGAACAAGGCCTCATCGACAAGGATCGTGTGGGGATGGGCGGCGGTTCTTATGGCGGATATTTCTCAGCCCTGGCAGCTACTCGCTACTCGGAGCACTTTGCCGCTTCCGTCGTATTTGTCGGTATCTCCAATCAGATTTCCAAGCGCAATTGTACCGATATTCCTTATGAGGACTACTACGTACATTGGCGCATCTGGACCGAGGAGAATGTAGAACTGATGTATGATCGCAGCCCGGTCAAGTATGCCAAAAACAACCAGACCCCTACCCTGATTCTGCACGGCAAAGACGACCCGCGTGTCATCCCTACCCAATCGCTGGAACTCTATCGCCAGCTCAAGATGCACGGAAAATCTCCC
>CAYGTH010000414.1:0-6747 GCA_964352745.1 uncultured Bacteroidia bacterium
AGTGTCCTAAGTGCCTGAGTGGTTTCTCTTTGTGGATTTTTGGCCTACACCCTCTGATTTTCTAATCATTCTCAGTATAAAATTGCCCCTCAGCACAAGTTATATTCCGAAAAACCGTCCAACTGGTAATATTCGGATAATGTACGCCTACCCCATGGCATTGAAACTAATTTATCATATGAAACAGCTACTTCTATTATCGGCAGCATTTCTCTGCCTGTCTGCCAAGGCACAGACTTTTTATGACCTAAACACCCTCCAAACCATTGAAATCACTTTTGCCCAAAGCAATTGGGATCAACTCCTCGATGCAGAAAAAGCTGGAAATGAAAACTATATCATGGCCCAGAGCGTCAGTATCAATGGCGTTGTGTTTGACAGTGTAGGGGTGAAGTACAAAGGCAACAGTACGTATAGCCCCAATCAGGTAAAAAACCCATTCCACATTGAATTGGACACCTATAAGGATCATATTTACGAGGCATATACCGATATCAAACTCAGCAATGTCGCAAAAGATCCTTCTTTTTTGCGGGAAGTGCTCTCGTATCAGGTTTTACGGCAGTATATGGATGCTCCGCTTTCTAATTATGCAAATGTATATGTGAATGGCGCCCTGATTGGCTTGTATAGCAATTCCGAATCAGTGTCCAGGAAATTTGTCAACAATCGATTTGGGTCCAATGACAACGCTTTCATCAAATGTAATCCTCCGGACGGCGCTGGCCCACAATCAAATGATTTCCCCAATCTCGTGTACCTCGGGCAGGACAGCAGCAATTATGAGGATGCCTACGAACTCAAATCGGATGCAGGCTGGTCAGACCTCATTGACCTCTGCGACACCCTGAGTAACCACGTAGCTAATATTGAATCTATTCTCGATGTGGATCGCGCCTTATGGATGTTGGCGTTTGATAATGTGCTCGTCAATCTCGATAGTTATATCGGCGCATTTTCCCAAAACTACTACCTCTACCGGGATGACAATCAGCGCTTTGTGCCCGTTGTATGGGATTTGAATGAATCCTTTGGGCGATTTTCCGCGACAGGCTCCAGCAATCTGAATAGCACGACGGCCAAACAACAAATGAGTCATTTGCTTAATGCGACAAGCTCCAATTACCCCCTCATTCAAAAACTCCTTGGTGTCCCAATGTACAAGCGCATGTACCTGGCCCATTGCAAAACCATGCTGGAAGAAAACTTTGCCAACAACAGCTACTACACGACTGGCCAAAGCCTGCAATCCACAATAGATGCATCGGTACAAGCTGATCCGAATAAGTTTTTCACTTATAACAACTTTCTATCCAACCTCACCTCAGATGTGTCCGGAGGCGGAGGCGGACCGGGAGGTAGCGCAACTCCTGGCATTACCAATTTGATGAATGGCAGAGCAACCTACTTGCTCGGGCTCAGCGATTTTACCCAAAGCCAACCCACCATCTCTAATATCACGCTCTCCAATCCAACTCCGGCTCTCTATGAAGCCATCACGATCACGGCTACCATCGGCGGCGCAACTACTGCCTATCTGGGTTCCAGAGTCGGTCAGAACGGGGTATTTGACAGAGTGCTGATGTATGACGATGGTGCGCACAATGACGGTGCAGCAAATGATGGTATTTATGGCACAGACTTAACACTTGATAATTCTTCTGTTCAGTACTATATCTATGCAGAAAATGCAGGGATTGGTATGTTTTCGCCTCAGCGAGCCGAGCATGAATATTATACGGTTACCGTCAGTTTTGCCGCGGAAGAAAGTGAACTGGTGATCAATGAATTTATGGCTTCCAATGACAGCACAGAAGCGGATCCGGATGGTGAATATGATGACTGGATAGAATTGTATAACAATGGTTCCAGCAGTATTGACCTGAGTGGGTTTTATCTTTCGGATGATTCAACGGAACTCCTTAAATGGGCTTTTCCGGCAGGAACCACAATTGATGCGAATGGATACCTGATCATTTGGGCTGACGACGATGAGGGCCAAACCGGCTTACATGCCAACTTTAAATTATCGGCTTCAGGAGAGGATATTTTTGTACTGGATTCTGCCAGCACGATATTGGATCATATTCGGTTTGGCGTTCAGGCTACCGATGTTTCTGTTGGGCGAATTCCAAACGGCACCGGAAACTTCCAGCGAATGATCACCACCTTCAATGCCGAAAATATCGGCACGACAAGCATCGAACCTACTATTCAGGCTCCTCGTTTTGTCCTTGCGCCAAATCCAACCTCTGATTCATTCAGCATTCGGTTTACAGATACAGTTCCAGAGAGCCGCCGGGACCTCGTCATTTATGACCTGAGGGGTAAGGTGGTGTATCGGGATACCCCTTCACAGGATATCACAATTGATAGTTCTCATTGGCCTACCGGCATCTATGTCGTGAAAGTTGATAATACTGTCAGGAAACTATCGGTCCGGTAGTCCTCATTAGCAGGTATCAGTAATGGGCCCATTTCACACTCCCGCGAATGTATCTTTTGCGGGAGTGTGTATTATTCAGGTATAAACCTGACCTGGCCCTATTTTTTTCTGCATGCTCAAATCCACTCTTTCCCTGCTTTCATATGGCTTACTACTGGGAATTATCATATTCCTGATACTCCTCTTTTATCCGAGAACGTATGAAGTTAGCGACTTTGTAGCAAGACCCGGTACCCAATACTGGGAGCTCACGACAGGATCAAGAATTGGCTATACGCATATTCCAGCATTATCGACTCCTAAGCCCTACCCTATTCTCTATTTGCACGGCGGGCCCGGAGGCATGATCACTGATGCTACAATCGAATCCTTGCGCCCTCTGGCAATAGCAGGCTATGACGTTTATCTATACGATCAGGTCGGTAGTGGCCACTCCAATCGACTGAAAGACATTGCGGCCTATACGCCCCAGCGACATCGCGAAGACCTTACGGAAATCATCAAACAGATTCCAACAGAAAAGGTGATTTTCATCGGTCATTCCTGGGGAGCGATGTTGGCTACTTTATACTTGGCAACATATCCTGAACAGGTAGATCGAATGATTCTAATCGGACCGGGGCCTGTCTTACCCATCAATCGAGCACTTGCCAACCTTCCTTCTCCTGACAGTCTTCACCTGATTCCGCCTGCTTTCTCCAATCAGGAAGGCAATGAAGCGGCACATAACCTCAGAAGTAAATGTGTCCAGCGATGGGCCTGGCTATTCCAATCCAAGCTCGCTACGGATCAGGAAGCGGATGCTTTTTTCACGCATTTGAATACGCTACTCAATCGCTCCACTGAGTGCGAATCCCCTACAGTCCAACCTTCAGCTGGCGGAGGGGGCTATTATGCACATTTGATGACCGCACATTCCTTTCAAACCGTGTCTGATACACGTCCAGTTCTGCACAACCGGGATATTCCACTGTTACTTCTCAAAGGGCAATGCGATAACCAGGCCTGGGGATTCACTCAGGAATACCTAGATATCTTTCCCAAAGCCCAGTTGGAGATCATCGAAGGGGTTGGCCATAATATTGCTTCCCGGAAACCGGATCTATTCCAGGAACTGATTCTTACATTTTTGGAGAAATAAGGCATATTTTCAGTTCAACCTTCCGTTATGCTGTATATGAAGCGCATCATCAAGCCCCTGGCGATCACCCTTTTCATGATTTCCACAATAGGCATTGCAGGTTTTTATTCCGTTCAAAAAACGCCAAGCCTCAATCAGACTCCAGCGATTTTGAACTATGAAATGGATCCCACTCAACAGCATTTGCGCTTGTATTGGAAAGATTCGCTGGGGAATAACTATGCTAATTTCCAGCAATTAAAAACCAGTCTTGCCGCACATCGTCAGACTCTTCTTTTTGCAATGAATGGCGGCATGTATAATCGGGATTTATCTCCTCAGGGCCTGTACATAGAAGACGGCAGTATGCTGGCTCCGCTGGATACGCAATCCACCGGCTATGGCAATTTCTATCTGCAACCCAATGGTGTGTTTTTCCTCCAGCAAAATGGACAAGCAGACATCTGCGTAACGAAGGAGTTCCCCAATCAGCGTGAGGTTCGATATGCCACTCAATCCGGGCCGATGTTGCTCATCGATAGTACCATACATCCCGCATTTACCTCAGGTTCGTCCAATCTTCATATCAGAAATGGTGTCGGTTTGCTACCAGATGGGCGGCTGCTATTTGCGATGTCAAAAGCGCGTATCAACTTTTACGATTTTGCGACTTTCTTTCTGAAACGGGGTTGTGCCCAGGCTTTATATTTGGACGGTTTCGTTTCGCGCACCTACCTTCCCGCTCAAGACTGGGAGCAATTCGACGGGAAATTTGGGGTCATTATTGCAGAGGTGGATTCGCTTCACTAGACACTTCTTATCTCCCTCCACGCTGGCCACCCTCCCTCGCTGCTCTTCGGGATTTGTAATCCCGAACCTCTGGTTTTTCAAAGCCTGTTGCGGGATTACAAATCCCGCTAAGCTGTAGCTTCTTCTGGTTTCTCATCGCAGGTTTTGGAACAGCAAGTGAGAGCAGGAATGTTTTGCACACAAAAAACCCGACGACTTCAGGAAGCCGCCGGGTAATTTCAAAGAGGAATAGGGATTAATCTGTTACAATCGGTATCCGACTGATTTCCTGAATATTTTGTAAATCAGAATAGTCATATTGGTAGAATCCGTCTTCTCCGATCATCAATAAAATGCCGGTAAGCGGGATGACATCAAATGCATTGATATTGGGAAAATGCGCCAATTGGTTTTGGGCAATTGCCAGGGGATCTGTGGCGTCATAGACTTTTAACCCCGCATCGCCATCACAAATGAAGAGCGTACCTTCCCTGATACCGAGTCCAAAGGGATTGACCATGGAATAGCTGGCTTCCAGTACAGGGTTTTCGAGATCGGTGATGCGAATGACGTCTAGTTGGTTCGTAAATCCAGCACACATATTCCCACTGCGTAAGGTTACATACGCATAGTCTCCTTCTACTACTACCGGATCGCAGCTACGCGCATGCTGAAACTCAGATACAAAGCTTGGCAGACTTGGATTGGAAGCGTCATAGATAAACATGCCGGTTTGAGAACCAATGAATAGTTTGTCTTGTGTGAAGGGGAAAATGGTTTCGATATTCCACCCCACCTGCACGACTGCTCCCCGCGTTGGGTTTGCAATTTCGGAGATGTCAAATACGAGCAGGCTCTGGTCAGTTACCGTATAGAGGTTATCGCCCATGATGGTAAACCGTGCCAGCGATCCTCCGATTCCCGTTTGCGTTTCAAACCCTGCGGAAGCAGGCAAACTTACCGTGGGTGCACCATTTCCATTACTAAGCGCCTCGTCTACGGAAACAAATCCATTTATCGTATTGAAAAAGAAACCTCCAGCCCAGATATTACGCTGGCTGATGTCATTACAGTCATAGATTTCTGTAATTTCTTCTTCTACATATTCGCGAACCACGCCCTGCGTTTCATCCCCCCAAAATCCGCCCAAATGCATCCAATATGGGAACACATCCACCTCGCGATCCATTTCTTTTACGTCCGAAATATTAGAAACATCCAGCGAGACGAGGTCCACATAACTATCTGCATAGAGAATATTGCCTCGTACAGCAATGTCATTGTTTCCCGGTACGACGATGAAGCCGATATTCTCTGGGTTAGCCGGGTCCAGGTTATTGATGATGTGAACGCCTTCGTTAATTTCGCTGATAAAGACATATTGGCCGTAGAAATAAATCTTTCCGGGACGCTTGAGGTCGCGAGGGCCTTCGGTTGAAACCGAATTTCTCAAATCCTCATAGCTCATGTACACAGGATTGAGTGCGGTATAGGTGATAGATTGATCACACTTGTCCTGCACACACCCCGACAAGAGCACGGTAAGGCAACAGAAAATTGTGAATATTTTTGTAAGGAATGTTAGCTGATTCATAGGTATGTCCGATTAACTTTTTTTGCGGTAAGGTGGAATCAGGCGCATGCTTTCCTGATTTCCCCTATATGACGACTCACTTAATAAAGGTGCTGCATGATCGAGAAAAAATGTTGTAATTTTGCCACGAAAATACGGCAATATGTCCATCGCAAAAAATCTTTCCAACATCCTTGAACGCATCGAACAGGCCACACAGGCAGCAGGTCGGGAATCCGGATCCGTCAAACTCCTGGCGGTATCCAAAACCAAGCCGATCGAACTGATACAAGAGGCATTTGCGGCAGGGCAGGTCGATTTTGGCGAAAACCGTACGCATGAACTGACAGACAAGCACCCCATCCTCCCTGCTGCCCGCTGGCACATGATCGGAAACCTCCAGCGGCGTCAGGTCAAAGAAATCATTCCCTTCATTCACTTGATCCATTCTGTTGATTCGGAGCGATTATTGGCCAAGATTGATCGGGAAGCAGCGGCAGCTGATCGGGTTGTCGATTGCTTGTTACAGCTCAATATTTCAGAAGAATCTGCCAAGTCTGGCCTGGATGAAACCAGTGCTCTTGCCCTGCTAAAAGGCATCGAACAATACCCACATATCCGCATACTGGGTCTGATGGGCATGGCTCAATTCAAATCCAGCGAAGCAGATTCGCCTATCGTCCAGGCCCAGTTTGCACGACTGCGCCGCGCATTTGAGCAATTTAAAGGAATTGATCATCCACACATCCAGATGCAGGAATTGTCCATGGGCATGTCTGGCGATCTGGAAGAGGCGATTGCTGAGGGCGCTACGATGGT
>CAYGTH010000415.1:0-6745 GCA_964352745.1 uncultured Bacteroidia bacterium
GGGATAGCCCTGCGGGTTGCTTTCGATCAGGCCAAAGGCCCAGCCGCTTAGCGGCTGAATATGTGTAGAACCATGCGCCCCCCTGATTATGAGGTCGAGTGCTGTAAAGCGCCCGACAGCAAAAAGGGGGCATTGTGGGGTTCCCGCTGGGAAACAGGGTTTCGCCCTGTCTCAATCAGAAGAACAGAGATATATAGCCGGAGCGGAATCCGGCTACAGCAGGCTGCTGCGAGAACCAGGGATAGCCCTGCGGGTTGCTTTCGATCAGGCCAAAGGCCCAGCCGCTTAGCGGCATGCCCCTCATTGTGCGAGTGGGGGATTCCAGATCACATTTCAAAGCGCTGCAATGAAATGTGTCTGGAATGACGCCTCTGGCTGGGTCCATGATAATGAACTATTTGCCTGGGATTGAATTGCAAACCGGGAATTGCTGACCTATTACCATGTACCTAGCGGTAGTCTTTAAAACTTGATTTTAAATCCAAAATCCTGGTTGTGCATACCTTGCGTTGGCGGCTTGATCTTATTATCGTGAAAATCCAGGTACTGCAAATTTTCTAATTCCTTTAATGCTATTATTGGCAATTGTTTGAATTTATTGTTGTTAAGGTACAATGACTCTAAATGGCTTATTTTAGAGATGTCTTTGGGCAACGATTTCAAGCCATCGTTTTCAATGTGAAGGGATGTCAGGTTGGGTAATGCGCTGAGAATAGAGATGTTTTTTTTCAACTTGAAGTATTTGTCATCATTTAGCAATAGCTCTTCCAAATTGGTCAGATTAACAAACGTTGAGGGCAATACTTTAAAATCATTCCCGCTCAAATCAAGCACTTTCAGGTTTTTCAGATTCCCAATACCCGTTGGTACTTGCTTCAGGTGGTCGTTTTTAAGACTTAAATACTCGAGGTTGGTAAATTTCGACCAAATAGTATCTGAGGTTTCCAGGTTTTGGTTGCTCAAATTGAGTCGATACACATTTTCGGGGTTTTTGAGGGCTTCGTCTAAGCTAACGAATTCTTTCTTAGATTGAATCGAATCTAAAGCAGGTTGGGCTGTTGCATTGTTAATGAAACAAACAAAAACCAATAGGAGAAATGCTGGATACTTGATCATAATTTCAGGTGTAAGGTTGTGAAAAAATTAACGATCTATTTAAAACAGTCTCAATAGATGGACAAGATATCTTTCGTCCCCTAAAGGTTTTATACACTGACTAACAGCAGGTTATACCCTTTCCTGCGGGGCCCTACCGGACATATTTTTTACTCGATGAAATTTACTTTTCCGTTGTCCATATCATAGAGCGCACCTACAATTTTTATATCTCCCTTATCCTCCATTTCTTTAAGTATTGAGCTTCTTAGCCTGATTTGTTCGATGGTATGCTTTACGTTACGCTCTGAAACCATGTGCACGAATTCTTGATTGTTAGCGTCTCTTACCCCCTCATATTCTACGAGCTCAACTGCGGGTCTTATGTTTTGGAGCATAGCGGTTATGTTCCCCAATTTTACGTCATCAATAGCTGCTTTTACCGCCCCACAATGCTCGTGCCCCATAACCAAAATAAGCTTGGAACCTGAGACTTTACAGGCAAATTCCATACTGCCTAATATGTCTTCGTTTACAAAATTACCGGCTACTCTCGCAACAAATAAGTCTCCAATTCCTCTATCAAACACATCTTCGACTGGCACCCGGCTATCTACGCAGGATAAGACAATAGCTTTTGGATATTGGGATAAGGTGCTGTTTCTAACTTGCTTCGAATGATCTCTTGAAGTCAGGTCATTGTTCATGAAGCGGATGTTCCCTTCTTTAAGCATGCTTATTACGACTTTCGGACTTAAAGCATCTTGCTGTTCTTTTGTTAGGACTTCTTCCACAAGTGCCTTTGGGGGGGTATCCGTTTTGGCTGTTTCTCCTTCAACAGCAGATGTGTTTTCAGGATTGCATGCTGTAACAGCTACAATCATCAATGAAAGCACGGTGAATTTAATTCTTCTATTCAACATATTCATATTAAAAGGATTAGTATGTGTAAGGCTTGGGTAAAGACCTCATCCCCCACTTGAGGAGCTTGCAAGTATTGTACCCACAAACAATAGCAATACTATCATATACGATAGTCAAGACATATTGTTTCATGCCTGTATCATATAGATCGCCACAATGATTCCTGATATGTGTAGCATCCGTCAATAGCCCTTGCTGGGCTAAGTAGTTACAAGAAACCTATACACCAAATACAAAAATCAGGTGATTACAGATCTTTTTGCTAGCTTTACAACTACACAAGATTGTAATACTATTGTAATTGCGATTTTTTCGACCTTTACAGCAGTTTGCGTTGTAGGATTTCCGGATAAGGACTTGAGAATAGAATCAATTAAAAAAACCTGTGCCGGTTAACAAATTGTTTCATCACTAATTTTCAGCCCTATGTGTAACAAACCCATTTTGTATTATCCTATTGGGGTTTTGGGGGTACTAATGGCCATTTTCCTGGCCGGATGTCCCGATCCTGATCCTCCCGAACCCGATCCCTGCGCGGATGCGGTGCCCATAGCGGCTGATTTTACCCTATTAGAAGACTTTTATGCGGACAGCTTGTTCGCCACTGACACAGTATTGATGGGAAATTTTGTTCATTTTGTCGCCAATGAAGGGTATGACTCTGTCCGGTGGCGGGTTGGCTTTGACGACCGGGTATTTACCGATCCCTCCTTCAGGCTGCGTTTCCTGAACATTACCGGTACCTTCCCGGTACAATTGATTGCCTGGTGGACGCCGGATACGCTTTGTTTTCCAGAAGACCCGGGGGTTGATACCCTCCAGAAGCTACTGGAAGTAGTTCCGTGGGAAAACTCTGCCGTAATAGGTACCTATCATGGGTACCATCAAGGTACACCTGAGGATACTTTTACGGTACAAATTGCTCAGCAAGGTAATTGGTACAAAATTTATGGCATTAATCCGGACTGTACCAATCCTGATACCATTGCCAGTACCTTAGGCGAAAAGATCGGTTATACCGCCCTGGAAATCAACGGAAGCGGTTGGTATGGTGACGGCTGTCTGGGTCCCCAGGGCTTTGCCACGATCGATGAAAGTCGGCAGCAACTCACCGTCAGATACACCATCGGTGATACTTCCAAACCCTTTACCACTCAGGGCTATCCTCAATTACAGTTCACCTTTATCGGCACCAGAAAATAACAAAATCATGAATAGATATATAGGTTGTATCCTGGGGATCTTCCTGATCCTCTGGGGGGAGGACGTTTTTTATTTCGCCCTCTCACCTCTTGACAACATCGCTTTTTCGACATATTGAGAGAAACCATACACCAAATACAAAAATCAGGTGATTACAGATCTTTTTGCTAGCTTTACAACTACACAAGATTGTAATACTATTGTAATTGCGATTTTTTCGACCTTTACAGCAGTTTGCGTTGTAGGATTTCCGGATAAGGACTTGAGAATAGAATCAATTAAAAAAACCTGTGCCGGTTAACAAATTGTTTCATCACTAATTTTCAGCCCTATGTGTAACAAACCCATTTTGTATTATCCTATTGGGGTTTTGGGGGTACTAATGGCCATTTTCCTGGCCGGATGTCCCGATCCTGATCCTCCCGAACCCGATCCCTGCGCGGATGCGGTGCCCATAGCGGCTGATTTTACCCTATTAGAAGACTTTTATGCGGACAGCTTGTTCGCCACTGACACAGTATTGATGGGAAATTTTGTTCATTTTGTCGCCAATGAAGGGTATGACTCTGTCCGGTGGCGGGTTGGCTTTGACGACCGGGTATTTACCGATCCCTCCTTCAGGCTGCGTTTCCTGAACATTACCGGTACCTTCCCGGTACAATTGATTGCCTGGTGGACGCCGGATACGCTTTGTTTTCCAGAAGACCCGGGGGTTGATACCCTCCAGAAGCTACTGGAAGTAGTTCCGTGGGAAAACTCTGCCGTAATAGGTACCTATCATGGGTACCATCAAGGTACACCTGAGGATACTTTTACGGTACAAATTGCTCAGCAAGGTAATTGGTACAAAATTTATGGCATTAATCCGGACTGTACCAATCCTGATACCATTGCCAGTACCTTAGGCGAAAAGATCGGTTATACCGCCCTGGAAATCAACGGAAGCGGTTGGTATGGTGACGGCTGTCTGGGTCCCCAGGGCTTTGCCACGATCGATGAAAGTCGGCAGCAACTCACCGTCAGATACACCATCGGTGATACTTCCAAACCCTTTACCACTCAGGGCTATCCTCAATTACAGTTCACCTTTATCGGCACCAGAAAATAACAAAATCATGAATAGATATATAGGTTGTATCCTGGGGATCTTGTTTCGTGATTTTCAGATTGGCAGGCAATGGATTCGCGAAATCGATCAGGCTCTGCATGACGCTGGCACCGATGATACCTGAGAGGGGGTAATTGATGCGTCTTACCTTTCACCGGACTGAGGGGAAAAGTATACAACTTGCCATTTTCATTCTCCCGAAAAAAAATCAGGGCCGAAAATCATAGAGAGACAATCTATGACTTCCAAACCCCGACTCATTCAATTACTAACCTTAACTCTGTGGCCTGAGGGATAGGCAATATATTTTGGGTGTTATTTTCTTCTGGAGTAATTGGGCGTTGGACTTCGACCCGCTCAGTCTGACGCCAGGGATTGTCTCGATTCAAATCATCGCACTCAACCAATCGAGCGCAGCTGAATCTTTCCTCTTCCGTCTTTCTTCTCTCCAATCTTCTTCATTTTGTATAGGCAATTTGCCGATTGTGAAAATCAATCAGGAACCGATAGCGACGCATGACGTCAGCACCGATGATGCCTGAGATGGTGTAATGGGTACGGGCTTTTACATTCCGAATAACCGGACTGAGATCAAAGGCATACAGGGGCGTTCGGATAGGCAACTCCCCTATGATCAGATTGGCATTTCCGACACTTTGGGTCTTCATCCGATTTCCGTGAAAATTCTGGACAGTAACCTGCATGGCCGGATTGCGGGTTTCCCGTAAGATAAAATCATAATCATGGGCTTTTCCCGTGTGCAGCATCGAAATACTCGCGCCGGTATCCAGCAGGAAATAAGCCTTTTTACCATTGATCGTCCCTTCCAAGATGGGACGGTCATGAATGTGCACAATCTTGATAGCCATCGCCTGATTGTGTACTACTTCGTGCTCAAAGTTGGCAGAAGCCGCTGTTCTTTTTTGTGCCTGGGCTGTATAGAGTCCGGCAAAAAGCGTCAGCAGGGAAATCATTTTGATCAAACATGTGTTTTTCATGAGGGAATGAATTAGGGGTTACTGCTGAATAGACCTTAATATTTCGTTGTTGCCGGGGCATACTTTGCCCAGGCCTGCATGAGGCATCATTTTGTAAGAAGACAGAAAGAGAAAAGAAGAAAGACTGAAGACAAAGCCTGTTTTGATACTCACATTATCCAGTCTCTATACTCACTACTTAATACTGCTTACTTATTTAAAATGAATAGGGTAGCATGAGGGTAAAACGGGTATAATGCCTTACCGGGATCTCTATTATTTAGCTAGTCTAGTGAGGACCGCTTCTTTTTTCTGTTTGGAAACACTCACCTCTGCGCCATCACTCATGACAATGTATCCGCCATCGCGTTTGACATAGGTTTTTACTTCCGCAACATTGACGAGGTGCGACTGATGCACCCGAAGGAAATTGTATTCAGAAAGGAGTTCTTCGTATTCTTTCAGGGTCCGTGAGACGAGAATTTTCTTCCCATTCGCTAAAAAAATGTGGGTATAATTACTCTCTCCCTGACACCGAACGATTTCATTTACCGCAACAAAATCGACCTTATCGGCTGTGGGGAGTGCTATTTTCTTGACTTGCTGTGGATTCCTGCGATTTTGCATGAAAATTTCCATGCTTTCATTCTCACGAGCCCTTTGCAGCTTTTCGCTCACTTTCTCGACCGCCACTTTTAGTTCCAGCAGGTCGATGGGTTTGAGCAGGTAATCGAGCGCACAAAATTTGATGGCCCGAATCGCATAGTGGTCAAATGCCGTTACAAATATTACCTCAAAATCAATTCTGGGTAGGCTTTCCAGGAGTTCGAAGCCGTTTGCGTGAGGCATTTCGATATCGAGAAATACCAGATCCGGGCTATGGGTACTGATGGCATCTATCCCTTCAATTGCAGAGGCGGCTACTGCCAGTACCTGCACGTTTCCGCAATGCCGTTCCAGCATCCGCTGAAGGTTTTCGCGGTTGCCTGCTTCGTCGTCAATTATGATTGCCCGAATATCCATTTTCGCTTAGCCTTATGATAAATTTGTAGGTAAATATATCTGTATGCGGGTTCCGGTTTCTCCCGAATCCCCTTCACTCTTGTCGAGAATATCAATCCGAACTTCCTCCCCATAATGGGTATGAATCATTTCGAGGCGCTCTTCTGCCAGGCGAATGCCAAAGCTGCCTCTATTTCCAGTCGGTTGCCTCTTTTGGGCCAATGAAGCCTCAATCCCAATTCCATTATCCTCCACACTGCAGCAGAGCAATTCTCCTTCTATTTGAAATTGAATATTCAATTCGCCCGGCGCATCGGAAGGCCCTATGCCATGGCGGATTGCATTTTCTACAAATGGCTGGATCAGCATGCCGGGGATTTCTGTGTTATATACATCAATCTCCGGATCTATATCGATTTGATACTCAAATTGGAAG
>CAYGTH010000416.1:0-6741 GCA_964352745.1 uncultured Bacteroidia bacterium
TTAGGCAATCCGTATCTCCCATTCTACTCTCCAAAGAGACAAGAGGCGAAGATCTGAGGGTGTATTCGATTGTATTAAAAATACCACACAACCGATTGCCCCTGTGTAAGCCAACAGACAATTCCTGTTACCTATCGGATAATTCAATCAATTTTATATTTTGTATTCTCCAATCTATCCGCAACCATCCTATTATGAATCGCATTACCCTTTCCCTGCTGTTGATCCTCTTCCTGTGCACCTGTTCTATCGTTCAAGGCCAGGAAACGATATACGAAGAATCCCAGGTCCCTGCCTATACCCTACCCGATCCCCTTCAAATGGAAGATGGCAGTGCGGTTACGGAGGCAATACAATGGCCAGCCAGAAGAGCAGAACTATTGACGCTATTTGCAGAACAAATGTATGGCACCTTACCTCCCCGTCCTGCAAGCACAAAATTTAAGGTTCGGGAATCAGCTCTTTCTGCCTTATCGGGACTGGCAAGCAGAAAACAAGTGCGTGTATTCCTGGGCCCCAAAAAGAAAGGCCCTTTCGTAGATCTCCTCATTTACCTCCCCAGAGAATCATCGGGGCCGGTTCCGGTATTTTTAGGGCTCAATTTCAAAGGGAATCATACGATCCATGCTGATCCGGAAATCCTGCTGACTGAAAGCTGGCTTTCGGAAGACGCAAATTTTGGCGTAACAGAAAACAAGGCAAATGAAGCCGGCCGGGGAAAACGAGCGCATCGTTGGCAAGTAGAAATGATTCTAAAACGTGGATATGGATTGGTAACGGCCTATTACGGGGATATTGATCCCGATTTTGATGACGGATTCCAAAATGGTGTGCATCCTTTGTTTTATGAAAAAGGACAAACACAACCCAAACCTGAAGAGTGGGGGTCTGTAGCTGCCTGGGCATGGGGATTGAGTCGGGCAATGGACTATCTCGAAAAAGAAGATGCCGTAGATGCGAAAAAAGTGATTGTACTCGGCCACTCCCGACTGGGGAAAGCTTCACTTTGGGCGGGTGCCACTGACCCCCGATTTGCAGGGGTCATCTCGAATGACTCAGGTTGCGGAGGTGCTGCATTAAACAGGAGGAAATTTGGCGAAACTGTTCAACGCATCAATACCAGATTTCCGCATTGGTTTTGCGATAATTTCCTTCAATACAATGACAAGGAATCTACTTTACCCTTTGATCAACATCAACTCATCGCGCTGATGGCTCCGCGTCCGGTATTGGTGTGTAGCGCAGAAGAGGATAAATGGGCTGACCCTAAAGGCGAGTTTTTATCCTGCGTAGGGGCTGCTCCGGTATATGAATTATTAGAAGCAGGCACTTTTTCAGCAGCAGAAATGCCGGAAATTCACAGTCTCATAGACTCTAAAATTGGCTATCACATTCGCGCAGGCAAGCACGATGTAACGGAGGTAGACTGGCAAGTGTTTCTGGATTTTATGGATAAGTGGCTGTAGAAGGGAGTGCGGGAGTGCGGGAAAAAACAATCAAACTTTCAAACGCTCAAACTTTCTCAAACAAAAGTTGACTATCGAATTCCATTCGCACCCTGGTTTTGTTTGATCGTTTGAAGGTTTGGGGTTTGAGGGTTTGAGGGTTTGCAGAAAACCCAAAGTGCTTTACTCAGCTTTCGATGCCCTGTTTTTTCAGGTATTCAACAACTTTCGCGGCTTCTTTCCCGCCTTTGAGGGCATGATGCATCAGCGAGAGGCCATGAGCCCCGGTAGTCAAAAGCTGATCGGGAAAGGCTTTAGCAACCATTTTAACAAATTTCAATTCGCCCATCATCGCTGCAACGAAGAGGTTCATCCGAGCGCCCTTTTCCAGCAAGAATACTGCAACATCCCGGCTGCCCATATGAGCAGCTGCGTCTATCACTGTTTCAAAATCACCGCCGCCCCAGTCCCAGGAGGCATGTAACAAGGCGGGTTCTTCGCCTAACATTCGCTTTACCTCTGAAAGGTTTCCATGCCCGGCCCGCACAAACTCATTCACCAGTTCAGGAGCAAGCTGAGGGCCTCGCTCTGATACCTGTGAAAAAGAGGGAGTCGGCAACAGGATACTACCAACTGTGCTCAACGTAAGCACACCCAGGAAGCGTTTGCGGGAAAAATTTGACTGAGATTTGTTCATGGGAATTCCTATTTTTGAATCATAATAGCTATTTCTCAGATAACAACGGGTTGTCTCAAGTGGAAAAGCAATTCTGACTCAGGCTATTTACGGGCCCCTCTCCTCAATCTATACCTCTATGATCAAAATCGGTGTATCTGCATGTTTCCTCTATCCGGATGTGAGTCGAACTGTATTTGGCCCCAAAACCCTGTGTTATTTGGAGCAGGACATGGCCCGTTACCTGTCCCGGCCTGGTGTCATGCCCATTCTCATACCTGATCTCCCCAAACCTGAATTGATTCCCATCTTAGCGGAAATGGACGGATTTGTTTTCCAGGGAGGGACCGATATTGCCCCCGCTAGTTATGGAGAATCCCCAATTGAAGAGGGACGCTGGCAAGGAGATGCTTTCCGGGATGAATATGAACTTCACCTGATGGATTATGCGATGAAGCATGAAAAACCCATTTTCGGGATTTGCAGAGGATTTCAGTTGATGAATGTCTATTTCGGAGGGAATCTCTATCAGGATATTGCCACTCAACTTGAAACCCCTGTTCAGCATCGGCATGCAAGTCAGTACGATCAGGTTCATCACGATATTCAGCTAGAATCCGGTAGTTTTATGGCTGACCTTCACGCAGATGAATCGCTGCGCACGATCAATTCGGTGCACCACCAGGCAGTAAAAGATCTCGGCAGCAACCTGGCGATACAAGCCTTAAGCGCGGAGGATGGATTAATTGAGGCAGTTAGCTGGAACGAAGCTGCTCCCGGCAAAGTAATGGGAGTGCAGTGGCATCCGGAATTTTTTCATAATTCCCAGGTGCCTCTGATCAATCCTCATCGGATTTACGACACCTTCCTTCAATTTTGCAAGACAGACTGATTTCACATCCCCATTGACATAGTCGGCTCACGGACATCATCTTTCGGCTATTCTTCCTATATTTGGGGTCTATATTTTCCCAATCCGGCGCTTATGGCTCATGCTACCTTTCCTGTTTATTTTCGCCTTTCAATTTTGGCTTTCCTGCTTACCGGGATGGCAACTTCCTCCCTTAAAAGCCAGAATATTCAAAGCGGGAATATCTCCGGCAGCTTCCAAACAGATGTACAGGCTTATTTTGAAGATACCTTAATTGGTGCCGAGATTGTTGATGAGCGAATTTTGTCCAATAGCTATCTGCAATTGACCTATCAGCAAGGGAACTTTAGTACCGGTATACGCTATGAAGCCTTTCTGAATCCGATTTTGGGATTTGATCGCCGATTTGAGGGTCAGGGACTTACCTACCGATTTGCTCAATACAATACAGAAAAACTCGATATTACAGTCGGCAATTTCTATGACCAATTTGGAAATGGGCTGGTCTTTCGTTCCTACCAGGAATGGATGCTGGGTGTTGACAATTCAATGGATGGGATACGTATTCAAGCCCGCCCGACAGAAGGGGTGTACCTGAAAGGCCTCATTGGCAAGCAGCGCAAATTTTACGAACGCAGCAATGGGATCATGCGTGGATTTGACGGAGAAGTTCACTTCCACCAGTTTTCTGAATCCATGCAGGAAAAGCGAATCCGGTTGATGATTGGCGGAAGCATCATGAACAAATTTGAAAAGGATGATGATCCGGTATTACGCCTTCCCGAGAATGTAACCGCTTCTTCAGGTCGCGCAAGTTTTGGCTACAAAGGCTTTACCTTCGATGCGGAATATGCCTACAAAATCAACGACCCATTCAACAAGAATCAATTTGTATATAACAACGGAACAGCCATTTACCTGAATGCCGGGTATTCCCAAAAAGGATTGGGCATTACCATCAATGCCAAGCGCGTAGACAATATGGACTTTCGGTCCGAGCGGGAAGTTACCTTTCAGGAATTGGCTCTGAATTTCATTCCCCCTTCTACCAAACAGCATACTTACCGCCTTCCAACCCTTTATCCCTATGCGACTCAGCTCAATGGAGAAGTGGGAATTCAGGGAAGTTTGATTTACAAAATCCCGAAAAAGACTGCTCTAGGCGGGAAATACGGGACTCAGATTTACCTCAACTACTCCCGGGTGCTGGGGATGGATACGACTTTCACAGATCCCGGTTTTATCTATGAATCCAGTTTTTGGGGAAATTCGGACCTGCTGTATTTCCAGGATATTAATCTGGAAATCTCAAAGAAATGGTCCAGGAATTTCAAGACGATCCTGACCTATATCAATCTCCAATACAACAAAGATATCGTAGAATTCGGCTCCCCAAATGCCGGATATGGACTAGTGAAATCCCATATTTTCATCATGGAAGCTTCCCATCGCCTGAATAAAAAACGAACGCTCCGATGGGAATTTCAACATTTATCTTCCCAGCAGGATTTTGGAAATTGGATGATGGGACTGATTGAATACTCCATCTCTCCTCACTGGTTTTTCAGCGTCATTGATGAATATAATTATGGCAGCTATGTCAAAGGCCGGTTTGACACTCAGCGCCGAACGCATTATTACTTCGGTAGCATTGCTTACGTAGCAGGAGCCAATCGATTTGGCATCAGTGCAGGCCGTCAGCGGGCAGGGCTTCTCTGTGTAGGGGGTATTTGTCGGGTTGTGCCTGCTTCCAATGGAATTACCCTTTCGATCAATTCTTCGTTCTAATGAAAAAATGCTTCTCATGAAAGTTCTTCGTTTTCCCATTTATACCCTTCCGCTTATCGCACTTTTCTGCTGGACTTTGTCCGCCTGCGATATCATTGATGCCCCATATGTCGAAACCGTTGCGATGATTCCATCTGATTCACTGTGTCAACTCCAGGCTATTGCTGCTGATCCTTTCGGGCCAGATTCTCCTCCCATCGTACGGAAACTCTTACTGGAAGAAATGACTGGACATCAGTGCGGAAATTGTCCAGAAGCCACGGCTCTCGCCCATGAATTGCGAAACCAGACGTATCCGGGACGAATTGTAACCATCTCGATTCATTCCGGACCATTAGCTGCTACAAAATCTTCCGGCTCGAAATACACCACAGATTTCACCACAGCAGAAGGGGATCAACTATACAGTGAATTTAATGTGTTTGATGCCATTCCTTTTGGCTTATTCAACCGCAACACAATCGGCCTTGGCGGTTCTCAGTGGACCAATCTGACCGATGAGCAACTTCAACTCGCCCCGGAAGCCGGTATTCGCATCTTCAACTGTTATGACCCCAGCAATCGGGAATTGACCACCGTAGTGGATGTGAAATATCTCATGGATGCTGGCGAAAATGAATTTCTGGCGGTGTATCTGGTAGAGGATAATATCGTGGATTGGCAAACTGACTATAACCTTGTCGACAATGACATTCCGGATTATACCCACCATGATGTATTTCGGGGTTCTATCAATGGCATCTGGGGGGAAAGCCTCAGCCCTGATCAGGTCAGTGAAGACGATCGATTTAACAAGGCATATACCCTTCAAATCGATGAAGCCTTTGATGTACAAAATTGTAAGGTCGTTGCCTTTGTTCACAACTTTGATAACAAACAGGTACGGCAGGTGGAAGAAGCCCCTTTGGTACAATAGGTCTGAAAACCCTCATATTCATACAAACAAAAAACGAGGCTATACTGATATAGCCTCGTTTTTTGTATATAAAGCATTATGCTTATCGCTGTAGCAGCTTAAAAGCAATTTCCTTGCCCTCCATTTTACTACCCAGGCGTATGAGCAACAAAGCCATCGGTTCCAGCAGACGAGCACTGTCTAATGGTCCTGCATCAATCGGTTCAAATCCAATATCTCCGATCAATTTAGCTACTGCGCCTTTTGCTGTGGCATCGTCTCCGCAGAAAAACATGGTAGCATCATGTGGGCCGAAGTACGGACCGTCCATTAATCCAGCAAAAACCGTATTAAACGCCTTCACAACTGTCGCATCCGGTACCATTTTGGCAATTTGCTCAGCTGCTGAAGTAGTATGGCCAAACGCCAGCTCGGGCATATCCCCCGGGATCAAGGCATTGGTACAATCAATGATCACTTTTCCGCTGTAGTTATCAGAAACACTCAGGGTTTCTTCTAATGCCTGATAAGGAACCGCCAACACCAACATCTCCCCATAATGGATCGCATTTGCAAGGGTTCCCCCTGTTGCAAAATGTTCCATTTCCCCAGCCAGTTCCACAGCTTTTTGAGGCGTCCGGGCCCCAAACATGACGTGATAGCCCTTGTGCGTGAGTGCTCTGCCTAATGCAGCAGCGACTTTTCCCGTACCAATAATGCCGATTTTCATAGTCGTTGAATCTGATTCAAGCAATTTTGACGCAATATAGCAGATAGGAACGAAAGTTGACCGGAAAATCCAATTTTTTGATGTTTTCGATATTGCAAGAGAACCCAGAAACATACGACATTTACCAGCCCGCGCGCCGGAAAAATGTCGTATGTTTCCACTAGCCTGCAGGGAATACCCGGATCAGAATCCGGATATAGCAGTAGTATCTCCCCTCTTCCCGAATCCAGGAAGCAAGCAAAGTAATCCCTGATCTACCTCCCTTTAACCTCCTACAAGGCAAGCCCCACAGATTATTAACAACCTGTGGGGCTTTATGTTCCGACATGCTATTGG
>CAYGTH010000417.1:0-6729 GCA_964352745.1 uncultured Bacteroidia bacterium
TATTAATACCGCAAAAAAACTAGTTGTTACATGACCCCTGACCCCTCTCCTATGAATTACCTCAACCGAAACACCGATTACGAACGTCCGGAAGTCGCTTCTGCGCTGGATGAACTTTCGCTTTGGTCCTCTCATTTTGGGCGTTTGCTATTGGAGCACATTCCTATGAAGTCCGGATTAAAGCTACTTGATGTAGGCTGCGGCAATGGATTTCCGCTGTTTGAGTTGGCGCATTGCCTGGGGCCTGAAGGACAGTATACCGGCATCGATGCCTGGAAAGCTGCACATGAGCGAGCCCTTGCAAAAAAGACCCTGCACGAGTTGGAAAATGTAGAATTGGTGCTGGGAGATGCCCACGAATTACCATGGGAGGCAGCAAGCTTCGACTGGGTGGTATCGAGCATTGGGGTGAATAATTTTAGCGACCCGCAGCGGGCAATCCGGGAGTGTAGCAGGGTGCTGAAATCCGGCGGCAAGATGATCCTCACCACAAATCTCCGGGGGCACATGCAGGAATTTTATGAAGTGTATGAAAAAGTCTTAACAGAATTGAATCTCCCCCAGTACTTACCCGCTCTCCGGAAGAATATCGACCACCGCGTGGACCTGCCAACGATTAGCGATTGGCTGGAATCTGCTGATTTGACAATTGATAAAATTGTAGAAGATGCTTTTGTGATGCGCTATGCATCCGGTTCTGCCTTGTTGCGTCATTCCCTTACGATTTTTGGATTTTTGGGAGGATGGCGGAAGATTATTACCCCTGAGCATGAGCGCCTGGTCTTTGGCGAATTGGAGCAGCAATTAAATAAGATCGCGCAGGAACAAGGCGAATTACGCATGACGGTCCCGATTGCCTATTTAGAATCCTATAAATAGCAGACATGCCCAGCTTTGTGAACCTTTGTGCTTACTTGGTGGATCTCCGTGGAAGCGCAGAATCGAACTAACATTATTTTCAGGAGCCAGAAAACTCACATTAGGAGAATGGCCCTAGATTTTGCCCTATCGATTTTCTCAGATTAGTCCTAGTTTGGCTTTCCCTTAATGCGCGCGTATTCCTATGAAAAAGCCCAATTTTGCTTCCCTGCTTTCGGCCCCATTTGTCTTGAGTTTGGGCCTGTTATTACTCAATGACTTTGTCTTGAAAAGTCAATTCCCAGGATGGCTAACCGGCAAACTCTCCGATTTTGCGGGCTTGTTGGTATTTGCAATGTTCTGGACAGTAGTGTTTCCTCAACAAAAAAGATGGATGTATCTGCTCTCTGGTGCCTGTTTCATCTGGTGGAAAACGCCTGCTTCTCAGGACTTTATAGATATATTCAGTCAGTATGGGCCTTTTGTAATAGGCCGGGTTGTCGATTACACGGATTTCATAGCGGTGTTGATATTGCCGATTGGATTTTGGTACCAAAAGAAAGGCTATGTGCTGCCTGCTTCACAAATCCCTCTGCGCCAAATAAGTGGATATGCACTCGCTGGTATCGCTGTATTCGCTTTTTGTGCGACAAGTATGCCTTTGCGTTTTCGGCAGCACATCAAGGAAGGGAAATTGTATATGTTCGATTCTTATGAAGTGAAAATGAGCGAGGCTGCAATTCAGGAAAAGTGGACGGAAATGGGCTTGCGTTTTCAGAAAGACTCTACTACAAATTATGCTTCAGTCTCCTATGAGTCTGTTCATTATAGCTTGTTTCAGGTGAATTATAAAGGGGATACCCTTTCTAAAATCGGACTTCAATTGGATGAATATGAGCCAAATGAATCTGTTATTTTCCTGAGGTATGTAGAATTGCCTGAAGGAATGGACGAGGAGTTGCCTTGGGATGACATACAAGAGCTGTTGAAAGAATACCGAAAGCTGGTCCGAAAAGGAATGGTCAAGCGCCTCAAGCGTCGATAATTCCTGAATTCTCTGTACCTTGGTTGTTATGAGCTATCCAACAGAACGAATCATCGAAAATTTTTATACCGCATTCCAGCAAGGGGATGCAGATGCGATGGCAGCCTGTTACCATCCGGATATAGAGTTTGAAGACCCCGCTTTTAGGAAATTGAAAGGAATAGAGGTCAGCAGTATGTGGCGAATGCTCCTTGAACGTTCAAAAGGAGAATTGGAGATTTCCTTTTATGAGGTTGATGCGGATGAGAATAAAGGGGTTGCAACCTGGGAGGCCGTATATTTCTTCTCAAAAACGAGGCGAAAAGTACATAATATCATTCAGGCTTCTTTCGAGTTTCAGGATGGGAAAATCATCAAACATACAGATGTATTCAGCTTTTGGCGGTGGTCTCGCATGGCCTTGGGACCCATTGGTTTATTGCTGGGCTGGACTTCCTTTTTGCAAAATAAAGTGAGTAAAACAAGCCGCGATTTGCTGGCTGCCTATATGAAAAAACAAGGGACTGTCTAGTCCGTCTATATCGTATCTATTTGTTGTTATGAAATTTCAATTCGATCTGCTACTTGCTACCCGTTCCAATCTCTTACGTGCTACCGAAAACCTAAGCGTAGAGGCCCTCAATCACATTCCAGAACACTTCAGCAATAACCTGATTTGGAACCTGGGCCACGTGGCGGTTACCCAACAACTGCTTTGCTACAAAATGGCGGGCCTTCCCTGCCTGATCTCCGATGAATTGATAGGTCGGTACCGAAAAGGCACCCGCCCTGAGACTCCGGTTGAAGCAGCGGAGGTCGCTCAAATCCGCGATTTGCTTGAAGCCCTCCCTCAAAGCCTAATGGCCGACTATGTGGAAGGTAAATTTGGTGATTATCAGGCATATAGTACCAGTTATGGCGTGCAACTCAAAAGCATAGAAACAGCCGTAGCGTTTAACAATGTCCATGAAGGCATGCACCTCGGCTATGTCATGTCAATGCGGAAATCTGTGAAATAGCCGATGGTTTTTGAATAGGGAGAGGAAGATGATTTTCCTTATTTTCGGAATAATGAGAGTCATCCTTGTTATGAGAATCCTTCTGTTGTCCATAGGCCTGGTGTTTGGCCTGGTTACATGTGTGCCTGCCCAGCAAAAGCCAGATAAGCCGACTATTGAATCTATCGATGCGCTAGCCTATCATGAATTGTTGAAAATCGAAGAGGTCGTCGCACCTCGGTATTCAACGAAAATGATCTCGGGAGGATATTATTTCTGTGATCCTCGAGCATGCGATCCTTTATGGGAGGTTGCAGCTGGGCTTCCTGCTCGGTTTGAGTCTTATGATTTATTGATGGGGCATCCCCTTGGTTATGACATTATTGTAATCATAAATCGATATGACGAGAACGAACGGGAGTTGATGTTGGCTTTGAATCGAATCTGGCATAATCGTCGCCTCAAATAAATGATTAAGAATGCCACTTGAAGAGAGAATCTATATGAAATTAATGAGATCTTTTATTCCCAATCTGCTCCTGTGTTGCTTATGGTTCGGTTTGTTTTCTGACATCCTGGGTCAATCAGTTGAGCGGAACGATGAGTATGCCAATCAGGATATTGCCCTGACAGAAATTTCACTTGATAAGTTTTCAGACTTGACTGAAGAACTCCTGATTCCGGTGGGATATATGCCTGAATTATGGGTGCATCTGAATATGTATGAAGCATTTTATTATTCAAGATGCTGGGTTAGCGCCTGTGGGAGAACTAAGGTGTACTACTACATTGATGGAGTACGAATTAAAGGAATCCCTAACCTCCCTGTCAATTCCATTTCTTGGTTGGACACGATCAAAGGTGGTCATCCTGCTGAATTTGGAAATGACGATCAATTAGGGAAATCCGTTAACCGCATTCCCACCTGGAGATATGTTGGCGTTCTAACCGACACCCAACTCATGACCCTCCATCGCACCCGATCGTATCGATATCGAAATTCTATTCTGTAAAGGTCCCTTGGCGAATGAATTCGCCGCAACATGCTCCGTACCGGCGAATTCATTCGCCGATTTAACCAATAAGGGCAAGGGCTCATTAAGCTGGAATTCATGATGAATATTCTCAAACATCCATTAATATTTTCAATGATCTTGGCAATTGCCTTTGCTCAGGAAACAAAAGTCGGAAATATTGAATTTGTATCCCCGGTATTGCAAAGGATAGATACCCAAAATGGGAACGATTTTTACCTCCAAATACCTCAAATGATAGCTGGGTACAAGCCGGATGTAATCTCTCTATTTAGCATTCTGCAATGCGGGCCGCGTATTAACCCCGAGTGGTTTTCATTTCCGATTTGTATCAGGTGGGGATGTAAGCCAAAATCAGAGCTGCGAATAATAACAGGTGGCCAACCGGCTGAGTTTGGTTACTACCATCGACTGGATTCCCCAATTAACCGCATTCCAAGCTGGAGATATGAATGGGCATTAACGGACACACAAGGCATGACCCTCCATCGCACCCGATCGTATCGATATCGAAATTCTATTCTGTAAAGGTCCCTCGGCGAATGAATTCGCCGCAACGTGCCCCGTACCGGCGAATTCATTCGCCGATTCAAGCCAGGGCGTATTCTCTTTATGAAATTCCGTATTAGTACGGAAAATTCAACTATTACTTGTCAATTCAAGAAGGAGTTCCGAATTTGGAAGACTTCCCTTTATCCAATTTGCGATTATTTATGAAATCTCAGCCCCCGATTTCCCGATTTACCCTTCTTTTATGTGCCTTGTTACTTCTTTGTACTACCCAGGCGCAATCTTCCGATTCTCTCTACATTGCCGAGCATTATGATAAATTGGAAGTGGAAATCCCCATGCGGGATGGGATACATCTTTTTACCTCGGTTTATACGCCCAAAGACAGGAATACTACTTATCCTGTTATGCTGTTGCGGACACCCTACCGGGCGGCTCCCTACGGAACGGAACACTTCCGGAACAACCTCGGTCCCTCGCCGCTGTTTATGCGCGAGAAATTTATTTTTGTGTATCAGGACGTTCGTGGCAAATTTATGTCTGATGGTGAATTTGAAGATATGCGACCGCAGGTGGCAGGAACAAATGAGAAAAAAGGAATTGACGAAAGCACTGATGCCTGGGACACGATTGAGTGGCTCATCAATAACCTGGATGGCCATAATGGGAAAGTTGGGATGTGGGGGATTTCTTATCCGGGATTTTATGCCGCTGCGGGGATTATTAACAGTCATCCCAATCTGGCGGCCGCCTCTCCTCAGGCACCCATAGCCGATTGGTTTTGGGACGATTTTCATCATCATGGTGCCTTTTTTATGCCGCACTGTTTTAATTTTATGACCAGTTTTGATCAGCCTCGGCGAGGAAAAACCACAGAATGGGGCGACCGTCTGGATCACGGAACTCCTGATGGGTATTCGTTTTTTATGCGGGCGGGAACGGCAAAAACCCTAACCGAAAGCTATATGGGCGATACCATGAAGTTTTGGTCGAATTTGGTCGCACATCCCAATTACGATGCGTTTTGGCAGGCGCGAAACCTCTTGCCTCACCTATCCAATATCAACTGCGCAGTCCTGACGGTGGGCGGCTGGTTGGATGCTGAAGATTTATATGGGCCACTAAAAATTTACAAAACCATAGAAGCCAATAATCCTTCTATTGAAAATACGCTCGTCATGGGTCCCTGGCGACATGGAGGTTGGATTCGTTCGACGGGCGTTTCTTTGGGGAATGTCTATTTTGGAGAATCGCCCGGAGCATCTGAGTTTTACCAAAACCAGATCGAGTTTCCCTTTTTTATGCGACACCTCAAGGGAGAAACCTATCCCAAACAGCCCGAAGCCTATGTCTTTGAAACGGGCAAGAACCAATGGCGGGCATTTGATACCTATCCCCCCAAAAACCTGGAAACAATACGCATGTACCTGGGCGAAAAAGGAAGCCTTTCTACTGTACAACCTACTTCCGAAACTTTCGATGCCTTTATCAGTGATCCGGATCATCCAGTACCGTTTTCGGAAGATGTCTCAATTGGCATGACCCAGGAATACATGACCGATGATCAGCGATTTGCAGCGAGAAGGCCCGATGTATTGGTGTATCAGACGGAGCCATTGGACGCTGACATGACCTTGTCGGGCGAATTGCTGGCGCACTTGCTGGTCTCGACCAGTGAATCTGCTGCTGATTGGATTGTCAAACTCGTTGATGTCTATCCGGATGACCATGGTGCATTTCCCCATAATCCCGATAAGGACCTGGGCGGCTACCAGCAAATGGTACGGTCAGATGTCATACGCGGACGCTTCCGGAATAGCTATGAAAAGCCAGAGCCCTTCATCCCCAATCAAATCAGCGAAATCAATCTCCCCCTCCAGGATGTGCTCCACACCTTCAAAAAAGGCCATCGAATCATGGTGCAAATTCAAAGTACCTGGTTCCCACTTGTGGATCGCAATCCCCAGCAATACATTGACAATATCTTCGAAGCCACTGAAGCTGATTTCCGAAAGGCGACTCATAAAGTCTATCATTCGCCGGAACATGCATCGTATCTGGAGGTGGGAATTCTGAGGGAATAAGGACTCAGGCGGAGTCGCCAGGTTTCGATAGAAGGAAAAATATTATAAAAACTAAAACTACTCAGGCTCAGAATTTCTCTGTGTCTCCGTGCCTCTGTGTTCAATTCAAACCAGTCCCGCCACAGGCGCTTTGCATCTATGTGCCTAACCATTCAGCCATCTATAATGTAAACAGCAAAGCATCAAACGCAAAAGACTATATCAATAAAGTTTAAAAATGA
>CAYGTH010000418.1:0-6676 GCA_964352745.1 uncultured Bacteroidia bacterium
TTCGAGCCTTTATTTCCATGGAAATACTAAGGTAGAACCGCCGCCTGGGAAACCGGGGTCTGCGGACACCCAAATGGTATAACCCTTCCATTCCAATCATATTCTTCTATATTTACAGATAAACAATCTGGTAATGCCTGAAGCCTCCTTTTCCGAAATAATATCTGACGATTGCTCCTTCGACATGATCCGGGTTGAAGGCGGAACCTTCATGATGGGCAGTGAAGCTAGAGAGGCTTTTATTAGAGAAAAACCGATTCACGAGGTATCGCTGGCTAGTTTCTGGATGGGCCAATATCCCGTAACGCAGCGATTATGGGAGGCAGTTATGGGCACAAATCCCTCCTTTTTCAAGGGCTGGGATCGACCTGTGGAGCAGGTATCCTGGGAGGATTGTCAGGAGTTTTTAAAAAAACTCAATGAGCAAACTGGAAAAATCTACCGACTCCCCACAGAAGCGGAGTGGGAATATGCGGCGAGGGGTGGTCAGAAAAGTCAGGGATTTACCTATTCTGGCAGTAATAAATTAAAAGAAGTGGGCTGGTATTCGCGGAATAGTCACGGAGAAACAAAAGTCGTTGGCCAGAAAATACCCAATGAGCTGGGGATTTATGATATGAGTGGGAATGTATGGGAATGGTGCGAAGATTGGTTTAGTGATAAGTACTATCAGGAGTTTGTGGATGGCGGCCTCGTTGAAAACCCTAAAGGTCCTGAAAACGGGTCTAGCCGTGTGTTCCGTGGCGGTGGCTGGGGCAACACTCCGCAGAGCTGCCGCGTGGCGTGTCGCAGCAACTGGCCGCCGGGGTATCGGCGCAATTATCTCGGCTTTCGCCTTGCGATGTCCCTCCAGTCAGTTGGCTAGCTTTTCCGGCATTCCTGTGAGCTATAAAGTGGGGGAGGGGACAAGCCAGCGAACTGAGCTGCGGAGCGCGAAGGAGCAGGCGTAGTCCGGTCGCCCACTTTAAATCATGGAACAGCGCTACTATGCAAATAAAAATATTTACCATACCCATTCTCGGAGGCGAATCAATGGTTGCGGAAATGAATACCTTTTTACGCTCTCGAAAAGTGCTTCAAATCGAATCCCATTTGATCGATAATTCACAGGGAAGTTTTTGGAGTTTCTGTATTCGATACATCGAAGGCTCATCTCGGGAGATTCCCAAGAAAGGAAAAATAGATTATAAACAAGTATTAGATGAAGACAGTTTTCAGCGGTTCTCTAAACTGCGAGAGATCCGAAAGCAAGTTTCCAGGGAGGAGGCAATTCCCGCATATGCGATATTTACAGATGAAGAACTCTCGAAACTGGCACAGGTAGTGCATCTTACAGCAAGCAGGATGAAGGAGATCAAAGGAATTGGATCGAAGAAGATAGAGAAATACGGAGAATATTTTTGGACTCATTCAACCCATAAAAAGAACGAATCACCTGATTGAGTCGATTGCAGAGCTGGACAACCTTCGTTTGGCTTTTTGGAAAGCAAGCCGAGGGAAGCGCCATAGCCGTGAGATACTTAGCTATCAAAAGGACTTAGACGTCAACCTGTTGCATTTGCAAAGGCAAATCCAATCAGGCTTAGTGGAAGTGGGTGATTACAGATACTTTCAAGTATTCGACCCCAAAGAAAGAGAAATATGTGCCAGCGCTTTTTGCGAACAAGTCCTTCATCATGGGATCATGAATATCTGTCATGATTACTTTGACCGTGCCCAAATCCATGATAGTTATGCCAGCCGCAAGGGTAAAGGAACTTATGCTGCGATTGATCGGGCAAAAATATACACGCAGAGATATGCGTGGTATCTGAAACTGGATATCCGAAAATTCTTTGGAAGCATTCATCACGATGTCCTCAAATCAGCTCTTGGGCGAATGTACAAAGACTGGCGATTGCTGGAGATATATGATAAGATCCTTGAAAGCTACGAAACAAGCCCGGGAAGGGGATTGCCCATAGGGAATCTAAGTAGCCAGTATTTTGCCAATCATTACCTGGTGAGGTTGGACCATTTTATAAAAGAACAACTCCAACTAAAGGCCTATGTTCGGTACATGGATGACATGATTCTTTGGCATCAGGATAAAACAGTTTTGAAAAAGGCCTTTCAAATAATAAATGATTACATCGAATCCTTACTCCTATGTGAGTTGAAACCAGCAGCACTCAATCGCACACAACGCGGATTGCCTTTTCTGGGCTATTTGATCTATCCCTATCAGGTTCGGCTTACTCAGCGGAGTAAGCGACGATTTATCAGAAAAATTCACATATTAGAGCAGCAGTACGAATCCGGGGAATGGGCCGAGGGAGTTTGTCAACGACGGGTATTGCCTTTATTGGCATTTATTTCGCATGCGGATACAAAACGATTCAGAGAAAATCTTATTTTGCAAAAAGAAGGAGCTTCGTCATAAGGGTCTAACCGTGTGAACCGTGGCGGTAGCTGGAACAACACTCCGCAGAACTGCCGCGTAACGTATCGCAACAACTGGCAACCGGAGAATCGGAACAATAATCTCGGCTTTCGCCTTGCGATGTCCCTCCAGCTCACAGGAATGCCGGATAGCTTCCACTGAACAGACGAAGATCCTGTTCCTGCAATCAGG
The DNA here is from genome assembly GCA_964352745.1 of uncultured Bacteroidia bacterium. Lineage (GTDB taxonomy): Bacteria > Bacteroidota > Bacteroidia > J057 > J057 > CAYGTH01. Next base: position 2,615 of record CAYGTH010000418.1, read on the forward strand.
CAGGACAAACAGGCGATCTATTCGCAAAGCAGCGGTATGAGTAGGGAAAGCCGAAAGTCCTGCTGCTATTTTGTATTAAACTCGGAAATGGACAGTATCATATGAAGTTAATTGAACTCCACAATCCTCTCGAACTCATACAAGCTCAATACACCAATCGTTTTACGCAAGATCAGGATGGAGCAATTACGGGGATCAATCTTAGTAGCCAAAGGCTCGATGATGACAGAATAAAAGAGATATTGAGTGATGATCTTTCCCGGTTAGAGGTTCTGAACTTGAGTGGTAATACATTCGAGGATTTAATAGTCCCGGAACTACCAAAACTGACCCACTTGCTCCTTGATGAGAATACGAATCTAAGGCATGTCGAATTTTCGGCAGCACTTCCTTGTTTGCAGGTGCTGGATATCAACGAATGTGCGTTGGAAAGTTTTCATCTGTTAGCAGGATTTTGGGGTTTGATTAAACTGGATTTAAGTCGAAATAAATCACTTAACTCCGTGGAGTTGAAAGGGAAATTGCCAAACCTTGAGGTGCTGGATTTGAGTGAAAACCGATTGACAGAATTTGATGCTCCAAAAGGCTTGAAAGCCCTGAGGTTTCTATACCTCAATCAGAATAACATCGCCTCGATCAACTTTCCCGAACCCCTTCCAGGCCTGGAAACACTTCACCTGCGCAACAATGAACTCACAGAAATAGAGAATGACTTCCTGGATGCATTTCCGCAGGCGGGGAAGTTGGCTCTCTACTTGGCAAATAACCCCTTGCCGGAACAGATTCTGGGTTTCCTTGAAAACCAGTCCTCAAAAAGTTGTATCGAATTTTTGATCGGCTACTTCGAAGACATGGGGATGGGGGAAGCCATCGATAATGAATGTAAGGTACTTGTAGTAGGGAATGGGGCTGTTGGCAAGACCTGCATGGTCAATAGACTTGTATATGACACATTTGATGAAGCCGAATCCTCTACTCATGCAATTTCCCTGGAGCAGTTCCCAAAAGACAGGAAAGAATTTCCCCGCTTCAAGTGGCTGTTGAACATCTGGGATTTTGGCGGGCAGGATATCTACCACGCAACGCATCGATTGTTCATGCGATCAGGGGCAGTATACTTGATCCTGTGGGACCGGGAAACGGAAAATAAATTGGTTGACAGAAGAGAGGAAGATGGAGAAGAGCGGGAATATGAGATATTTGGGCTGAGTTATTGGCTTTCCTATGGAAAGCACCTCGGAGACGGTAGTCCTGCCTTGGTCATCCAAACCAAAAAAGAAAAACATGGGATCAAAGACATTCCTGAGATCAGGGAAGCGTTTGCTGATCAATTTCAATATTTCAACATACACCAAATTGATTCCAAGGCAGGCGAAGAAGACAACGGCTTTGAGGAGTTACGGTTGTATCTCAACCGGGCAGTAGGCAAAATTAAAACAGACAAAGAAACGATTCCCGAGTCCTGGGCGCAGGTGCGGCAATCACTAAGAGAGAAGCAAAAAAGTGGTGAAAAACGTATGGGCCTGGAAGCGTATAAATTGCTGAGCAAAGGCATCAAGCATACCGATCGTATGGAGATTCTGGAAAATTGGTTGGTGAAGACGGGGGTGGTTTTTTACAGAAAAGGGCTGTTTGAAGATCAGATCATCTTGGATCAGGAATGGGCAATCGAAGCTATCTACGCCTTGTTAGATCGCGAACAACATTATTATAAACTGGAAAAAAAGAAAGGGAGATTCACGGGCAAGGAGTTGAACAACTATTGGAAACAATATTTGCCTGCTGAACGGGAACTATTCATCAGCTTCATGCTTTCCTGTGAGTTGTGCTTCGAGGATTCAAAAAAGAAGCAGGAGCATTCTCATATTCCCTTCGAGGAACGAACCTTTGTCGCACCCCAATTGCTCCCGGATGAAAAACCAGATAGTGTTGAGGAGTTTTGGCAAAGTGTATATCCCCTGCACCTCATCTATTCTCACGAATTTTTGCATTATGGTGTGATTCAAAGTTTCATTGTACGGACGCAAACCCTCGCAGAACAAGGGGATATTTGGAAACAAGGCTTAGTCCTGAAAGAAGGTACACAGCGTGCATTGGTAGAAGTTCGGAAATTGGAAGACAGAAAACGGCAGATTTATGTACGGGTTACTAAGGGGAGTAAGCAATTGTTGGATAAAATACGGAACTTGTTGGAAGAGCTTCAGGATGAAAAAGGGGAGGAAAGCGTAAGCGCTGATGGGAACAGTTTTGTTTTACTAAAAGATTTGCTCACTCATCCAACAAGCGAACCTCGCATCCGGTGTTTAGACAAGCAATACCAAAACTATACTGATTTTGCTCCCTTTTTGGGGAAAGATGTAAATACAACCTTTGGCAAGTCTGATGATGCACCTAAAGCCGAAAATAAACCCATGATTAAAACCATCAAAATATTCCTGGCTTCTGCGGAGGAACTGGAGGAGGATCGAGATCAATTCAGGCAGTTTATCAGCGAGCAAAACGATCGACTTCATAAAAAAGGCATTTACCTGGAAATCATCCAATGGGAATATTTCTTTGATGCGATGTCTCCAACCAGCTTGCAAGGGGAATACAATAAGGAAATCAAGGAGTGCGAAATGGGGCTTTGCTTATTTGCTACCAAGGCAGGTAAATACACACAGAGTGAAGTGGAAACGGCCTGGAATCATTTCAAGGAGACAGGAAGACCTTTCATCTTTACCTATTTTAAAAACGTTTCGGTAAATATGGAGGAACTAAATATGGATAACCTTAAGAGTTTGACGGATTTTAAACAAAAATTACGAGCCTTAGGCCATTTTCCAACCCGTTACTCAAATATTGACAACCTAAAAGTACAGTTTAAGCGGCAGCTTGAAATATACCTTGAAGAATGGTTGCCAAAATCATCGGAAATGGAGGGCGATTCTAAAACGATTATCCAACAGGCAGAGAAGATCTACAACATTGGAAAGATAGATGATGCCTCATTTTCTTAACGTATTTCACTGATTATGGACAATAAACCCAACTTCTGGACCTATGCCAGTACTGCGATCATACTGATTCTTTGCGGTGCATGGGCCTACAACGATTATTCACTCGAACCGGAGAAGATTCCCTTCGAACCGATAATCGCTTGTTTGGGAGGAGTGTTTGTCTTGATGGGATATGTGTTCTTCAGGAAAAAGACTGTTTCGGCAGACGCCGAACATACTATATCCCAGGAAGACGCGGAAAGCCCTCCCGAGCCAAAACATAATTCAACTAGTCTGAAGGTCGCGCAAAAGGCTAAAAAAATCTATAACATCAACCAAATTGATAAAGCGGACTTCTCCTGAAATATACCGGGAAACCCTCACAGATGGAACGGCTATCGAGATGATCTCGATAGCCGGTGGTAGGTATATGATGGGCGATGGTGAGAAGGATTGGTTGGGAAATCAGCAAACCATCCATGAGGTAGAACTGGATGCTTTTCACATTGCCCAATATCCCGTAACGCAGGGATTATGGGAAGCGGTTATGGGCACAAATCCCTCTTTTTTTAAGGGGCGAGATCGACCTGTGGAGCAAGTTTCCTGGGAGGAGTGTCAGGAGTTTTTAAAAAAACTCAATGAACAAACAGGAAAAGTTTATCGACTCCCCACAGAAGCGGAGTGGGAATATGCAGCGAGGGGCGGTCAAAAAAGCCAGGGCTTTACCTATTCTGGCAGTAATAAACTAAAAGAAGTGGGCTGGTTTGAAACCAATAGTCATGGAGAGACAAAAGCTGTAGGGCAAAAGTTACCGAATGAACTGGGGCTATATGATATGAGTGGGAATGTATGGGAATGGTGTGAGGATTGGTACGGTGGCAGTTACTACCAGAAATACGCGGATAAAGGCATGGTTAAAAACCCAGGTGGTCCTGAAAACGGGTCTACCCGTGTGTACCGTGGCGGTGGCTGGAACAACACTCCGCGCGACTGCCGCGTTCCGTATCGCTTCAACTGGCCACCGGGGTTTCGGTACGGTAATCTCGGCTTTCGCCTTGCGATGTCCCTCCAGTCAGTTGGCTAG
>CAYGTH010000419.1:0-6655 GCA_964352745.1 uncultured Bacteroidia bacterium
CTCTGGATGCCAACTGAAACCGACGGTATTGCGGACCCCTTTTGCAAAAGATTCCAGGCTGCTCCCATCTGCATTCATGCGCATGATCGAAGCGTATCGAGGATCTTCTTTTTCACAAATATTGCAGGGCGCTCCGACAGGAACGTATAGTTTATCATCCGGGCCGAAGGCGATATATTTCCAACCATGCCAGGCATTATTGGGAAAGGCATCACTTACCAAAACGGGTTTGGGCGGATTGGCCAGTTGAGATTCAATCTGATCATATCGCCAGACCTTATCCGGTTCTGCGACATAAAGTGCGCCTTCCCGAAACGCTACTCCATTGGGTAAGTTGAGCCCGGAAGCAATCAGGTATTGTTGATCGGCTATAAAATCTCCATCCTCATCTACCAGGGCATAGACATTCCCTGCACTCCTTGACCCTACAAAAACAGTCCCTTGCTCCCCAAGCACCATGGAACGGGCATTTTTGACAGACTCCGCATACACCGCAATCTCAAATCCGTCTGGCAGCTGAATCTGATCCAGTAAAGGGGTGTCGGATTTGATGAGATTATTGTTGAGGCAGGCGGTCTGTAAGCAAGCAAGCACACCGAGCACAACTAAGGAGAAAGTATGTTTTCTTAGCATTCCGATTTAATTTTTTACAAGAAAAGCATAAAATCTACAAATTTAGGAGAGTGTGAGTGCCTTTCCTTGCAATGTAATCGTCCCAATTGAATCCGATTAGCCTTTACCACGTACTGTGCAAAAGACCCATTAGGGAAGAATTGTTTGGCCTGTTAGCAGGAAATGAAAATTAGCATAGGTCCGATAACGTAAAATCCATGAACTCTACTATTCATACTGACTCCATTATCCAGGAAAATCTTGACCATACCCTCTTCTCCTGGGGGAAACAAGCAGGCCTCAATCCAATTCCTGCTGACCGGGCATCGGGAGTTTATATTTACGACCGAAGTGGAAAGCGATATTTGGATTTTTCGTCTCAGCTCATGAATGTCAACATTGGGCATGGCCATGTCAAAGTTACAGAGGCCGTGACCCGCCAAATGCAGCAACTCAGCTATGTCTACCCGGGGATGGCTACCGAGGTGAGGGGGAAATTAGGCAGGAAACTGGCAGAAATTACACCGGGAGATCTGAAGAAAACTTTTTTCACACTGGGAGGAGCAGACGCGATTGAAAATGCGATCAAAATCGCCCGTGTATATTCTGGTCGGCCCAAGATCGTTTCCTTGTACCGATCCTACCACGGGGGAACCTACGGCGCAATGTCGGTAGGAGGAGATCCACGCAAGCATGCAATAGATAGTGAGATTGCGCCTCATTTCATTCATGTAGAAAATCCCTATTTCTATCGCTGTCCCTGGGGAACCACGACTCCGGAAGCATGTGCGGAACGGGCCCTGGCGCACATGGAGCGGGTCATCCAATTTGAAAACCCTGAGAGCGTCGCCGCGATTCTGATCGAAGGAGAATCCGGCACTTCCGGCTGCATCAAATATCCTCCTGGTTACTGGCCAGGGGTTCGGGCCATTGCGGATAAATATGGTATGTTAGTTATTGATGATGAGGTGATGAGTGGTTTTGGCAGAACTGGCAAAATGTTTGCCATCGAGCATCATGGCGTTTCGCCAGATATTATGTGCATGGCCAAGGGACTTACTTCTGGTTATGTTCCGCTGGGGGCAGTCATCGTCAGTCAAAAAATAGCAGCGGCTTTTGACGATCATCCGCTTCCTGCTGGCCTGACCTACTCCGCGCATCCGGTATCTTGTGCAGCTGCACTTGCTGTGCAGGAAATTCTGGAAGCGGAGAATATGGTCGAAAATGCTGCGAAAATGGGGCATTATCTGGAAACACAAATTGAACATCTCAAAACCCGACACCCATCGATTGGGGATTTCCGAAATACCGGCTTGTTGGGCTGTATTGAGTTAGTCAAAAACCGGGAAACCAAAGTACCTACTACCCCCTGGAATGCAAAACCTCATGAAATGGAAGCCACTAAACGGATGGCTGCCAAAATACGTGAATTGGGAATGTTTACCTTTGTACGCTGGAACTGGATATTTACCGCTCCCCCACTTTGTGTTACCGAAGGTCAAATCGATGAAGGCGTCGAGATTATTTCGAAAGCCCTTTCCATTGCAGATGAATATTGCGAATAGAAATCCCCAATATCTGGGATAGAGCCTCTTCTTTCTACTTGTGTCAGGAGCAACGCTTTTCCCAAGCCTACTCGTTAAGAGGAGGCAATTGATTGCCCAGCGGAACTCATTTGCTAGAGATAGGGCCTATTTCTTCTCCTGTTTTTTTCGCTTCTCTTCCTTTTTTTTTGTATGCTTACATAATAGTTTTGTAAAATGCCTTAAGCTTACTCCCTTGCAAAGAGAACTACTGCTTCTTATTTGATGCTTATGAAAAAACTTGACACTACTATTTTCGCAACGGTTCTGTTTGCGGGAGTACTACTCGGCACTTTATGTTTCCCTCACCAGAGTTATGCGCAAGCAACTGTGAATGGACAGGTTTCCAATCAAGAGACGGGAGAAGCATTAGTAGGAGCTCGAATTGTCGTGCAGGGACAGCCTGCAGGTGCCCTCTCAGATGCAGAAGGGAAATTTAGTTTTCGGTCTCCTGTCTCCCCTCCGTTTTCATTGGTGGTTACCTTCTTCAGCTATGATACACTCGTTTATGAGGTTACAGCAGAGAATGTAGACAACACGCATCGACTTCGGTTGAATGAATCAGGCCTTACCCTGGGAGAGGTGGAAATTACTGCCACGGCGCAGGGAGAACGACAGATGCAATCTGCCCTCAGTATCGAATCTCTCAGCATCAACGCCATTAAAGAAACGCCGGCGGCTAACTTCTATGAGGGCCTTGGCCACTTAAAAGGAGTTGACCTGACGGCGGCAAGTATTGCCTTTCGGGTAGTGAATACTCGTGGGTTTAATAGTACTTCTCCCGTTCGATCCCTGCAAATCATCGATGGTATCGATAATCAGGCACCGGGGCTGAACTTCGCTTTGGGAAACTTTTTGGGATCCTCGGAACTAGATGTGGAATCAGTAGATCTGGTAGTAGGGGCGAGTTCTGCGTATTACGGGCCAAATGCCTTTAATGGCGTTATCTCCATGCGCACCAAAAATCCCTTTATCCATAGGGGGCTGTCTGTTTCTGTGAAAGTGGGAGAACGAAATTTGCGGGAAACGGCCATTCGCTATGCGAAGGTATTCAAAGACAAAAAGGGAGTGGAGCGGATTGCGCTGAAAGTAAATGCATTTTATCTGACTGCTGATGACTGGGAAGCGGATAATATGGATCAGGCTTTTAATACGCGCGCCTTGCCGAACAATCCGGGTGGCTATGATGCCGTTAACCGATATGGAGATGAAAACCTGAGTGCCGGCCAGAATAATGCAACCAGCAGTAGCCAGCGGTTTCAGTTTCCGGGATTGGAGCGTTGGCACCGCGCAGGCTATGCGGAAGCCGATATAGTAGATTACGATACCGAAAATCTTAAGATGGCGGGCGCTTTTCATTACAAAATAAAAGAAGATGTAGAATTTATCGCTTCGATGAATTATGGTTCAGGAACCACCGTTTATCAAGGGGATAATCGAATCAGTCTGAAGGATATCAATTTCTATCAGGGGCGTATCGAGATACAGAAACCTGGAAAATTCTTTGCCCGAGCCTACACTACCCATGAAAATGCTGGAAATACTTATGATGCGGTTTTTACGGCTTTCCGTCTTCAGGCGCTTTCTAAAAGTGATCAGGATTGGAGCGTGGACTATCGCAACTTCTGGAATGGTTCGGTCCTTCCTACCACGCCGGGGTATTCTCCCGGTGGTATGCGGCGCAAAGTGCAGCAACTGGATGGGTTCCCTTCTGGCGTGATTAATCCGGACGGTTCCTTTTCTTATGATCTGACTCAGCATGCTGCGATCCTGGCTGCCAATCAGGACTCACTTGCAGCCTGGCATGCGCTTGCCCGAAACTATGCTGATTTTGGGAATACCTCTACCCCTTATCTGGTACCCGGTTCGCCTGAATTTCAGGCAGCTTTTGATTCGATTACTTCTACTCCGCTTAACAGTGGGGGTACCATGTTTGTGGACCGCTCGGCGCTGTATCATCTTCATGGTGAATATACCTTCACGCCCGAATTTGCGGATATTACAGTAGGAGCAAATGGACGTATTTATGCGCCGGTTTCAGAAGGAACGATTTTCAGAGATACCTCCAACACGAGGATTACCAATTCCGAATTTGGGGTATATGCCGGTATTGAGAAGAAGCTGATGGAAGATCGCCTGAAACTGAATGCAACGGTTTGCGTGGATAAGAATGAGAATTTTCCTTTTGTTGCTTCTCCTGCTGCTTCAGCTGTATTTAACCTCTCTGATAATGATATTATTCGGGTATCCTTTTCCTCAGCCATCCGGAATCCGACCCTTTCTGATCAGTTTTTATACTTCAATGTAGGTCGTGCTTTCCTGGTGGGAAATATTGATGGATTTACTGGCCTTGCTGATACGGCATCTCTTGCCAAGTATTTCAACGACCCGGATCTGAACCGGAACCTGATCCAGTTCTATGACATTGATCCGGTTAAGCCTGAAAAAGTTCAAACCATAGAAATCGGCCTGCGTTCTACGATTTTTGAGCGACTATTTGTCGATGCCAGCTATTACTACAGTCGGTATCAGGACTTCCTGGGCTTCAATATTGGAGTAGATGTTACCTTTGACCCTGTACTTACGAATCGGGTGATTGCCGCGCAGGTATATCGGGTATCAGCTAATTCACAGGAAGTAGTTACGACACAAGGTGCATCTGTAGGGCTCAATTATTTCTTTGATGGGGGCTACACCCTCTCAGGAAATTACTCATGGAATGTGCTGAATACGCAGTCTAATGATCCCATTATTCCAGCTTATAATACGCCTGAGCATAAGTTCAATCTTGGTTTTTCGGGCCGGGACCTTACTATTGGTGGACTTCGCCACGCAGGATTCAATGTGAATTACAAGTGGATAGAAGGCTTCTTGTTTGAAGGCTCTCCGCAATTTACCGGCTTAGTGCCTACTTATGATCTGGTTGATGTGCAGGTCAATAAGCGGTTCCCCAAAATAAAGAGCACCTTTAAATTAGGCGCTTCTAATGTGCTGAATAATAAAGCTTTACAAGTATTTGGCGGCCCACGCGTAGGTCGTATGGCTTATTTTTCTGTAGTATTAGAATTGGACAAGATTTAATTTTTTTTGTAATTCAACTCCGCCCTGAAAACATCCCTCTATAAGGCTACTTTGAAAGCAATTATAAACTATTAACCAAAACCAGATTACTATGAACAGACTATTGACACTACTTACTTTGGGGCTACTGGTCTCGGGTACTGCCTGGGGGCAAACCCGATACCTGGACGAAGTGTTTTCCGATGTGGCCATTACCGAAGATGTTATGTACGGTAACAATATTACGGTTATCACGGGCGGGCCCACTGCTTCTGACTTGATGATGGATGTTTACGAACCTATGGGAGATACAGTAAGTTCCCGCCCTGTGGTGATTTTTGCACCTACAGGAAACTTCCTGCCTAAAATTACGAATGGAAGTCCTAACGGAACCCGTCGTGATAGCACACCGGTTGAGATTTGTACCCGTCTGGCAAAAATGGGATACGTAGCGATCTCTTTCTCTTACCGTCAGGGATGGAACCCCGTCACAATGGACCAGAATACCCGTACTGCGACGCTGCTTCAGGCGGCTTACAGAGGCATTCAGGATGCGAGAAACGTAGTTCGATTCCTGCGTGCAAATGTAGATACTGCTGGAAATGACTATAAGGTTGATCCTAATAGAATCGCCGTAGGGGGAGTTGGAACCGGAGGATACGTAGCACTCGGTACCGGATACCTCAATGAATTCAGCGAAATTCTCGTACCCAAATTCTTTAACCTGGATTCTACGCCTCCTGAGCCGTATATTGATTCTACTTTGCATGGAAACATCTGGGGAACAAACACAACCCCTATCAATATTCCTAACTACGCAACGTATAGCTCTGATATTAACTTCTGCTTCAACTTAGGGGGCGCATTAGGCGATTCCAGTTGGGTAGATGCCGGAGAAGTACCTTCAGTAGCATTTCATACGCCGCTGGATCCTTTCGCACCTTATAAGACAGGGCCCGTGATTGTACCTACTACAGGAGACTTTGTAGTTGAGGCTTCTGGAAGTTACGACGTTGTGCGTAAGGCAAACGAAGTGGGAAACAATGCCATCTTTGTGAATGCAAACTTTACGGATGTTTACACAATGGCTGCGAATGTACTGAATGACGGTTATGAAGGTTTATTTCCTTTCGATCGCCCTTTCACAGCTGGAAATCAGGATTGTGGCGTTCCTGGAGTTATGCTTCCTTTGGTACCAGAAGCTTCTCCTTGGGATTGGTGGGATCAGGCGCAGTTCATTGCAGATTGGGATGCAATTCCCGGACAGACAGTTCCAGGGGTAGTTTCTAACTGTAACCAGTTGACGAGTAATCCTGATATGTCTCCTCAAAAAGCTCGTTTGTATATCGACTCTATTATGGGGTACCTTGCGCCACGCATGGCCTTGGCACTATCTGTTG
>CAYGTH010000420.1:0-2165 GCA_964352745.1 uncultured Bacteroidia bacterium
GTATCGAAGTAGACCTGGAAGGCCCGGTATTTCCCTGGAATCACCTGGAAGTCAACAATTCTCCCGAAACCTTCCAGTTTGCCATCGTTACGGATCGAACGGGAGGCCTTCGCCCCGGTATTTTTCCGGATGCCATTCAGAAGTTGAACCTCCTCCAGCCCGAGTTTGTGATGAGTGTAGGCGATTTGATTTCAGGATATACGACAGACACAGCAGAGTTGGAACGCCAATGGGACGAATTCACTGGCTTCATTGACAAGCTGCAAATGCCCTTTTTCTACCTGCCTGGGAATCACGATATCACGAATCCTCTGATGGCGGAAATCTGGAAAGAAAAATTTGGAGCCTCTTATTATTCCTTTCTCTTTCAGGATGTACTCTTTCTCTGCCTGAACTCAGAAGATCAGGCGCGCGGAGCAGGAAAGGGAACGATCAGCCAGCCGCAATATGAATGGGTCGAACAAGTCCTGGCAGAACATTCCGAGGTGAAATGGACCTTAGTATTCATGCATCAACCGCTATGGAATCAGGATAATCCGGAGAAATGGCCCGAAGTGGAACAACTGCTGGCTTCGCGCAAGCATACCGTGTTTGTGGGGCACAATCACCGCTACGTTCGCTATGAGCGCAACAATGGGAAGTACTTCGTTCTCGCGACAACTGGAGGAGGAACCCGAATGCGCGGCCCTCGATTTGGAGAATTTGATCATGTAGTCTGGGTAACCATGACCGATGAAGGGCCGATTATGGCGAATTTGACACTGGATGGAATTTGGGACGAAGCTGTGGTAACAGAGGAATACAAGGCAACTTTTCATGGCCTTAGCCAGCAGGACCCGCTACAGATTGAACCGATTCTGGTGCGGGAGGGCGATTTTAGCGAGGGAGAAAGCACCTTCCGATTGACCAACGAAAGTGATTTCCCGATGGCTGTCGATATTCGCGGGACTGCCAATAGTGAACTCTGGGCTGCACTGGATCCGATTTGGGATACCCTTGCGCCGAATACTACCCGCCTGATTGCAGTACCTGTTCGCAGTAATTCCGCCGTTTCCCCGAAACAATTACCTCCGCTGAATTTTGAGGCCGCATATACCTACCTGGGCACAGACCAGCCTGAATTTCGCGTAGAAACGCAATACCGTTTTCGCCCGGAACGGGAGTTTGGCCTATCTACTGCGGGAAAACCTGTTCGACTGGATGGGAGCCTCGGCGAATGGCCGAAATTGCGTTTTCAGTCAGATGATGAGGGCCATATTCAGGCCGATAAGTTTTCACACCAGGGCCCGAAAGATGGGAGTTTTTCCTTTGACCTGAACTATGATAATCAGGCATTGTATATGGCGATTCGCGTTACGGATGATCAGGTTGAGGCATTGGATGATGAGCGCCCTACCCGGCAGGATTTTATCGGCATTAGCCTGGATGCCCGTCCTGTTGCCATTGCTTCCAATGGGAAATTGAGCACAGGCGAAGGGTTGACGATTGCTGCCAGCCCGGCTGAGGAAAATAATGCGCCTGCCAATGTATATCGGGCAGAAAGCCTGCCTGATGGAATCGAAGTAAAATCACGGCGAACCGCCTCCGGGTATGAGATTGAAGTGGCCATTCCTAATTCTGTGCTGAATGAATTTCAGGGGCAATCCTGGGAACATATTCGGGTAAATGTAGGCATGCAGGATGAAGACCAGCAAGGGGGGCATGTATCCCGGATTTACTGGCAACCTGACTGGCGCGGGAAAGAAGGTCGCGTGGGTTCGGGAATATTTCGGAAGGAGTAAACCCCGGAATAGCCTGAAAGAAATCAGGGATTGGATTTGGAATTTTCGCCCCTTCAAGCTGATAAATAACATTAACCAATCTGCGTTTGCTCATGGTAAATAGTTGTGAGAATGCTTGCTTTCAGGCATGAAAAGATGGGTATATCTGCTTGCCGGCATTCAATTTTACCTGGCTCTCTTATCCCTGGCAGGATGTAAACCCGATTCCCCGCAAATGGAAATATTGCCACCGGATGAGAGGCTAACCGTTGTCGTAGATTCTTCGGCTTTTGATCCGCTATTCGTTCATCTGGTGGCAAAAGATATCCCTGTGAAACGATATTTTCCCTGGATAGCGTCTCTGGTAGCACAGTACGACAGCCTCGTTCCGTATTCCCTATCTCC
>CAYGTH010000420.1:2265-6640 GCA_964352745.1 uncultured Bacteroidia bacterium
ACTGGAGAAATTGTTGATATCATCTACGAGCCCCGGTATATCAATTTCAATACGGGTGCACAATACCTCCATACCCGCAGGGACGATGGCAAAACCACCTTGATGCCCTTGATCCCGACCCTGGAACCCGAAATAAACGGGGCCTGTTATGGACAACTCATTCATCCGACTACCAACCCCAATACGCTGGGAAAAGCCTATTCTCATGGCTGTATCGGTACCCGTGAAGGAGATGCCTGGCGAATTTTTTTCCATACCCGAATCGGAACGCCGATTGAAATACGATATGACTTGACGGGAATCGACTCAAATGGGGATACGCTTGTGTTTCCGGATGTGTATAGGCTGAATCAATAGCAGCAGCATTTATCGAGATGTATAGAGATGGTAGTGGTCTGTCAAGACTTAATTTTCGGGTTGCCGCTGCATCATTTATCGTGATTATGGGTTCAAATTCCGCTTTTTTCTCACGCAAAGTCGCCAAGCTGCTAAGGAAGGGCCAGAAGTTTACCACTCAGCCACTTAGCACACAGAGAATTCACTAAGCGGAAGCTCCGAAATCAAGTCTTACTTAGTGCTTCCTGAGTGAACTTAGTGACTTAGTGGTGAAAAACTTACCCAGGCTGTCAGGCCGCAAAGGAAGCGTCTTCCCTGTGTCTCGCCGGCTCCGCGTTCAATCCCCGTCTTTAGCCACGACCGACAAGCCCAATCTTTAGGCTTGACTGACCATTAGGTTGGGAATTCGATTGCCAAAAATATTTTTAGGCAAAATCCAGTATCTTTTGTCTCTTGATTTCTGTTACTTCTCCTCATGAATGACTCCCCAAAAACTGCCTCGATTCTGATTCAGCAAGCGCACGTTGTATTTCCGGATGCAGTTCGGATTGCCGACCTCCGGATTCGGGCTGGAAAAATCGAAGCAATCGATTCGAACCTGATTCCCGAAGCAACGGATACCCTGATACCCGCCCAAGGCAAATATCTGCTCCCCGGTTTCATTGACATTCATAATCATGGTGCCCGAGGCTTTGATGCTTCTTTTGGGCGATATCTGCCCGATACGAATACATTTGACGGAAGTGCATCGGCCTATGAGGAAGGCTTGACGGAAGCACTGGGCTTTTATGCAAAACAGGGCGTTACCCGGGTATTGCCGACCTCATTGGCAGCACCGGTTGAGACCCTGCTACAGTCATTTTTCCAGTTGGCAAGCTATGCTACAACAGAAGGGAACGCCCTTCGTCATCTCATTGCCGGAATCAACCTGGAAGGGACTTTTATCAAAGATCCCGCCTTTGCAGGCGCGCAAAATTCGGACTATTTCTATCCGCTTGATACGGCGCTGTTTGATCAGTTGAATGACGCTTCCGGAGGCCGAATTCGCATTGTGAACCTACCTCCGGAACACGGAACTGTGGGCTGCGATTTTACCCGATACCTGACGAAAAAAGGCGTTGTGGTCGCTGGAGGGCACAGCAGCGCAACTGCCGATCAATTTGATGCAGCGATAGCTGCGGGATTGCGGTTAGGCGTACATTTCCTCAACGGACCGAGTTGGAGTTCGTCCAAACCTTTTCATGGGGGAGGTGCGATACAATCTATGCTGCGAAGCGATGAAATGAGCCTGGAACTGATTGTCGATGGCTATCACGTAGCACCTGCCTATGTGCGGGATGTGATAGCGCGGAAAGGAGCGGAGCGGGTCATCATGATTACGGACAGTGTGTTTGTAAATGAATGCCCGGAAATCGAGCAGTTTAGCCTGAGTGGGATTCCCGGTGAGGTGAGTGAAAATGGCCAATACCTGCAAGTGCGGAATAAGGCAAATTCCCTCTTTGGGAGTGTCCTGAATATGGATCGGGGATTTGCTAATATGCTCAATTGGTTGACCCGGGAAATGACGGGTGTCTGGACCCGGAAGCATGAGGCCCTCAGCCTGGAGGCAGCATTGATTTCCGCCAGTAAGATGGCCAGCGGGCAGCCTGCTCAATTATTGAACCTATACGCTGAGGATAACGGTTCCGGAGCAGGGACAGGTAGTATTGAAATGGGGAAATGGGGCGATTTGGTGCTGGCGACTATTGCAGAAACAGCAGAAGGCTATGCATTCACGCCTGAGACAACGTTTTTACGGGGTGTGAAGATCGTCGATAGCGATTAGTCGATAGTTCACAAACTTCGTAACTCCCAAATCGTAATTCGTAAATCAAAAATCGTAAATCTCCCTACTGTTCCAATTTCTTCCGCGCTGCTTCATATTCCGCAGGATCATTTA
Organism: uncultured Bacteroidia bacterium; assembly: GCA_964352745.1. GTDB lineage: Bacteria > Bacteroidota > Bacteroidia > J057 > J057 > CAYGTH01. Next base: position 4,541 of record CAYGTH010000420.1, read on the forward strand.
CATTGGTGAGGGCTTCGGGAACAGGGGCTTGGAGCAATTCAATAGGAGAATTGATCAGCACCTTGCGCGGACAAGAATAGCCCAGCGTCAGGAAATGCATCAGCGTCCCATAAGCACGTGGTTCCCAAATAGAAATCAGCGGCTCCGGAAATTCATTTGTCGGACTTTGAAATGCCGTGGCAGTAGCCGAAGGCGACCGGTTATCCATGAGGTATTGCAGGCTATCGGCTGACAAAAAAGGTAGATCGCAGGCCACTACCAGCCAGGCTGCATCCGGGTCCTGCATAAAAGCAGAAGCAATTGCGCCAAAAGGCCCAAGTCCATTTAATGTGTCCGGAATGGTCCGGAAATCCCCCAATTCTCCTACCTGATCTTCCCGGCAAGACATATAGGCTTCGACGCCCAATGCTTCCAATTGTTCATACATGACTTCGCGCTGTGGCTTGCCGTGGTAGTCGATCAGCCCTTTGTCGCGTTCCATGCGGGTGCTTTTTCCGCCAGCGAGTACCAACCCTTTCAAGACCGGTGTGGCCGCTTCCATATATCCGCCAATATTCGCCGCGATCCCGGCTCTGTCTTCCCAGTGCAAAATTGGCAGCAGGTCAAAATCTTCTGCCAAATGTGCTTTCACATAGTCGGGGACTTCCGATACGCCTGTTTGCAGCACAATCAGGTGTACATTGGTGAGTTTATGGAGTTTCTTTTCCAGCGGCTTTTTGGGATCAATGACGATGATCTGATTCCGAGCGGGAAAATGATTGCCGTTGACCAGCACCAAATCCTGGCTGTTGAAGGCCTGCTTGAACTGATAGCCGTTCATCTCCTCGAGGGTATCGAATCGTGAAAAGTTAATCTTATCGGTGAACTCCAGCGAAGCTCCATGGGCGAGGGCACTGGTCGCATCTTTTCCGCTTTCGGCTTCCTCATCTGCACTTTTGTGATCGGCATCGACATAAGCGACTTTGAAGGAGGGCGAAAGTAATTTCGTCAGGTCAAATGCCAGCTCTTTGATACGACCGCAGGGAGTACCCAGGATCGCCCATTCGTTGCGGGCAAAATGACCGATATCGGGCCGCGCCAACTTTGCGTGTTTCTGGTGTGCGGGTTTATGTGTTTCGGATGAAATCATGTTTACCTCCTCTTTTTTCCATCAATTGAGTGGATTTGATCAAAATATTTTGTGAAAGGGCTTTGCACATGTCATAGATCGTCAGGGCAGCTACCGTTGCGCCGGTCAAGGCTTCCATTTCGATGCCCGTCTTGCCGTGCAGACTCGCCGTGCAGTCGATGACCACCTCTTTGGCTTCATTGACATGAATGTCGATTTGTACGTGTTCCAGACCCAAAGGATGGCAGAGCGGAATGAGGTCCCCCGTTTTTTTTGCAGCCATCGTCCCGGCAATGATCGCGGTCTGAAATACAGGTCCCTTTTTGAGGTGCAATTCTTCCCCTTGTAAATGGGACATGATCTCATCGCCGAGTACGACAATACTACGTGCCCGTGCGATCCTGTGTGTTATCTTTTTTTGCCCCACATTCACCATCGCCGGATTTCCGGCAGCATCGAGGTGGGTGAAGGGGGAGGAAGATTCCTTGCTCATACTGTAAAGATACGCATTCGTAGAAAATTTGCTTTATTTACAAATAGGTAAGTAGGCAGATTTTGCATGAAGAGGTTAGCCTATACCTATCTGATAATCAACAGGATTCAGGCTAAATACTCATTACTTACATCTATTCATCTACTTTAGCGCGTTTACCCTAAGCATACCCTTGTGAAATACTTTTCATGCCTACCCATCGTACTCATCAGTATCCTGCTATTGAACTGCGGAGTACCTCAAACTCCCGAGAAGCAACGGCCCAACGTTCTGTTCATTGCGGTAGATGATCTCCGTCCCGAGCTAAGTTGTTATGGCGCCGACTACATGCATACGCCCAATTTTGATCGACTGGCAGCATTAGGGACGACGTTTAACCGAACCTATTGCCAGCAGGCGGTGTGTGCACCTTCCCGAAACAGTCTGATGACGGGCCTTCGCCCCGATGCGATTGACATCTACGATTTATACACCTTTTTTCGGGAGAAAGTGCCTGATG
>CAYGTH010000421.1:0-6637 GCA_964352745.1 uncultured Bacteroidia bacterium
CGTTGAATCCGAAGGGTTTCGGCAAGTGGCATAAGGGAGCTTTCCGTTTTGCCGGATCGAATACAGTCCATAGCCTCTTTTGCCTCAAATTGCAGCCCGGTAGCTTCATATGGGAAATGATATGTCTCTGGTTCCTTACCATTGAGGGTGAGGGTTGCTTCTTTTGCTTTCCAGAAAATCGGAAGTCGAATCATCCCTTTTGTCCCCATAATAACCGCTTCTCTGAGGGATTCAGCTTCAAAAGAGGAACTCATCTGGGCAAATGCTCCCCCTTCATAACTAAACAAATACGCAGATTGATTATCCACTCCGGTCTTGCCAATATGTGCAACGGTATGCATAGAAAGGGGTTCTTCCCCAAAAATCATATAAGCATAGGCCACCGGATAAATTCCAATATCCAATAAAGCCCCGCCAGCCAGTTCCGGATTAAATTTCCGGTTTTTGGGTTCCCATTCTGCATGAAAGCCAAAATCTGCCACCAGCATCCGAACCTTACCAATCTTTCCCTTTTTGAGCCATTTTTGTACTTGCAGGGTAGCAGGCAAAAATCGGGTCCACATAGCCTCCATGAAAAACAGGTGTTTCTCCTGCGCAATCCGAATGAGTGCCGCCGACTGCTCTGAATTAATGGCTAGCGGTTTTTCGCAGAGCACATGTTTGCCTCCTGCAAAACATTGCTGCACCTGCTCAAAATGGAAATTATGAGGCGTTGCGACATATATGATTTCGATTTCGGGATCCGCGATCAGGGCCTCGTAACTGTCATACACATTGGAAATGCCATGCTGATCGGCAAAAGCCTGGCTTTTTTTCGCGGAACGAGAGCCGCAGGCCCATAGTTCTGCGTCGGGCAATGTTGCGAGCCCTTGGGCAAATTTATTTGCGATATTCCCACAGCCCAAAATACCCCATTTCACTGTTCTCGACACCTTTTTACCTGATCCAAAAAGACCCATAAGATTGTTTTATTGTACCTACAGAGAACGAATGAAATAAATATTTCTCTTTTACGTACTAGTTTTTGTTGAAATTACGCTTATTTTGCAACACTTACGAAAACAATGGCTAGCTAAATTCCCTCGCCCTAACGAGGATTTACCATTGTAAATCGTCAAAGTATGCACGCTATTTTTCGCTTTCCGCTTCTTTTAATTTGTCTCTCCTCTTGTTTTCATGTGAATGCCACCAACTACTACCTCTCTTCGAGTGGGAACGATGGAAGTAATGGCCTTTCTCCTGCCACAGCGTGGCAAAGTCTGGCTTATCTCAATTCGCAAATCCCGTTTATGCAACCGGGGGATCAGATTCTGCTTCGACGGGGAGATACCTTTATCGGGGAATTGGACCTGAATAATTCAGGGAGTAGTTCGGCCCGAATTATCGTTGATGCCTATGGAACGGGAAATTTGCCCATCCTGAAGGGCGCAATACCCGTAAGCAGTTGGAGCGTTTATTCTGGCAATATCTACCGCGCTACCGTTTCTCAATCTGTGAAGGGCGTTTATGTGGACAGCAAACGCATGACAAAGGCGCGCTATCCCAATTCAGGCTGGCTATTTACAGATGTAGGCTTTGGAACCAGCGGATTTGAAGATGCAGATATTCCGCAGGCGACAGGCTACTGGACAGGCGCAACCGCCCGAATCCGAAGTGTGGACTGGCAATACGAAATCCGGGAAATACAATCACATACTGGATCGGACATCCTTTTCCAAAACACCACTGACTATGGAGTTAATGCCAATTGGGGCTATTATTTGGACAATAAACTAGAAGCCCTCGATGTCGCAGGAGAATGGTTTTATGACAATACAAGCAACTTTCTCTATCTCTATGCACCGGGAGGCGTGAATCCCAGTACGCTTTTGGTAGAAGCGGTGGTCTATGATACCGGAATCGAATGTGCATTTAACACCGAATACCTAACCGTTCAAAACCTACAAATAGAACAATATGCAGTTTATGGGTTTAGGCTGGGAGGCGTCTGTCAGGACGTTACAGTAAGTGCTTGTGAGATCAGCCAAATTGGTAGCAATGGGATTCATTTGGATGTATTTCCCGGGACAAATATCCTCATCAGTGGCAACACTATTTCCAATGCAGAAGGGCGCGGAATTTATATGTTTGATGGGGACAATTCCGAAATCAGTGGAAATACCCTCAAGCGGATCGGAATGGTGCCGGGGTACGGTCTCTCAGAAGTAAATAATGGCGTAGGGATTCTTTGTTATGACGGAACGAGCAATTCTCTTATTGCCAACAACAAAATAGACAGTACAGGGTATGCGGGCATTCGGGTCGATGGTTCCGATAATGTGATTGAGTACAATCGTGTTCACAATGCTATATTAACGCTCTCGGATGGAGGAGGCGTGTATTGCTATGGAGTCAATACACAAGACAATATCATTCGGTATAACTGGGTAGAAAACGTGGTCGGCAACGTGGAAAGTTCGCCTAACGGACGCTTTGCAATGGGGATTTATGTGGATAATTTCAGCACTGGCATAACCGTCAGTAACAACATTGTAAGTGGAGCAACGAACTTTGGGCTGCTGAATAATTTTAATACCAACAACAATACCTTCACCAATAACCTGGTCTATGGCAACGGCGACGGCGGATTGATGATGGATGATAAAGCCAATGCAGTCAATACCGGAAATACCGTTTCAGGAAATACTTTTTATTGCCTCGGCAAGGATCAGATTCCCATGCTGTTGATTGCAGAATATGCCAATCCCAACTGGGGAACCTTTGATAATAATCGCTACTATAACCCCTATAGTTGTACGGCAGTAGCCACCAAATATGATGCTGGTTCCGGTTTTGAGTGGACCTATTTTGGCCTTTCACATTGGAAAAGCGATAAAGGGTTGGATGTCAATTCCACCTCCTCTATTGTGAGCTGGAATGAATACGAGCCGACTAATACAGTAGGTGGGGAAATGATTTCCAATCCCGAATTCACCAGTAATGTGAATGGGTGGGGAAGCTGGCCCGGGAATAACGCGATGGCCTGGACGAATACTGCAGGCTTGGACGCCGGTGCAATGGAGTTCACCATGCTGGCCAACACCCCCGAAACCTACGGAATCGCCCATACTCAAAACTTTGCGCTGACCGCCAATAAATGGTATCAATTGAGCATGAGTACCAAAGGACTTGGCTACGGCGATCTGCGACTGAATGCGAGAGAAACCATAGGGTTTAATAACACAGAATTTTCTGAGCGATGTGCCCTCGATCCCAACAATCGGCAGGACGTAAGCTTTGTATTTCAAATGCCGACGTCTTACAGTCAGGCACGAATGGATTTTGCGGTAGACTTTACAACCGGTGGCTTTTTCCTGGACAATGCCAGCCTGAATGAAGTAGAAGTGGAATATCTGGATCCCGAAATGCGCTCTCGACTGTTTGTCAATCACTCAAACAGTCCACAAAATATCACCTTTCAGGATAGTCTGTTTACGGATCTGGCAGGAACGGCCATGCCTACCCTTTCACTTGCCCCCTGGTCCTCAGCTGTCTTATTATATGCGGGAGCTACCAGTGCTCCTTTTCCGATTGAATTGCTCTATTTTGAAGTCGATTGTTCTCTGCCGCAGCCTGTTTTGTCCTGGGAAACGGGAGGATCAGGTAATGGTAATCTCATCGCAATTGAGCGCAGCGAATCAGGGGACCAATGGGAGTCCATAGGAGAAGTCCAGCATCCTGAAACCGGAAGCTTTAAGTGGCAGGATGGAAGTCCACTGGAAGGAGCTGTGCTTTACCGCTTACGTCTGATTGATTCCGATAACCAGAGTCGCGTTTTTTCACCCGTTTTGGCTGATTGCCGGAAAGCAGCCACCACGAGTATCAAAGCCTTTCCCAATCCATTGGGATCGGGGCAGTTCATCCAGATCGAAGCGCCTGCCAATAAACCACTCCATCTTTCCACACTCAACGGGCAAGTACTTCGCAAATGGGAGACCTCTCAGGATGCAGCGCGTTCGCTTAATACAGACAGGCTACAAGCCGGCATCTATCTGCTCTACAGTCAGGGGAGTTCTCCGATTAAGTTGCTGATAATGGAATAAAAGCTTATGCCTGAACACCCCATTGAAGGGACAGTTGCCCCCGAATTTGAAGACGTTCGAACAGCATTCATCGATAATTTTCAGGAAAGAGGAGAAATCGGAGCAGCCTGCGCTGTTTACTGGCGGGGAGAAAAAGTGGTGGATCTCTGGGGCGGATATAAAACAGCCGACCAAGAGGCGGTATGGGAAGAAGATACCATGGTATTGGTATTCTCGACCACCAAGGGGCTTTCGATGATGGCCTATCTGGTGGCTCATTCACAGGGGTTATTTGATTACGATGAACCCGTTGCGAAGTACTGGCCTGAGTTTGCACAAGCAGGGAAAGAAGCCATTACCATTCGGCAATTACTCAGTCATCAGGCTGGGCTTTGTTACATTGATACGCCCCTAACAATTGATCACCTGGCTGATCCTGATACAATGGCTGAGATAATTGCCAGACAATCACCCGTTTGGGCCCCTGGCCACCGTCATGGATATCATGGGATCAGTTTCAGCTGGTATGTGGGAGAATTGATGCGCAGGATAGATCCGCAGAGTCGAAGTCTCGGTCACTTTTTCGCAGCAGAAGTCGCTTCCCCCATGAATGTTGAATTTTATATTGGCCTCCCAGCATCCGTCCCAACAGATCGAATTGCCAATATCCGGGGCTGGAATTGGTTGGCCATGCTGAAAAGCATTGCAGGCTATCCGGCTCATTTCCTGTTTGCAATCCTCAACCCCTGGTCGCTCACGGCACGGACTTTTCGGAATCCCAAAATCATGGGCGACCTCAATAATTATAATCGAGCCGACCTCCGCGCAGTTGAGTTACCTGCCTCCAATGGAATCGGAAAAGTCCGGGATATTGCACGACTATATGGGGAATTGGCCAGCGGCGGTAAACAATTAGGCATTCAAAGTGCTACCTGGGATCACCTCATGGGTCCGCTGCATGTACCCAAAGCAGGAAACTGGGATGAAGTAATGCTTATGCCCAATCATTATCACCTGGGATTTAACCGCCCCACCGACTTCTGGCCATTTAGTCCTTGTAAAAAGGCATTCGGCACTTCTGGTGTTGGAGGCTCTTTTGCATTTGCCGATCCTGATCAGGAACTGGGATTTGCCTATGCGATGAATAAAGCAGGTACTTCCCTCAAAGACGATAAACGAGAAGCAGCGCTTCGTAAAGCTATGTATGCCGCTTTGGATCGAATCGGTTAGGAAGATGCCTGATGATAGAAGACAGATATCAGACGAGAGACTGTAACTTTCCGTTAATCACCCTACTTGGTTGTCCGCAGACCCCGATCTGCGGACCCTACCCTTATCAAGCCCGTTTCAAACCTAACCCCGGCCCTCCTGCAATTGACATCCGACCATTTTTAATCACAAATCCTCCCGAAACAACATCCCGGGCCAGGTCCAGACTGCCATCGAGGTCCAGATACCGGGTATTGGGTGCAGCAAGGGCGGCGTGCAAGGCGCCTGTGATGCTGATAATACTTTCGTCATTACAGCCCCACATCAGGTCAATCCCTGCTGCCTGAGCAATGGTTGCGATTCTTCGGGCTTCATAAATCCCGCCACACTTCATCAGTTTAATATTGAAAATGCCGCAGGCGACAGGCGCGGAAGCCAGCAAGAGGGCATCTTTGGCCGAAACCAAGGCTTCATCAGCAGCGATCAGTGCCCGAACTTCTTCAGGTAAACTGCGCATAGCTTCTACTTCCCCAGCCGGCAGGGGCTGCTCAATCAATTCCAGGTTATAGGGTTTGGCTGCCTCCCAAAAAGCCAGCATCTGAGCCGAATCATACCCCTGATTTGCATCAATTCGAATCTGAACCTCTGGCCCGGCTTTTTCCCGGATTTTTGCCAGCATTTCTATGTCTTGATCGACTGTTGTACCGAGTTTCACTTTTAAATGGGTGAACCCCCGACCGAGGTATTCTTCGGTTTCCAGGAGGCTTTCTTGGATGCTTTTGATTCCAATGGTAATCGAAGTCGGCAGAGAAGTGTGATGCTGGCCCAGATAGGTAACCAATGGTACTTCCAGATACTGAGCCAACAGGTCATGAAAAGCGACATCCAAAGCGACCCGGACACCCGGCGTTTCGGGAAACCGGCGAAACAATTCTTCGCACAAGCCGATGCATGACCGAATATCCTGCCCGATCAGGTAATCAACTGCATTTCCATTGAGAACCTCATAGCTTTGTGCCACCGTTTCCCCCACGACCTGCTTGCTGGGATTTGCAGCCCCCCAGCCCACCTGCCCGGTGTCGGTATGAATTTCGACGATGACATTTTCAACAGAATCAACCGTTTTATAGGAAATCGTATAGGGCCGTGTGAGTTCCAGATTCTCTTTTCTAACGGAGATGGATTTGATTTTCATATGAGAGTTTGGGGATTTCTGAATTACGAATTACGATTTTTGATTTATGAGTTGGAATTTACAAATCTGTCTTCTGCCTTTCTTCTTCCCCAGAAACCCTTCCCGCACCGCCCCGTTTTCCCGTATCAAGTACGGGACAGGCTCCTCCAAAGGGAAACAACGCGCTATTCTT
>CAYGTH010000422.1:0-6636 GCA_964352745.1 uncultured Bacteroidia bacterium
ATTTTTATATCAATCAGCAGCGAACCCACCTGCAGCGACTGGTGAATGAGAAAACAGCTGAGCTGAACGAAAACCTCAACGAACTCACCCGTGCAAACCGGGAGTTGGAGCAATTTGCCTATGCAGCTTCTCATGACCTGAAAACACCGCTTCGAACGGTTATCGGGCACCTGCAACTGCTCGAAAAACGCTACCGGGGACGGCTGGATTCAGATGCGGATGAATTCATCGCCTTTGCCGTAGGGGGAGCCAAGAAAATGAATGTCATGATTAATGACCTGCTCAATTATGCACGAGTAGGCAGACAAAAAATGACTTTCGTAGAGGTGGATCTCAACGAAACGCTGGCTTCTGTTACCCGGATGCTGGGGATTGTGATTAATAAGCCGAATATCACGGTAAGCGTGGCCGATTTGCCGGTGATCAAAGGCATTCCCACCCAATGGGAGTTGTTGTTTCAAAACCTGATCGAAAATGGCTTGAAATTCAATCATTCTGAAAACCCTGAAATTCGCGTGTACTGGGAGGATTCGCCTGATTTTTGGCGGATTTTTGTTGCGGATAATGGGATCGGAATCGCAGAAGAGTATCAAGCCAAAATATTCGAACTGTTTCAGCGCCTGCACACGACTGAATTCCCCGGCACAGGGATCGGTCTTGCGATGTGTAAGAAAATTGTGGAGCTCCACAATGGCAGCATATATATTGATTCTAAAATGGGATCTGGTACCACCTTTTGCATAACCGTTGCAAAAGATTTGTAAGGCGCATTCCTTAAGGGATATGCCGCTTTTGCAGTGATTAATCGTACCTTTGTACCATGAATCCGATGAGACCCCTTAGCGACTGGCTACCCATTACCCAGAAAGAAGTTGAAAAACGAGGCTGGGAAGAACTCGATGTGATCCTCATCTCAGGCGATGCCTATGTGGACCATCCTGCTTTTGGCCCCGCTGTGATCGGCCGAATCCTGGAAACTGCCGGCCTGCGCGTCGCGATTATCCCGCAACCCAACTGGCAGGACGACCTCCGTGATTTTAAGAAATTTGGGAAGCCTAAGCTGTTTTTTGGGGTTACTTCCGGTTGTATGGATACCATGGTCAACCATTATACGGCCAATAAACGCCGCCGCTCGACCGATGCCTATACACCTGGCGGAGAAGCTGGATTTAGGCCCGATTACGCCACCACCGTTTATACCAAAATTCTTAAAGAACTATATCCCGATGTGCCGGTCCTGATAGGTGGGATCGAGGCTTCCCTGCGTCGGGTTACGCATTATGATTATTGGGCTGATCGCTTATTTCCAACAATTTTGGAAGACAGCGGTGCCGATATGCTGGTCTATGGCATGGGCGAACAACCCCTCTATGAGATCATTAAACTGCTCCGGAAAGGCGTCCCTTTTTCTTCCCTCCGCACCATTCCCCAAACAGCCTTTTTAGTGGGGTGGGAAGAAAAAATGCCGAAGAATAAGAACTGGGTAGATGTTGAAATCGCCTCGCATGAAGAGTGCCTGGAAGATAAAATTCGGTATGCTGCGAATTTTAAGGTAATTGAGCAGGAATCCAATAAGGTGAATGCCCGGCGAATCCTACAAGGAGTAGGGGAGAAGACCCTGGTGATCAATCCGCCCTATCCCCCGATGTCAGAGGCGGAGATCGACCACTCCTTTGACCTTGCCTATACCCGAGAGCCGCATCCCAAATATCGCCTGCGTAAGCGCGGAGAAATTCCGGCCTATGAGATGATCAAATTCTCGATCAACATGCACCGGGGTTGCTTTGGAGGATGTAGTTTCTGTACCATCTCAGCGCACCAGGGCAAGTTCATTGCCTCTCGCTCCGAGGAATCCATCCTGAAAGAAGTAGAATCCGTTACGCAAATGGATGGCTTTAAGGGGTATATCAGTGATCTGGGCGGCCCTTCTGCCAATATGTATAAGATGAAGGGTAAGGTGCAGGAGATTTGTGATAAATGCAGTGCTCCTTCCTGCATTCACCCCGTAGTGTGCCACAACCTCGATACCAGCCATAAGCCTCTGACGGAGATTTATAAAAAGGCATCCGCTCACCCTGATGTCAAAAAAGCATTTGTCAGCAGTGGCATTCGTTATGACCTGCTCGTAGATAGCTATAACAAAAAAGCAGATAAGGAAGACCTGGAGGATTACATGGATAATCTGGTTGAGAACCATGTTGCAGGTCGCCTCAAAGTGGCACCTGAACACACTTCAGATGAAACGCTTAAGGTAATGCGTAAACCCTCCTTTAAGCATTTCCACGAATTCAAAAAACGATTTGATCGCCTCAATAAAAAGCACAATAAGGAACAGCCCTTGATCCCTTATTTTATCTCCAGCCACCCCGGCTGCGAAGAAGAAGATATGGCCAATCTTGCCTGCGAAACCAAAGATATGGGCTTTGAACTGGAGCAGGTGCAGGGATTTACGCCTACACCGATGACCATAGCGACCGTGATATATTATGCGGGCGTCCATCCCTATACCCTCAAGCCGGTTTACACTGCCAAAACCCGCGATGAAAAGCAACAGCAACACCAGTTCTTCTTTTGGTACAAAGCCGAAAATCGCAAGCGTATCAAAGAAAAACTCCTTAAGTGGGGCCGATTTGATATGATAGAAAAATTGCTGGGGAAGAAGAAGTAAATCTCTCTTTATTGATCAGGCGAATCAAAACCGGCTGACTGCTACCAAATACATAAACCGATTAGATGTTGTTATGGAATTCCTTATGTTGATTTTCTCTGCTATTGCCTGATGGTGATCTATTCCTGTTTTTGCAGGATATTCCGTTAATAATAAATACCATATATTGGAAATATGTTGACGCTTTTAGGATTTGTAAATTTGCATGTTCTGGTTTACAAATCATACAAATTAGAGAGTAAAGCCCCATTTACGATTTTCATAAGAAAATCTTGCCTTTTTTGGGGGGAAATTGTGTCGGTTTGACAATTAGTAGTATCTTCTTGCCTCTTCAGCCAATACTTTGCATATTGGAGTTGCCCCAAGTAATCTGTTATTTAAATGGAAGAAAAAAACTGGACGTCGATTCTTCAATCGATTCGTAAGCAGGAGTGTATTTTTATCCTAGGACCACATGCGACGATTGACATTAATAATAAGGCATTATATGAGAAGGTTCTAGAGCGAATATCTAAAGAGCTGGATATTATACCTCCCAAAAGACTTGATAAGCTGCTTTTATTGGGGGGATTTTTGGAAGAAAGAGGGGGCGGTAGCGTTGATACTATTGAGATTCTGGAAGATATATATGAAGATATTCCACGTGAAATCCATCCTATGTATTATGAGTTGGCTCGGATTCCCTCATTACTGTATATTAATACTTCGCCAGATGAGTTGATTCAAACCGCTTTCAGAAGAAAAGGGATAGAGTTCGAGCATACTTTTTTTAATCATAGTAGCCACATTGAGATAGAACATACAGATTTTGAAATTAACCCAACCATAGAAAAGCCAGTAGTTTATAACCTTTGGGGCAGCTGTACACAAAAGAACTCACTCATCTACACTTACGATCACTTATTTTCTTTTATAGAACAACTATCAAATAGAAAACATGTACCACTAGGTATCAGACTGGCGATTCAGGATCCATTCAAAAATTTCATCTTTTTGGGATTTGATCAAAATAGTTGGTATTACAAGGTGGTATTATGGTTTTTGCGATTTCATAAAAAGAAAAGAACCTCTTTTGCTTTTCATCCTATTGTGCAAAAAGATAGCGTATCGGGGTATTTTGATTCTCATGAATCGAAATATTTTAAATTAAACCTCATACCGAAAAACGTAAGCGAATTCATCTCGGAGCTAGTGAAGCGTTGTGAAAAGGATGCCAATATAGAACTCCGAAAGTTAGGACGTAAATCTGAATCACAAGACTTTTCTTCGGATGTATTACAAAAGTTGATAAAAGAAGGCTTCCTTATGCAGGCACTTTCAAAACTTGATAGCTTACCCGGATTAGAAAGAGAGGACCAACACGAAATTATTCTTCTGCTATCAAAACTAAACCAACTAGAGACTGATCGGAGAAAAGGGATCATTTCTCTTCAGCAAGATGGCTTAATCCGATCTAAAATTATTGATTCAAGTTTAAAAATCATCGATAACCTTCGAAAATGATTTAATATGTCCAATTCTTATCGATATCCAGGAGTCAATGCTTTTTCTGCTATGGATCAGCATTTATTTTTCGGCAGACAAAAGGACCAAAACGAATTAATAGCAGAAATCAATTTAGAGCATTTAGTTATTTTACATGGTAAGTCTGGTTTGGGAAAATCCTCACTGATTAATGCTGGTGTAGTGCCAAACATATACGTGATTGATAATCCGGATATTCCTATAAAGCCTATCCTTTTTCGATTTAGTGATTACAATCAGGATCGCCCGGAAACGCCTCTTGAGATTTTTCATAGTAAACTAATTGAGCAACTACCTAATCGAATAGCTGAGTTATCTGATTTTCCGCAGGTCGAGCTAAACTGTTGGTTGACTATGAAGCAGATAATATTAACCGAGCCCTCGCAGTATGTATTGGTTTTTGATCAATTTGAAGAATTGCTCACTTACCCTAAAGAATGGGTTACGGAGTTTTTTGGCCAGTTAACGGAGTTGTATCTTGGTAAGATACCGAAACGTATTCGTTGGGGAATAAAAAAAAGCCTTATACTCGATAATGAATTTGCAAAATCCTATCAGGATTCCATGTTCAAAGCAAAATTTGATGCGTCATTAAACCTACGGTTTTTAATTGCAATCCGGTCAGATCGACTTAATCTAATTCATCGCCTTGGAAAGTTTATTCCGAATGCTCTAACCAATACATTCGAGTTACAACCTTTTAGTATAAAACATGCAGAGGAGGCTATTATCTTGCCTGCGAGGCTTGATAATATTTCAAGTGCTACATTTTCAACCCCTCCATTTGAGTACGATAAGGACACTGTGTCTCAAATGATTGATTTTTTGAGTAACCATGGTAATTCCGAGATTGAACCATTTCAATTACAGATTATTTGCCAAAATATTGAAGAAATTGTTAAAGAGAAAAATCTCACAAAAGTAGGTGTTGAACATGTTCCTAGTCAGTTTGAAGATCTTTTGCAACAGTTTTATCTTCGTCAGGTTCAGAAATTGAATGATCCTAAACTAATTGCAACAGCTCGGGAAATTGTGGAGGAGGAATTTATTGTAGAAGAAGAAACTGATGCCCGCCGGGCTAGCGTTGATGAGCTGACGTTAAGAAATAAATACCTTGGGTCTCAAGAAATATTAAAAAAATTAGTGGATTTTCGTTTGCTAAGGCGAGAAACTGGATCTCGAAAAGGTGTATTCCTTTATGAACTCAGCCATGATACTTTAGTTAATCCAATTGTAAAGCTAAAACAGAAAAGAAAAGAAGGAGAGAAGTATAGAAAATTAATTAAATGGGTTGGGGTTAGTGTTTTGGGGGTACTTTGCCTTACTGCTTTAGGGGTGCTTTCTTTTAGACAATATGAAATAAAACTGAACGATGAGAAATTAGAATTGGTGAAAGCTGAGGCAATGAAGGCGGAAGCTGAGACGATGAAGGCGGAAGCTGTAAGTGATTCTTTGAAAATCGAGATGCTTTCGCAAAAGGGAATCCTTGATAGTATAAAAGCAAAGGAAGAGACTGATAAGATTCTGGCAGAGAACAAACGATCAAGTATGAAAGCTCGTCAGTATTTTGAAACTACTTTGGGGGAGAATAAAAAAGAGCTTAGAAGGTCGACATCAGCTACTTTAGGTCAGGCAATCTTTTATGCTGGTTGTCAGCATAAGTTTTTCATTCCTGAGGGGACTATATGTGAAGCAAGTAATTCTACTTTAACTTCTTCGATAATGCAAAAAGGCGATACGGTTTATATCTACCCATATAGTAACCAAATTTCATATAGCTTAAAGTATGCAGATGGAAAAACTGACTTTTTTAATAAAACTGTATTGCCACCTAGTAAACCCGAAATCTTTTTGCTTAAGGGAGAAAGGAAGTTAGGCCGTGATTTTCGCAAGGAAAATCAAATTTATATCAAGAAAGACCAAATCTCCATAAAAGTTATACCGAATTCGGCGTTGGAATTTGATTGTCCGGCGGATGTAAGGTACAAAATAAAAGAAATTAGTATCTCATTGAAAAGGGAGGGTTTGGGAGCTGATGTCAGAACTAAGTCTTATTCCTTCGATAAAGAAGTCATTGTCGGCAACGAAATCAATATTACTTCACAAGTGAAAAAACTTGTTCGAGATTCTAAGGTAAACAATGATATGATTATGACCATTGAAATTATTGAGATTGTTAGAGTGAATTATGAGGGTAGGGAATTTGTAATACCTGTGGAAGAACTTCCTAATACTGTATTCACTAATAAAGTGATAGTCAAGTGAGTTTCAATGAGGCGCCAATTCCTGCTTTAACTTCCGATCTATCTGCTGCCGACAGCAGGCGGGAAGGCTTGCACGCTTCTCTTCATTAGGGGGATATAACTGGACCACAAAGCCAGCCGCTGCTATTGCCTCCTGGATTTGATCTGGATCAGTTTGATTGGCGTAGTAACTGACCGTCG
>CAYGTH010000423.1:0-2127 GCA_964352745.1 uncultured Bacteroidia bacterium
CGTTGGACGGTGGGGGACAGCAAGCGCAGCGCGCAGGGGGAAACAGGGTCAGCAGTCGAGGCCTGCTGACAGATAACCTGCCGGATCGGAATCCGCCAATAGCCTGTTAGGCTACGCGGGTACTTTTAGCACCTTCCAACATACAAGAGGATGGGAAAACAGATCATTATTTTGATCCTAAGGTAATAGCCATGTTGCCACTGTTGTCGCAATCCTATCTTCTGGCGGAGTGCGCTGCGAGTGAAGAAAGGGGGCAGGTGCGAGGAATCAGGAGGAAAAGTTCAAATTCAAGCTCAAGGTTCAAATTCAATTCCATTACTCAGTTGAATGAGAGATTTCTGCTTTTCTTCTTTCCCGACTCCTGTTCGAGGAGTTTGAATTTACCTTTTTAAATTTTCCCGTTTTTCCTCTGGAATGCCGTCCCCCATAGCCTGTACACGAGCCAGTGCAATGAGGGACGATGCCTTATTGCGCTGGCGCTTTTTTCTTCCCTCTTCTATCTTTCCTCTCTCCTGCCTCCTGACCCCTCATTTCAGATACTTCCCTCTCATCTTGGCAATGACAGGCAACGAGGCCCGGCTTTCATGATGCAGTCGGTCTAAAGCAGTAATGATATAGGTATATTTTCCTGCTTTGGGAATTGTGTTGTCAATAAAATAGGGCTGAGAATCCCGAATAACAGCAATGAGATTACGGGAATCATCGAGAGAGCCTACACTTTTTCCCGCAAACCGGTAGATCGCAAATCCCACAGCAGATTTATCTTCCTGCTGCCAGGTGAGGACCATTCCTTTGGCTTGCGGGCTCGCTTCCAGCGACATAGGAGCGATGGGGGCTTCTCCGGGTAGCCAGGGCATGGTAGGGATCAAGGCAGGATATTGGTACAAATCCTGTCGGAGCGAATCATTGATGCCCAGCGGATTGGATTGGAAAGATTTGGCACTGAACCAGGCACTTCCCCGCAGGTTGTTGGACAGACGAATCATCCGGATTTGATTCGGTACTTCAGCAGGATTTTCCCAGCGTTTGTCGTGATTGTTGTTGATTTTGTAGGCGCCCTGCCCGATGTACAGGTGGCGATCGTAGGCATGTTCGTCCCACCAGTCTGTCAGGATATCAAAGGCTGCAGGTTCGTAGCCAATGCTCCAGTATTGCTGGGGAAGCAGGTAGTCGATCCAGCCCTCCGACATCCAGGTAAGCACATCTGCATACAAATCATCGTAGCAGGTTTGTCCGGCGCGGGTAGCGGAGCCGGTTGGGTCTTTATCTTGGTTTCGCCATACACCAAAGGGACTGATGCCAAATTTTACCCAGGATTTCTCCGCTTTGATCCGCTCGCCGCAGAGTTGCACAAAAGCATTGATATTGTTGCGCCGCCAGGCATCTACCTCATTGAATCCTCCCCGATACCGGGCATAGCTATTCGTATCGGGAAAAGCCTGTCCCTCGATCTTGTAGGGATAGAAATAGTCATCAAAATGAATGGCATCAATGTCATAGCGCCGCACTACATCTGCAATCACTTCAATTACAAAGTCCCGCGCTTCCGGAATTCCCGGATCGAAATAGAGATTTTTTCCATATTGAACAAACCACTCGGGATGCTGATGAAATACATGATCCGGCGCGATGTATTTGGTCGAATCGTAGTCCACAATGGCGCGGTAAGGATTGAACCAGGCATGAAATTCCATGCCTTGCCGATGCGTCTCTTCGACCATAAAAGCCAGCGGGTCATACCAGGGTTTGGGGGCTTGGCCCTGTTTGCCATTCAGCCACTCCGACCAGGGCTCGAGCCGCGAATCGTAATAAGCATCCGCCGCCGGTCGCACCTGCACAATCGCCGCATTCATTCCCAATCCTCTGTGTAAGTCCAGCAGTTCCCGAAACTCCCGCTGCTGCTGCGCCACATTGCCATTCCGACTTTTGGGCCAGTCGATGTTTTTGACCGTCGCGATCCATACGCCACGAAATTCACGTTTGGGAGATTGGGCATTCAAGCGCCCACCAAGTCCAATGAGCATCCCTAACAGGAGTCCAATACCTACAAAATTCTTACTGTTCATTTTCAACATCTTATGCTTTGTTGTGTTTCTATTTTGTCGTTGTTGGCAGACCCCGATCTGC
>CAYGTH010000423.1:2227-6622 GCA_964352745.1 uncultured Bacteroidia bacterium
CGTTGTTGGCAGACCCCGATCTGCCAACCCTACACCTTTATCACAATCTTCTTCTTATACAACCACCAAAAAGGCACAAAAAACACCGTCACAAAGGTGATTGCAAATAAGAGGGACGCATTCACCGGACTCAGCCAGGAAGCATAAAAGGTTTCAAACAGCCACCCTTTCAGGCTCGTGTCGCCGACCTGGATTCGGCCCAGTAAAACCGCTACAATCCCCGAACCTACAAAAGCGGTAATCGCATTGGAACCATAGGCCAGGAAAGGTTGAATCCATTTTCCGGGCTTCTGTACATCAATAAACCAGTAACAAATCGCCAGTACCTGCATAGCGATACCGCCGGAGTAGAGCACATAGGAACTGGTCCATATTTTTTTGTTGATGGGGAATACCAGATCCCAGAAGAGCGCAATCGCAATACAGATCGCTCCATCGATAAAGAGATAGACGGTAATCTCAGATTTTGGATGATCGGATTGCAGCCAGGTACCAGTCAGGACGCCAAGCAGGCCGGTTCCAATAGCAGGTAGGGTGCTGAGCAGGCCTTCGGGGTCCCAGGTCTTGGATTGGCTCCACAAATGTCCGTCGAGTAACAAGCGATCCAGCCAGGCGCCCAGGTTGGTCTCTGCTTCAAAATTTGCTGCCCCAATTCCCGGTACGGGTACCACGGCCATCAGGAACCAATACAACAGCAACAGCCCTGCTGTGATTCCAATTTGGGCCTTCCAGCCTGTTTTGAGAAAAATAAGGGAGGTGAATAAAAATACGAGGGCAATCCGCGGCAGGACACCCGGTATGCGAATATGGCTCAGGTCAAAATGGGAAAACCCCAGGGCAACAGTTCCCGCAAAAAAAGCAACGGTTGCGATGCGCCAAATTCGTTGAATGGATTCACTATACGTTTTGGCAGGGGCTTTTTGGGTAACGATCTGTAGGACGACCAGTGAACCCACAAAGCCTGCCAGTAGGAGGTAATAGAAGAATCGATAGGTCGGTGTCAGGGCTTCGGTGTCAATACCAAAACGTGGAAATCCCGCCAGAAACATACCCAGCAAAAACAAAATTGCGCTACGTTTCAGCACCTTAAACAGAATTTGACCATCTGTCTTGCCTCTTTCGCGTTGTCGGGGCAGGGCAATCGAAATCGCGATGCCGACGATGAACAGGAAAAAGGGGAAGACCAGATCCGTTGGCGTGCAGCCGTGCCAGTCCGCATGCCCTACAGGAGGATACAGGGCAGACCAGGTGCCGGGATTGTTGACCAGGATCATCGCGGCGATGGTAATGCCGCGAAAGGTGTCAAGTGAGAGGAGTCGTTGATTCAAGAGAAGGGATAGATGAAAGAGTGAAGAGAAAAGACGAAAGAAGGAGGCCGGAGCAGGACTAAGACCATGTTTGGAACGCTAATTTCCTTAGAAAATACTGACTTCAGGAACCTGATCTTCGCCATTTTTACTCGAAATAGCTCGCTATTTCTGCGCAAAATGACTTGTCAGAACCCTAAATTCAGCATTTTCGCTAACAAATTTTCTGTCCCAAACATGGTCTAACCTTTCCTAAAACAGGATGTTACTCCTTGTATTTGCTCCACAAAATAAAGAATTTCCATTATATTCGATCTATGCAATTAATCCTTCATACAGACCACACCTATCTAAGTGGAAATGAGTACGCCAGATCGTACCGAATAATCTTACTGATGACCTTATTCCTGATCATGGGAGTCTCTTTTACCCATGCCCAGAACCAGGTACGTAAGACAACTGCCTACGAACAGTACGAGGCGGCTAAGCAATCCGTGGTGCTTATCAAAAATGAATCGGTCATTCCCGTTCAGGAATTAGGTGAGACCCGTATTGCCTCCCTCACCTTGGGCGGGCGGATAGAAACGCCTTTCAAAAAAACGTTGGCGCGGTATGCCGCGATTCAGCAATATGTCCTGTTGAATCGAGCAGGAGAGACCATCCGGGAGGAATTGATTAAACAATTGCAAGGATACGATTTGCTGATCATCGCCGTCCATCCCGATGGACGCAAGGCTGCAGGGAGCGATGCCTATTCTCCTGAACTGATTGCCTTGATTAAAACGCTTGCCAGCCAGCAATCGGTGATCCTGACGCTCTTTGATGAGGCAAAAGTCGCACCTGAGTTTTCCAACATCCCCAAATTAAAGGGCCTCTTGCTGGGGCAGGGAAATGGTGCTGCGATTCAGGAAGTGGCGGGACAGGTGATATTTGGGGGGATCGGTGCTCAAGGTAACCTCCAGAATGCGCCTATGGTGCTGCAAAAGCCGCTGAAAAGCCCCGGTGGTTTGAGGTTTGAATATACCTCGCCAGAAGCGGTCGGCTGGAATGCGGATCGACTTGCCCACCGGATTGACTCAGTCGTGCAAATAGGGTTGGATAGCATGGCTTTTCCGGGCTGTCAGGTGCTGGTTGCCAAAGACCGCAAGGTCATATTCTCCAAAAACTACGGTCATCACACCTATGATCGCAAACGGGAGGTGCGGGAAACGGATCTGTATGATTTTGCTTCTGTTACCAAAACGACGGGCCCCTTGCCTGCTTTGATGAAATTGCATGGAGAAGGGAATTTTGAATTGGATAAGCCCCTGAGCGACTACTGGACGGATTGGAAAAAGAGTAATAAAGCCGATCTGTCTATCCGGGAAATTCTTGCCCATCAGGCCCGCTTGAAGCCCTATATCGTCTATTACCTCGATACGTACCGCAAAAACGGCAAGTTCAAAGGGCGCACTTTTAAGGCAGATTCTTCCAAAGCCTATTCCGTCAAAGTAGATGAGAATTTCTTTCTCCATCATACATACCGCCAGCGTAAGATTTACAAAGCTATTCGGCAGTCAGAGCTGAATGAAAAACCGGGTTATGTGTATTCAGGCCTTTCCTTTTTGATTTATCCGCAGATGATCCAGAATCTTTCCGGACAGAAGTATGAGGACTATGTTCAAACGCATTTTTATCGACCGCTGGGCGCGCATACCCTGACCTTCAATCCTGCAAAACACTTTCCAATGGAACGAATTGTACCCACGGAACTCGACACTTTTTTCCGCCATAAACAACTGCATGGCTATGTGCATGACGAAGCTGCGGCGATGTTTGGGGGCGTATCTGGAAATGCAGGCCTGTTTGGAACTGCGAATGACCTCGCCAAGCTCTATCAGATGTACATGGACATGGGCGAATATGGCGGGAAACGCTATTTGTCAAAATCAACTCTATCAGAATTTACTGCATATCAATTTGTGGAAGATGGCAATCGTCGGGGGCTGGGGTTTGACAAACCGCTACTTGAAAAACCCGAACGCGGCTATATTGCGCCTTCTGCCAGCCCTGCAAGTTTTGGACACTCCGGCTATACGGGCACCTTCGTTTGGGCGGATCCTGAACATGATTTGCTGATAGTTTTTTTCTCCAATCGGGTGCATCCGACTCGGGGGAATACAAAGCTCTACTCCCTGGGATTTCGGCCGGCCCTGCATGAGGTATTGTATCGGGAAATGCGGGGAGAATAGAAGGATAATTGTCCATTATCATCTAAATTTCGTATTTTTAATAAAATGGAATCGACTGTCATACAGTGGATAAATCTCGTCGAACAATCCAGCATTCATGGAAAAGGTAATTAGAATAGTAGAAAAGAAAGAAGATGAAGGGAATATCCTTTATTGGACCACATTGAGTTATCATCAAAGAATGCAGGAGTTAGAACGCCAAAGGGAAGAGGTAATCAACAGATTCTATGGAACTGAACAAGGATTTCAAAGAGTTTATCGAATTGTTAAACGGATACGAACCCTATCGTATTGACTTAATGGTCGATATCGAAGGTCTTGAATTCGAAGCTTGTTATAAAAACAAAGTTCAGTCAAAACTTGATGGAGCTATCGTGAATTTTTTGGGACTGAATGATTTGGTATTAGCAAAGCAAATTGCAGGTAGACTTCAGGATTTAGCTGATGCTGAGAAATTAGTTCAGATAAAACGAAAAAACGAAGAAAGAAACCAGTAATTTTATCGCGCCTTCTGCCAGTCCTGAAGGTTTTGGTCATTCTGGCTATACCGGCACCTTCGTCTGGGCGGACCCTGAGCATGACTTATTGATTGTCTTTTTCTCCAATCGTGTGCATCCCACTCGTGGGAATACGAAGCTCTACTCTCTGGGATTTCGGCCGGCCCTGCATGAGGTATTGTATCGGGAAATGCGGGGAGAGTAATTTCCTGCTGCATACTACTAGACATTTCCTGCCAAAAATTTTATTTCCAGACAGGATCAACAGGATCAAAATGCTATACATCAGGCTATTCATATCCTGTTAATCTTGTAAATCCCGTCAAAAAAACAAGCAAGAAAAATTTTGTCTGGTAGTGT
>CAYGTH010000424.1:0-3887 GCA_964352745.1 uncultured Bacteroidia bacterium
CAAATTGGGTAGCGCTGTATTGGAAAAAGCAAACCTGACCGCCACCGGTTTTGATACCCTGGAACTTGATACCCCTACCCTATCTCCTTCTATCCGGGCTTCCGCAGGATAAAATATCCGATCTGATCCGGCAATTTCAAATTCACGGAGGACCTCTCCTTTTTGTACCAAGCCTTTTTCAGCATATTGGAAATGAATTTTTGCCTGACCTTGATTGATCTCCATCGAAGAGAACAGGGGGCCGCTATAAACGAGGTCTTTGCGTCCATAGGTTTTTGCGAGTGCCCACAAGGCAAGTCTTCTGCCCACTTCCTGTTTATTGTGGGGATGGATATTTTCGAGGTCGCCAATATCATGGGTAACTGCCATCCCGGTATTAGAAGTGGTCTGAAGAGTGTGGAGTTGAGCGTCCCGAACCAGCGCAGCATCAAATCGGTTATCTGCATCATACTTGTAAGGCGCAATTTGCACAAAATAAAAGGGGAAAGACTTTGCCCATGCCTCACGCCAGGACTCGATTAACAAGGGAAATAGTCGATAATATTCAATCGCATTGGGGCGGTTGGATTCTCCCTGATACCAAATTACGCCTGCGATATCAAACTGAAGCAAGGGATGGATCATCGAATTATAGGTAAGCCCGGCATCTTTTGGCCACATATCGTATCTGCTAATCTTTGCTGATCCGGCTTTGAATGCCGAATCTCCTTCGATCAATTCCCGCCTCATCCAGGTCTCGATGGGAGTGCCTCCCCAACTTGTATTGACCAAGCCAATCGGGATATCAAGTTCCTCATGCAGCTTTCTACCAAAAAAATAGGCTACCGAACTAAAATTCCTCATCGTTTCAGGTGAACAAGGTGCCCAATAACCTGGCGTATCATCCTGAGGTGCGGAGGCTTTATGTTTGGGAAGAAAAAAGAATCGGATGTCGGGATGGTTCGCTTGTACGATTTCTTCCTCTGCCTGCAAGAGGCCTTGTAAGGGAGTCCACTCCATATTAGATTGTCCAGAGCAAATCCAGACTTCTCCTATCATCACATTTTTCAGCGTGATTGTTTCATGGCCTTCGATGGTCAGTGTGTAGGGCCCGCCCGCCGCAGGCGTGGGAATTTCAACCGACCATTTCCCCTGGTCAGATTTTATTTCATAGCGGGAAGCAGCCCATGAACCGGAAACCGTAATGACTTCATTGCTGTACGAATCTGTTGACCATCCCCAGATAGTAGCGGTTGATTCTCTTTGCAGGACCATGCCATCAGACAAGATCGATGGTAACCAGAGTTTCCCCACGGAGATATTCCAGGAAATCAGTAAAAGCAGAAAGGTTAATGTTTTCATGTATAATTCATCTATGGAAAACCCGAAATTCTATTTTATCATCACTTCCCAGTATCGGGTTCTTTTGGAAGTTCCCGCAGGCCCACTTACCTCAAGGGTAACCACCTTACGTACCCCTTTTTGAGTAAAGAGATGGGTCGGATGTTGCTCGTCAGAAGTGTTGCCATCCCCAAAATCCCATTTCCAGCTATTAATCTCACCAACTGATTCATCGTGAAACGCTACCATTCCCCGATCCATATCCACCACCTGAAAAGACCAGGCTGCTTCGATAGGCTTGAGGAGCGGTTTCTCTAAGGGATTTAATTGAAAAGCACACAGATAAGAGGCATTCTTGACCATACGTGTATCATGTGCAAGGTTGATGTGCCCTTCCCGCTCCGCTCCATCAAAGTCAAGGATGGACCAGGAAAGGCCGATTATTTTGTTTTCTTCTAATTGAGATTCAACTGCATTCGCCGGGCCCTCATATGGCGCGTAATCATAAGGGGTAATCCAGCATTCGAAGACCAGTTTTCCACTTTCACCAGGTTGGAAATCATAATTATAGGCATAGTTGGCATAAGGAAATTCTGCGATCCAATGCTGATTGCCCCAGACCAATACCCAGGCATTATTCACAGGCGGCGTGTAGATGTGGTAATTCTGTGCATGGACTCCGCTGAAAGTAAAATGATTTTCGAGGTAAGCAGGCGAATTGCTGTCCCACTTCAGGTCTTCTTTCGGATACATGGGATTATAGATAAACGGACCCCCGGAAAGGTCTCCATCTACCACAACTTCAAAGATATCGTTGAGGTACCCATCTGGATTGAATCGACCAAAATCCCAATAATCGTCGTACGCTTCGTACAAAAAATATAAGCGATTAAGTCCCTTGACCCAGCCTACTGTCACCTTGACATCGAGATCTTTGGGATCAATCTTTGTGCCATGGCCATCTTCTGTATCATTCAGCAGATCAGTTCCATATTCATAGGACTCCGGTACAATATCCCAATCTTCGGCCTGCCCATCGATACGCGGCATTTGGTCATGCGGAAATTGAAATACCTGAAATACCCGCCCCTCTCTGGCGGTCTCATATCGAGGGATTTCCTGCGCATCCAACTGTATCGGAAAAGCGGCCAGGCAAATCAACTGGAAGCAGGTCGTGAGCAATTGTTTCATATAGTTCGGATTTGCTCGATCAGGCTTTATAGAACTCAACCTTTGTCCCGTCAAAACCAGCACTCCCTACCCGCTCAACCAAAGCCGTACGGTCCGCTTCACTCATTTTTTTAAATGATTTAGCCAGATCGATTTTTTCCCGGAGCATATCTGCATGATCCGGGCCCGTAATGAGGACACTCACCGGTAGCGACCAAACGAAATGGAGCGCTTCCTGAATAGTAGCTACCTCCGGAACAATTTTGGGGTTTTTACCCCCTTCGAAATGGCGGGTTCCCCCGAAAAAACCTCCATTAGAAAGCGTTTTCATGGCCAGAATTCCCATATTCCGTTCGACCAGGGTGGGCATAACGTTTTTGATAAAACTTTTGTAACTGGGATCAAAGCAGTTGATGGGCATTTGGCAGGTTTCCAGGATATCGGTTTTTTCCAACATCCGTTGGTGAGCATGAAAATCGGTGTGTCCCGTGAAACCAATAAATCGCGCTTTTCCGCTTTCTTTGGCTTTTCGTGCTACCTCCAACACGCCTTCCTCAATTCGGCTGTCCACATCCTCCGGGCTCCTAATGGAATGGATTTGCCATAAATCTACATAGTCGGTTTTCATTCGTCGCAGGGAAGCTTCCAGATGTTCCTGGGCTGTTTTGCCATCTTTTGCAGTAGATTTGGTCATGATAAAAGCAACATCCCGGTATTTCGGAACCAGGTATTTGCCATATTTTATTTCAGATCCTCCCCGGCTGTATGATTCGGCATTATCGAAAAACCGAATTCCCCCTTCCATGGCCGTTTCGATCAATTCCTGGGAGACTTTTTCTTCAGATTTCCCCACATGCGCACCGCCTAGTCCCAGCATGGTTACTTTTATACCCGTATTCCCCAAAGCACGCAAAGGCAAAATCTCGCCGAAGCGGTCTCTAGGTGCAAAGAAAGCGCCTTTTACCTGGTCATAGGGAACCATCATCCCAGTCGTCAGGGCAGCAAGGGATTTGAGAAATGTTCTTCTGTCAGACATAATTGATTAGATTAAGGTTAGATAATACGATCAAAATAAAGCCCGGAACTATTTTTCTACCGGATGCCAGGGGAACCGATAAGTGGGCGTATTAGCAAATCTACGGATATCCAGTTCCAACTGCCCGGTAGCACCGGGGCCCAGTTGGACTTCAAAATAGGGGTGATTAATGGTATAAAACTGATACGGATAGTGAATCACCTGTCGTACTCGTTCGATCTGATGTTCCCCAAACATACCTCCCTGCACGATCACTTTTCTCGATTCAGTCGGATGCAGGTTCACCAGCTTGAGGGTAATGCTTTGAGAGGTAATTCGCTCTACCAATGCCGCTACGTCTGCGGGAATTCCAGGTCGCCGG
>CAYGTH010000424.1:3897-6602 GCA_964352745.1 uncultured Bacteroidia bacterium
ACGTACGCTGGTATGCAGCAGGCCGCCATGATAAATATGATTGGGTGCCCCCAGCATGAGTTGCACCAGTCCTTCGAGCACCACCGGATTTCGCTGAAAGAAGTGATGCACGTCCTGGTCATCAGGCAGGCTGTTGTCTTCCCGGAGCTCCTGTAGTCTGCGCTGCACTTCCGCATAATTAGCTTTTAGGATCTCCACTGGAAAATCAGGGTTTTCTCCTTCCAAAAACCCCATCCAGGACGCAGTATTTTCCGAGTCTCCTTTTCCTTTCTGGTAAACGGTTTGATTCCACTTGTTCGGATCCGTCAGGCGTTTTGCCCGTACCCAATCTTCCTGTTTACGGGAAACAAACCACAAGTGCGAGGGATATTTGGGTTTCATCGGACGGTAATCCCACCAGCCTTCATCGCCATACCGGTACGGCACTTTCAGTTGGCCATTTTCTTCTTTCGCCTGATCTTCTACAAGCCGAATTACGGCTTTGGGGAGATCCAGATAAGAACTATCCCCACTGACCAGATAGGCATTGCTACCCCCAATGACGGTTGCTTCCATCTGATTGAGCAATCCATGTGGCCAGCGCCAGCCATAGTATCCGCCCCATTTTTTGCCGCCCATATGTTCCCCCACTTTTCCGCTAAGCCCAACGTTGTCCGGCAAAAAACCGTCATTGTCCCTGACCCTATCCATCCAGGTACGGGTATAGTCTTCTACCCAGGTTTTATACTGCTCATCCCCGGTATAGAGGTAAGCATTGGTCATCATACTGGTAGCAGCCAGATTCAGGGGAACGTCTCCCTTCATCATTCGCTCATTCAGTGCATTGAGAATAAGGGGGAATTTATCATCATCATTCCAGGCAGCGCTGGATTCAATACCGGGAATATCTTCATAGGGCAACAGGTAATTGGCAAGGATGGGCCGGTGGGTGACCCAATCCTCAGCCGTATTAATGAACCTCGGCCCCTGACTCCCTGTGAGGGGCGAGCGAATCAATTTCAATTTAGGATCATAATTGCCAAATGCCGGATCACTGTATAAGGCTGCAAATTTAAGTGCCCGATTTTTAAATTCCTGATGGGTCGGGTCAGTAAGGCCAAAAAAGTAAAAATAGGTATAGGATTCTCCATGATGCATCCAGTCATAGCCTGCATCAAATTCGTCATGGACCTGGCCATATGCGGTAAACTGCCGGGTCACTCCTTTCCACAAATGCCGGGCTAATGTATCCAGGGTCATGGGGCCCCCCAGCGCACTGTACAGAGAAAAATTGTAAAAGCTCTCATATCCGTCATCTGAGCCATCCATTCCGGGCCATTCCTCGCGCCAAATCAGGGTGCCATCCGGGCGGGTATATTTATGAACAAATTCCAGCGCCGCAGGGTACAATGCGGAGATCAAATGCCGCTCCCATAACGCCCATTCCGGAGGCGGACTTTGCACTGACAATTGGATGGTTTTCATTTCCAAAAAAGACGCTGATCCAGCAGGAAGCTGACTGAACAAAAAACGTGTAGAAATCAGCAGAAAAAGACACATTGCTGTCAGTCGACAGCTAATAGACGCCAGATCGTTCATAAGCTTGATTATTAGCATTTTACATTACCAAAATGTAAGAAAAATTCATGGATTTTCCTTATATTAATGCTGATGTTTTACGTAAAAAAAACAGTACCCAAAATATTGGATTTATCATGAAACCCTTTTACAAAATTTCACTGGTTATTGCCTGCCTGATTGGCGGGCAGAGCCCTCTGTTTTCCCAGTCATTAACCATGAGCAGGGACAACATTATTTCCCTCACCCCTGATTGGCAGGGAGAGCGCTATGAAGATGGTCGACCCATGGTTTCAGATGATATCCTTGAGCGGATGAAAGCCATATCTCTGGAAGAGGCCTGGGCTGTATTAAGGAACAACAATTATAAAAATCAGTTTGCTGGAGATTGGACGATTATCCATCCCCATCAGCCTATGACCGGACGAGCATTGACGGCACAATATATGCCCAGAAGAGCCGCAGTCCGGGATGTTCTTGAAAAAAAAGGTACGGAAGAAGGCTTTATCGGCGACATGGTCAACTGGCCAATTGATTTGCTCGTTGATGGCGATTTGTATGTGGCGGACTCCTACGGAAAAATAAACGAAGGGCCTATTATCGGAGATAATCTGGGCACTTCCATCTATACAAAATCAAAAAATGGCGTCATCTTCAATGGAACTTTGCGCGACCTCGAAGGCCTCGAAAAAATTGAAGGATTCAACGCTTTTGTGAAGGGTTGGCACCCTTCTTATCAGATGGAAATGATGCTAACTGGCATTAATGTTCCCATTCGAATTGGAGAAGTTACCGTACTGCCAGGTGATGTCGTTCTGGCCAAACGAGAAGGGGTAATGTTCATTCCACCCCATCTGGCGGAGGAAGTTGTGTTGAAAGGGGAATTTATTGCTCTGAAAGATGAATTTGGCCACTTGTGCTTACGGGAAAAACGATACACTTCGGGCGAGATCGATGGCAGTTGGAAGGATGAAATCCGGCAGGAATTCCTGTCCTGGATCGAGGAAAACCCCACAAAAATCAAAATGACGCGCGCACAGCTGGATGAATTTTTCAAACAAAGAACCTGGTAGTTCTAAGTAGATGGGCAGATTTAAGTATGGAGTATTTAGATCACAGAGGCACCCAAAGCATAGATAAATTTATCC
>CAYGTH010000425.1:0-6586 GCA_964352745.1 uncultured Bacteroidia bacterium
TACCGTAACAGACAGAAAGCGACCGATGTCAGCTTGTTGTTCCGCAGCTACCACTTCGCGTTGTCCCGGAATAATGAGTTTTGGCATAGGAGAAGGAGGATTAGGCCTTAAGTAAATAGTCTGACAGGTCAAATTATTGTACCTGTTAGAAAATTCCAAGTAGTTTTTATTCGCTTCGATAAGGTACAAAAAACCTACCGCTATCTGCTATTTTGCCTGTTTATTGGAGAAAATGATCAATTATTCTGCTAATTTTAGTTCCATCCCAGAAAAACCCTCCTGATATGAACCCGATTTTGGAATCCCAACCGCGTTATTCTGCTGAATCCCTGATAGATTTTGCTTCTCAACTATTAACCAGTATAGGTCTTGCGCCGGATCGATCTCGAATTGTCGCGGAAACGTTGACGGCTGCAGACCTGATGGGGCATAGCACCCATGGCCTGCAATTGTTGGGCCCCTACCTGAAAGAATTGAAGGCGGGCAATATGCGAATATCCGGAGAACCGGAAGTTGTGCAGGATCAAGGAAGTGCCCTGACATGGGATGGGAATTATCTGCCGGGCCCCTGGTTGGTTCATCAGGCGATTGATACCTGCATTAGCAGAATGGACAAACATCCGGTGATGACCCTGGTAATTCGGCGTAGCCATCACATTGCCTGCCTTGCGGCTTTTCTCGAAAAAGCTACTGCAAGCGGATTCATGATCCTGCTCAGTAGTTCTGATCCTGCGAATCGCTCGGTAGCTCCCTTTGGTGGGAAAGAGGCGGTATATACGCCAAATCCGATTGCAGCGGGGATTCCTACTTCCGGCGATCCCATTTTGATAGACGTGAGTTCGTCCACTACAGCCAACGGGCTGGTGATGCGGAGCCATAAGGAAGGGAAAAAACTTGCGGGCGAATGGTTGCTCGATCCAGACGGAAATCCAACAGATGACCCAGCGGCCTTTGCTGCCGAACCTGCTGCTACGGTATTGCCTTTGGGGGGAATGGACTTAGGATATAAGGGATTTGCACTGGGGATTTTGTTGGAAGCCCTGACCAGTGGCCTGGGGGGATTTGGGCGAATGGACCATCCGACAGGATGGGGCGCTGCTGTTTTTCTGCAGCTATTGAATCCCGCTGCATTTGGAGGAGCGGAGGTGTTCTCACGGGAAATGGCATTCCTGGGAGAAAAGTGCCGGGCTACGCCGCCGATAGCGGCAGATAAGCCTGTCCGAATGCCGGGGGAGCGTGCGATTCGATTACGAAAGGAACAGCTTGAGGACGGAGTCCTGCTGTACCCGACGATCTTACCTGCCTTAACAAAACTGAGTCTGGAAACGGGAATTCCTTTTCCGGAAGCACTGACTTAGCCGTTAAATCGAGGCTCAATTTGCCCAACCGTATCTGTTTCGAGTACAAACATACGACCTGCGAGGGGCTGTGCAGCCTTTTCGGATTCACTCAGTGGGAATTGTGAAGTTGTGATAAACAGCGTTTTGAGGTCAGGACCCCCAAAACAGCAGCTCGTGGGATGGGTAACAGGTAGCAGGAATTCCTCGATTTGAGTTCCGTTTGGATCCAGGTGAATGATCTTACCTTCAGCCCACATGGCAATCCAAAAGCCGCCTTCGCTATCTACTGCCATGCCATCAGGGCAGCGTCCTTCGTCAAAAACGATGAAGTCGCGCCGGTTGTGAATATCTCCGGTTGCTCCCTCGTAGTCGTAGGCATATACTTTAGGGGCGAAGGTGTCGATCATGTAATAGGTCTGTTGATCGGGACTCCAGCCCATGCCATTGGTAATGAAAATATCCTGTTCCCATTGTGAAATTCGTTGATCCGGATCGAGGCGGAAGAGTTTGCCGAGGGCCGGTTTTCCCTCCCATTGCATAGTGCCGGCAAAGAATCGGCCGTGGGGATCAACCGCTCCATCATTGAACCGGACTTCTGCATTATGCTGCTCAGGAGAGCCTTCGATCAGGGTGAATTCCTTGCTTATTTCATCGTAAAACCCAAATCCGTCACGCGTAGCCATGACGACCCCGCCTTGTTCACGCAATGCCATTACGCCCAAAGCCTGTCTGATGCTATGCGTCTCAGTAAATCCATTGTCAGGATAGTTGACTTTGTTATACAGTCCTTTCAACAAATCCACCCAGTAGAGTTGCTGGTGAATGGGGTCCCAAACCGGGCCTTCGCCGTGTTCGGATTGGATGGAAAAGATGGGTTCCGGTTGTCGCATAGTTGAAGGGTAGAGGGTACGTCCTTTGTGGGGCTAAATATACGCATGGGGCCTGATGTAACAAAAATGCTGATGCATAACAAGGTCGTTTGATACGCGGATACAGCCCCGTTGGCGGTCATTAAAAAAGGAAAACAACGAATTAAATGTGCTATGCTATTTTATTTGATAGTAAAACTATTGTAAATTCACATCAATTGAGAATCCTTTCTGAACAACTCATCATGTAAAAAGTAGACAAGATGAAAAGAATCCTTGTTCCAACCGATTTTTCTCCTGTTGCAGATAATGCCTTGAATTATGCAATAGAAATAGCTGCTAACTTCAGAAGTGAGCTTTATTTGTACCATGTATATCGCATTCATAAGAAAATTGATTACGATTGGAATTTTCCAGATGACGAACAGCCTTATGTAAAGAAACTTGAACAAAAAATGAATTTTACAAAACGAAAATTCAGAGAAAAAATTACTCAGAAAGGGCTTTCAATTCAGACAAAAGTAGAGGAAAAACATATTCTTACTTTATTTAAAAGTGAAGTAATAAAGCATGATATCAACTTAATTGTAATGGGGAGTAAAGGTGCTTCAGGGTTAGAGAAAGTCATCTTTGGAAGCGTTGCTGCGGATGCATTGGAAATGGCGAAAGTTCCAGTTTTAGTTGTCCCCCCTCATTGTTCTTTTATTCCTCTTAAACAAATTGTGTTGGCTACAGACTTAAATGAAACTTCTACAAGTATTCTTTCACCACTCCAAAAGCTGGCATTTATGTATGATGCTAAAGTGACAATCCTTAATGTCAATACAGATTTAAGTAAAGGCACACCACAGAAAAATAATTTATACCTTAAGGATGTAGAAACAACTTATAGTGAAATACCTATGTCCAATAGCGTTAATGAAAGCATCAATGATTACGTTAATAAAAATAAGGTTGATTTAATATGCATGATAAGGCGAGAGAAAGGCTTTTTTGAAAGCATTTTTAAAAAGAGTATTACAACAGCTCAGGTTTTCAATAGTAAAATCCCACTTTTGGTAGTACCCGAAAATCAAACCACCACAAAAGAAAATCTGTAACTACTTAGCCCCGCAAGGGCTATTGGCGGATTCCGGTCCGCCAATCCTATTCGCCAAAGCGAAGCCAATGATTAGCCGGATCGGAATCCGGCTATAGCAGGCTGCTAAGCAGTTACGAAAATCTCTAATCTCAGATTTTCTGCACTTGATTTTTTAATGAAAAAAGGGGGCCTCTTACAATGATACAAGTCGAAACCGGGGCTGTTGCTGTTGGCCGCAGACCCCGATCTGCTGCCTGAAATCTCAGTATCTATTGCTGATAGGGAACGCCCATTTCATCTGCCCAGGCAAACCATACGGCGGCAAGGGTGTTTACGGTTTCTGGTTGTGCTTCAGCAAGGTTATGGGTTTCTGTCCGGTCTGTTGACAAGTCATAGAGCTCCCAATTTTGGATGAGTTTGTCCCATACGAGTTTCCAATCGCCCTGCCGGACCGCGCGATTTTTAGCATATTCCCAGCAGAGGGTTTCATGTCCGATGCGCGTTTTCCCTTCCAGGAGGGGAACCATGCTGAGGCCCTCGGTTGGGAGGATATCCTGGCCATTAAAATTCGAAGGATAAGTAGCACCGGCTAATTCTGCGAAGGTCGGCATGATGTCAATGATGTGGCCGACTTCTTCGGAAATCTGACCCCCAGGAATTTTCCCCGGCCACCAGGCAATCATTGGGGTATTGATTCCCCCTTCATTCATCCATACTTTATAGCGGCGAAACGGCGCATTTTGTGCCCATCCCCAGGCAGGGCCTACCGCTACATAATCATTTCCCGGGCCAGGAGTTCGTTCTTCCGGATCGCGGCCGCCAGGTTCTTCTGCACAACCGCCGTTGTCAGACATAAACAGGATGAGGGTATTGTCATCAATTCCGAGTTCTTTGAGCGTGGCCAGCAATCGACCCATGTTTTGATCTAACCGGTCCACCATCGCGGCATAGACCGCCATGCGCAGGTCTTCAAATTCCTGATTCGCCTCTTCCCAGGGATAGGCACGTGAATCAAACTCGCTCAAAGGATAGCGCACTGAGTCAATCAACCCCATTTCAATTTGTCGTTGATACCGTTGCTTGCGCATTTCGTCCCAGCCCATCTGAAACTTTCCGGTGTATTTGGCGATGTCTTCTGGCAGCGCGTGAATGGGGTAGTGAGGGGCGGTATAGCAGAGGTGGAGGAGAAAAGGATCCTCGTTTTGGGCAAATGTGCGGATGTTGTCAATCGCATGATCGGTAAAGGCATCGGTAGTGTAATAGTCTTTGGGAAATTCGGTGATGCGCTCCAGGTTATGGGCAAAATAGCGAACCCGACTGCCTTTGTAGGGCGGATCCTGCTGTGCCGGATTGAAGAAATTGCAGCACCCATCGAGTAAGCCGTAATATTCATCAAATCCCCGATGAAACGGATGTCGAATCGAATCCCGTCCCAGGTGCCATTTACCCGATAAGGCCGTTTGATACCCTGCGGTTTTCATGACTTCGCCGATCGTAACCATATTGGTTCGCAGGAGTTCGGCGTCTTTCCGATCCCTGCGTGGATATAGTCCAGTTACGAGCGAGGCCCGGGTTGTGGTGCATTTGGCATTGTTGTAAAACTGCGTGAACCGCATGCCTTCTTTTGCCATCCGGTCGAGGTTGGGTGTCAGCACTTCCCCGCCATAACAACCGATATCGGACCAGCCCATATCATCTACCAGGATGAGAATTATGTTGGGGCGGGGCGCCTGAGAAACGGAACCGGGTTTCTGATGCGTTTGGCAAGCCATGAATAAGGTGAGCAGGAAGAATGGGAGTTGAAGGGGGCGCATGGGGTAATCGGTTTTGGGAGTAGGATTAGTAGGCGGATCGGAGTCCGCCTACAGCTGCCGGATCGGAATCCGGCTATAGCGTTGCTACTTTAATTCAGCTAAAATTGCTGCGTATTCTGCCATTAAGGTTTGTATTTCCGGATCCAGGGTTTCGGGTTGAAGCGGGTTTTCTTCTCTTGAATCTACTTCTGTATGGTAGATTTCGCCGTTTTCGTAGCGTTTCCATTTGGAATTATGAACAAACCTGCGCGGTTCAAACTTCCCCCATTGCGGCGCATAGTGGCAAAACAACCATTCTCTAACTTCGCCTTGTTTGCCTTTCAATCCCGGAAAAAAGGACACTCCGTCTGTATGAAAATCCTGCGGAACAGGCACTCCGGCAGCTTCCATTAGCGTAGGGAGGAAGTCTGAAAAATCTATCAAATTTTCACTCACCTGCCCTGCGGCTATTGTACCGGGAAGAGAGGCGATCATGGGGACATGATTCCCGTCCTCTGTTGGAAATCCTTTATTGCCCCGAATGCGTCTGCTTCCTTGCGAGGAAATTACATCGCGGTCTGTTCCGTTGTCCCCCACAAACAGGACCAGGGTATTCTCCCGCAAGCCTTCTGTATCGAGGTGATCGACAAGTTGTCCTACAACTTTATCCATATAGGCCATGTTTTCCCGAAAGTAGGTGGTGTCATTGAGCTTTTCTTCTCCGGTGTATGCATCGTATGCATCACTGCCGGGAGAGGGTTGGAAGGGGTCGTGGACCAAAGCCATGGGGAAATAGAGAAAAAAGGAAGTGTCTTTATGTTGACTGATGAAATCCTCGGCATAGCGCAGGTAGGCATCGGGGCCATAATCATCCCGTAATTCTTGTGCTTCCCCGCCATTTTCTTCTACCCAGGGATGCTTGAATCGGGAGCCGTATTTTTCCCGTACCTGCCATAGCAGAGATTGATTAAATCCAGCTTGATCTGGGAGGGCACCTGTTCGGTTGAATAATTCCCGCTGGCGGGCATTTCCGTAGAGCTGCCACTTTCCTACGACACAGGTGGCATAACCCGCATCCTGGAGCAAATGTCCAAACGTCTTCTCATTGGGGTCGAGAATGCCGAAGCCTACATAATTCCGAAAATTGTATTTCCCGGTCATGATCTTGACCCGGGAAGGGGTGCAGAGCGGCTGAGAAAAGCATTTGGTAAAGCGCATGCCGCCAGCTGCGAGTGCGTCCAGGCGCGGCGTTTGGTAGGAAGTGCCTCCATTAACCCCCAGCGTCTCGTAGCCGAGGTCATCGGCCATGATGAGGATGAGGTTGGGGGGCGGCGGACGATTGGTCTTTTCACAGGAGAATCCCAAGGAAAGCAATAGGAACAGCGCACCTATAGACAAAAGAGAAGAGTGTGAAAATAAGTTCATAAGCTTACTTTACAAAAGAAGTTGTTTAGTAATGATCAAAAAATAACTTCACGATTTTGCTTATGATCTTTTGATCCC
>CAYGTH010000426.1:0-6579 GCA_964352745.1 uncultured Bacteroidia bacterium
GGGCTCATGGACATCCTCGGTAGGGTTGAACAATTGAATTGGCGAAAGTCGAACTAAGGAAGAATCTGTTTTTGCTCTATTAAAGGCTCGGCTGCGTCAGCGATTACCAGATCCACCAGTTCATTTGTCCAGGTCATGTGGAGGGGGTGGTCGCCGCCTTCGACGGTAAATAAGGTGGAGTCAGCCGTAAGGTGTCGTTGTAAAAAGGGAGAATTTTCATAGGGAACCAGGGTGTCTTTATCTCCGTGGATCAGTAAAACGGGGGCCTTTACCCGGGAGTACAAATCAAGCGCCTCCCGCAAGGCATCCGGATGACTGAGTTTTTCCACATTTGAAACCCACAGCCATCGGGGCAGGATATATTTAAACACAAAAAAATTCACAAAATAAGACACCGAAAAAGTGATTTCATTATCCGGGTCATATTGCCCGGAAACCCCTATCACACGATCTATCTTGTCTGGGGCCAGGGCTCCCATCACTACGGCTACTGGCCCACCATAACTATGTCCAAGCACCGTAACCGGCTGAGTTTCGCCCTTCAGCACTTCCACGATTTGGGCAGCCTGATCTACAACAGAACGCTCTGCCCCACGCGGTTTCGTTCCCCCATATCCCGGTCGTTCTACGATCACGAGCCGATAGTGGTCGTACACATCCGCCCGGGAAGCAAATCCCTTCCAGTCAAGTGCGCCACCTGGTGCGCCATGCACCAGTACCAGTGCTTTTTTTTTCGGATCCCCAATCGTCAGGTACCGAACTCCGGAGGTAGTTTCGTCAATTGTCCAGTTTTCATAAGGAATATCGGCGTACAGCCATCGGGTCCCTTTGTCAGTAGAAATGTACCGGTCAAATATTTCTATCCCCACAAACAGGAGCACAACCAAAACCAGGGCCACAATGGCAACCCATTTCAGTAATTTGAGAAAAAATAAGATCGATTTAGGCATACAGAGGGGGCGATGAGGATATGGATCAATTACGCGCTTTTTCTAGCGATCTCCAACGAAACAAATTTTGGAGCGGGGATCAAGATCGCTTATTCATAGAGGACGATTTATGTGTCCTCATATTTTCGCAATTTTGTAGCATATTTTTCCGCTATCATATGTCTTCCAAAAGCATCATCATTTTAGGATCTGCCCGCAGCGATGGCAACACCCGCCAAATCGTTGACTGGGTAACAGCACGTACGCATATTCCCGTTGCGGACCTGAATACCCTGGAGATTGGGTATTTTGACTATGCATTTCAAAATCAGGAGGATGACTTCATCCCCCTCTTTGAGCAATTGATCCAGTACGACACCCTCATTTTTGCCACGCCGGTATATTGGTATTCGATGAGCGCAGTCATGAAGACCTTCTTTGACCGCATCACTGATGTATTGGATAAGCGAAAAGACCTAGGGGATCAATTGGCAGGAAAAAACATGATGCTGATTGCCTGTAGCGGCCACGATGATTTACAGGAATGGTTTTCCAATCCTTTTACCGCTACTGCAACCTACTTAGGTATGAATTTCCGGGGAGAGGTCCATGCCTGGCTGGAGAACAAACAAATCCCGAAAAAGGCGACGGCGGCGTTGGAAGCCTTTATTCAGGCCATTCCTGAATAGTAGTTTCGTATATAGGTGAAAAATACAGTTATTCGTATTAAATAAAGTTCTTTTAACTTGGCTTTAGGCGAAAATTATATGCGCTCAACAAGTTGAGGATGGTGAGTCTCGCTCGGGATGCCCAGGCTGCTTTCCTTCTATATCTCATTCCTACTTTTTTATAAAAAGTAGGGCAAAAAGCGCAGAGGCCAATACCAGCCGCACACGCCGCCCCTTTTCCCGATGGCCTCTGCATTGCCGACCCGCCTGGGTGGGAAAGAGGGAAGAAGAAAGGGGAAAGACAGAAGAAATGATTTTCAATCGAAGATCACCTCCAGGTGGGCAGGCCCAGCAGCCTCGTGGTCGGGAGCCTGCCCCGCACCTCGATGCGGGGGCTGGATTGCAGGGCTGTCTTAGGCTGCGAGGGTACTTTTGGCACCTTCCAAAAGCACATGAGAATAGAAAAAACCCAGATCATCTAATCGAAGATCACGCAATCGGAGACTGAGGACATTACAGTACCTAGTGGCTGCTTCCAGGAAAACAAGGACATATTTAAGAGTTCCTCAATTTTTTGAGTGGATACCGAAAATTGTACTTTTCTTACTCAAATCATGCTTAAAAGTCCTATTCTTAAGGCTTATTTATTTTCCTTACTAAAATTTCCACTCAAATGCGGAACTGCTGATTCCTGAATAGGTAAGTGGGAGATTAGCATATTTTTCCTATCTTCCACTCACACTATGCTATCCTTTTTTATGATGCAGATTTCCACTCGACTGATCCCGATCGTCCTTATTCTGGTATTAATCGCCCCCCCGGCAGATGCCCAGATAAAGTTTCAAAATAATGCTAACGCAGTCGGTATTAATTTCACCTATGGCGATAATGCCTTTGGCGGCGGCGTGAGCTTCCATGACTTTGATGGCGATGGATGGGATGACCTTTCTCTTTCCACTCAAAACCAGGACTCACTCGCCTTCTTTCGGAATGTAAATGGCACCACTTTTCAGCAGATTTTTCCTACGCTCGTCCCCCATACCGGAACAGCCGAACAACTATTATGGACAGATTTTGACAATGATGGGGATCAGGACTTGTTTGTTACGGCCTACAAAACCGGCAATAAACTATACCGAAATGACGGGGGCCTAAATTTCACTGATATCACAGCAGAAGCTGGAATTCCCGCAGATAGTATGCCGAGCTATGCTGCTTGCATCGGAGATTATGACCGGGATGGATTTGTTGATATCTACCTCACAAATCGCACCGAGCCGGGTTTTATCTACTATAATCATCTCCTCCGAAATCTTGGCAATGGTAGCTTTGAAGATGTAACCCTGGCTACGGGTACTGCTGATCCGGGAAAGGCGCCGCTTGCCGTAATGTTTGTGGACATCAATGGCGACCTGTATCCAGACTTGTATATCGCACAGGATAAATTCCACGGCAATACCCTGCTCAAAAACAATGGAGATGGCACTTTTTCAGATATCAGCGTTTCTTCAGGGGCAAATAGCATCGTAGATGGTATGGGCATCACAGCCGGAGATTATGACAATGATGGCGATCTGGATCTCTATTTTTCCAACAGCCCACTGGGAGGCAATATCCTCCTTCGCAATGAAGGGAATGAAACCTTCACCGATGTAACGGCAACTTTGGGACTGGCTCACAATGGCACCTGCTGGGGGGTAAGTTTTTTAGATTATGACAATGATGCCGATTTGGATGTTTACTCCTCCGCTGTCTATTATCCCTTTATCAATAACCCGGCAAGCCACCTGTATACTCAGACAGGCAACGGCACTTTTTCGATAACGACTAATGCAGGATTTGCAGGAGATTCAGCACTGAGCTATTCCAATGCAGTCGGGGATTGGAATCGGGACGGATATCCCGAATTGGCGGTTCATAATATTATTCCGCATGGGTTTCATTTCTGGCAAAATAATGCCAATAGCACCAACACCTGGATCAAAATCCACCTGCGCGGCGTGCAAAGCAACCGGGATGCTGTAGGAAGCCTGATCGAAATCTACGCAAACGGTATTCACCAAATCCGATATACCCATTGCGGCACCAGTTACCTGGCTCAAAATTCAGGATGGGAAATGGTCGGGCTGGACAGATCCAGCAAAGTCGATTCTCTGATTGTTCACTGGCCCAGTGGGATCATGGATGCTTATTATAATCTGGGAGCGAATCAACATCTTGAATTGACAGAAGGAGAAACCAATACCCCATCTACTGAGGTGGAGGGCGAGTTAGTTCTTACTTCCTTTCGTATTGCTCCTAATCCAGCTCGAGACCGTGTCAAATTTGAGATTCAGGTGAACCATTCCACAACATGCACCCTCGAAATACGGGACATTCGCGGTCGGATTCTGAGCAATCATTCGTTTCTATTAAATCAGGGAAAGTCAATCCATTATCAGGAAATCAAACATCTTACACCTGGCCTATACCTCGTCCAGTTACGGCATCCGGACGGAAGCCAGGCAAGTCAAAAACTACTTATTCAATAAAGGAATTACCTCACTTGTGTGAGCATTTTATCTACCAACCAGCGGCTGAGTTGATCGGCTCCTTTTCCGTTCATGTGCTGTTCATCTGACCAATTCCCTGCCTCCAGAAAAATACGTTCGGGAGGAATCCAGACCGGTCCGATGGATCGATACACATCCAGCTCCAGAGGCAATTGATCGGATGCTGAATTGAATCCCGGCAGGTATAAAAAACAAATCGTAACCGATTGCTCCGCCGCCAGTCGGGCGATGCTATTCAGATAGCTACGAGGGTATTGCTGGTTGATGGCATATCCCCAGGAGGCCGGGGGCGCAGGAGGTTGAATACGAACAGGGCGGGTACCCGGGGTTTTTCCTGCGTCAGCCAGCGTGGCCAACTTAGGGTCTGTTGGCAAAAAACTATACCGCCGGTCCACTTGAGTCGTATCAGGATCCGGGGAGATTCCCAGTAATTGGTTTCGCCAGTATCGAAGTCTGTGCTGCGTGCCCTGGCTAACTTGCTCAGGATATTTCGTATTGAACCACAGATGTGGAAAGATCAATTCTGATCCACTTGCCAGATACGGAAAATCGGGATGACTGAATCGCTCTTCATTTTCTCGTACCTCTACGATCAGCAAGCGAGGTCGTTTCTGTGTCAGGAGGGTCGAGCCCAAAGCATAATGGAGACTTCTACCCAGCCTGCAAAAACCCATATTCGCCACTTCGAAAGGCTCGGGCATTTGGGTAGAAAGCAAACCTGAGAGAAGGCCATCATTCACCGCACACATCGTCCGGGATGAGCCGATAAAGGCGGCATCTATGGGTGCGGGGTTGTCATACATCCGATGGTAGAGCCAGTTCCCATTTCGGCAACTCTGCTCAATTCTGGCAAAATTGAAAGCGGCAGGAACCGATACCCACAGCATCGCTACTGCCAGCAACAGGAGCGGCAACAGAAACAAACACAGCGATCGGATAAATGCCTTCATCAGAATTGAAAATAGATAAATGTTTGCGGCTCTTCAAATGATCCCAGCAGGAGCAACCAAATAAGCATTGCGTAATAAATCGCCCATCTAACCGGTCGGGATATGCTTGCCAATTGATCGGGTATATCCTTCTCCCCAAGTAGGTACTCGATAATTCCTGCAATCACCACAGAGCCTATCAGGCCCCAGGCCGGGAGCGTCGTTGAGGCCCGACTCCCCCACTCTACCAAAGCAGCAGAAACATTCCCCCAACCATACCCCATTCCCCCTAGCATCTGCCATGCTTTACTCAGGCTATCGGCACGAAAGAATACCCAGGCAAGGTTAACCACCAAAAAAGTCAGGAGTCCTCCAACTATAGCGCCTCCTTTTATCCCCAGAATTCGCTTCCAGCTGTGTTCCAGCAGATACACCAATCCGTGGATCAGGCCCCAAATCACAAAGGTAATATTGGCTCCATGCCAGAGGCCCGAGAGCAAAAAGGTCAGGAGAATATTTGCTCGCCATCGCATCGCAGAGCTCCGATTTCCCCCTAGTGCGATATACACATAGTCCCGAAACCAGGTGGACAAGGAAATGTGCCATCTCGACCAGAATTCCCGAATCGAAGTCGAGAAATAGGGCGTTTTGAAGTTGATCATCAGGTCAAACCCAAACAGGCGAGCTGTCCCGATCGCAATATCAGAGTAGCCGGAAAAATCACAGTAAATCTGAATCCCAAATGCCAGGGTAGCCAGAAAAAATACAGGCCCGGTAAAATCACCAGGATTTGCAAATACCGGATCTACATATAACGCCAGGTGATCGGCGAGTACAATTTTTTTGACAAGGCCCCAAAGGATCATTTGCAAACCTGAGCTTGCCTGCTCGCGGGAAAAAGTTCGTTTTGCTTCAAATTGAGGTAATAAATTTGCGGCCCGTTCGATTGGCCCCGCCACCAGTTGGGGGAAGAAGGCCACAAAGGTAAAAAAGGCCAGGGCGTCCTGAGTAGGTTCCAGTTTTTTTCGGTAAATATCAATCGTATAACTCAGGGTTTGAAATGTATAAAAACTAATCCCGACGGGCAGGATGATATTGAGTGTGAAGGGAGAGGCTTGCAGGCCCATTTCGGCCAGCAAACTCCCAAAGGATTCGGCAAAGAAGTTGAAATATTTAAATACGCCCAGAATCCCCAGGTTGATGCCCAAACTCAAGAGCAACCATCGCTTTCTGATTTGGGGATTTTCAGCTTCGTGGAGTTGCAGCCCAATCACATAGTCCGCCACCGAACTGAGGATAATGAGCCCCAGAAATCGAGGGTCCCAACTCCCATAAAAGAAATAACTCGCCAATAAAAGTACGGCATGCTGATAGCGCAAGGCTTTTCGGGAAAGCCCCCAGTACAGTACAAATACGATTGGCAAAAACACCGCAAATGCGAGCGAGTTAAAAAGCATGCGGCAAGATAGGACGGATTTTGGGAATTACGATTGGGGAGTTA
>CAYGTH010000427.1:0-6567 GCA_964352745.1 uncultured Bacteroidia bacterium
CTGTTGAATTCATAAAGGTTTGGTGATTGCCAGAGACCTTGCCATTAGCATTTGTGGATTGGCGGATATAGTTGGGATAATAAGAGGCTTTTGGGCCGGAAAGCACTTCCCGCATTTCCCCACCGGTAAGCTGAGCATTATTGGAAAAGGCATGCCCGAAACGTATCCGTCCCTTGAGGGAATTATCTCCGATATGGCCAAAGATGGTTTCTGAAAAATCAGCCCCACTATGCTCTTGCTGAGTGTGATGTATTGCTTCTTTGATCGAATATTTGTAAGCGATCTTGTATAGGAACGAAAGTCCCATGTCAATAAGTTCATGCTTCCCTTTTCTGTAAAAAACCGGAACTTTCCCACCATTATTCAAGATGGGTTTCCAGTATTTCCAGTCAGTAGATTGCTTTTTGACATC
This sequence comes from uncultured Bacteroidia bacterium, assembly GCA_964352745.1. Lineage (GTDB taxonomy): Bacteria > Bacteroidota > Bacteroidia > J057 > J057 > CAYGTH01. Next base: position 413 of record CAYGTH010000427.1, read on the forward strand.
ATGATCGTAATAGGCAAAAAGGAAGTTTTTTACTACTTCTACATTAACTGGGGTAGGTGATTCAGAAGATTTTGGGAAAATAAATTCAAGATGCTTGCCTTTTCCTGTCGTGGGAATCCTTTTAGAGGGTTGGCCTGTAAATACGATTTCTCCTTCGATTGTTCCTTCATCGTTGAAGTCGCAAATGATGCGATTGTAGTCATTCTTAACAATTGTAAAATAGTGAGTGCCTTTTATTTCCGGATAATTTTCATATTTAAGTTTAGCTGATTTGTCTTCAAGATCATTCTGGAAATAAGAGCTAATGTCTGTGTTAAACTCTTTAGACAAGGACTTATGAGAAATTCTATAGGGCCTTCCACATTCTTCGAGAAAGTAGGTGTTGTCTTTAAAGGTCAACCAGCCACATTGCGCTTCACGTGATAATTGGGAAGGATTATAGATCTCTTTATTATAGAAATCCCGAACGGCATATCGATGGTCATTGACTTTATTGGCCATACTCCCCAGGCTGAGGATTTCCAGCACGCTGCGAAACATCCCTTTGAGGGAAGTCCCGGGAATGAAGTATTTTCCTTTCCATTGGCTGAATTCATAGGCTTTCTCCTGAATGCCATTCCGATAGTAAGATTCTGCTTCCAGTTGTCCGAGGCCGTCTTTGACAAAGATCGGACTCTGGGCTTCAAGACTAATATCGATACTACCTGACACTGCGTCGTGGAAGGGGAGGTCGTGGCTGACATGTGAGGCCCAGTGCGGAGTGATAACTTGTTTGTGGATGGGCACAAAATTATAAGGAGCTTTTAGGATAGGCATAATCATTGGGAGTTGAGAGTGGAACGAAAACCAGTGAAGGCAGCCCATGCGGGTTGAAGGACAGACATGCCGTCAAGCAAGGGGTCGGGAATACTCTCCCAGGCTTCAATCATATAATAGGATTCATGGCCTGGCAGATCATGCGCGATATATGGAGATTCTTTGCGCTGGGTTCCATCTGCTATATTGAGGTCAATCAGGGCAGCGTGGTAGGTGCCATCGAGATAGCGCACCTGAACACTGACTTTCTCCGCCGGTGCATAAAAATGTGCTTCCACCACAAAGGGGAGTTGGGTAAACCAGGAAGAGTCAATACGCTGCTCTTTAATGGATTCCGGTTTTTGTTGATCCGAATACCAATAGTACCCGATGAATGAATGTTTCAGCGCGTCGAGGTCTTCGATTTGTATTTTTTTATAGGCAGAATTCATATCATGAGGGGGTTAGAGGGCTTTTGTCAATAAAAGTTCCATGGCCTTTGGGGGAACTGCCTCCCAGAGCGAGGTCTCCGTTTTTTAGGTCTTGAAGACTTTTTTCAAAGGCTTCCCGGATGCGGGTATCAGTCAGTGCGGATTGATGCACGTATATGTCCAGGACAAATGCTTCGCTTGTGGAAACCTGTTGGCCAAATAAGGCACCATCGATGGAGCCGCCCGTAAATCGGTCTATGGCGACGTGATTAAAGGTTTTAGATGAATTGGCACCTTTGTTCAGAAACATATCCGAAATAATCACCTGTCCACGTGCGCCTTCTTCATCATTTTTGGCATAGCCAAAGAGGGCTTTGACTGCAGGATTTTGCTCTCCTACTGGTTCTGAAGTATCCGTCGCTTGCCTGAGGCCTTCCTGATATTCCTCCCAGGTTTTGGATGTCGAGAGGAAGTCCTCCAGATTTAATTGGTCGATTTGCTGGCGGTAGGTCTCCCATTCCTGCTCGGTGGTAGAAGCGGTAAGGGCTCCTGCATTCACGGGTTGGCTGAATGTTTGTTTTACCTGCTCCATGTCCAACTGCGGAAGGTTCATAGGACCGCTTGGCGCAAACATTCCGGTTTGGGATTTGGACTGTAAGTTATAGTGATACGCAACCCGATGGGAGAGGGCGCCCTTGATCGAAGTGGCAGGGATAAGGATATACACCTGTTGCTCATCCATGACGGCTTGTTGGTCAATCCATTCGATCACACGCTCAGTCTTGGAAATCTGATCTGCCTCCCGGTCGCCAAATCCGGCTCCGAATAGGAAGAAATCTTGTGGTCTCAGGGAGAGTCGATAGCGTTTCCAGTCAACAGGGACAGTTTCGGTGAAGGTAAACGAGGACCAGCCCGAGACGTCGCTATTGAGACTGCTGCCGAGTTGGAGGTAGGCATCCAGATCGATAGGGGCAGTAAGGTCGAAACACTTTTGCTGACAACTGATAATAGTGAGTTTCCCAAATCCGTTTCGGGTTCCGGATCCTATTCGGAATATCGGTTGGTGGAGAATGTTGAGGATATGCTCAAATGTTGCCTTGTCAGCAGCTGTGCCCATCAGTTCGATGCGAAAGGCAAACCGGGCACCCTTATATACCAGCTGCTCGTCAAATTTGGCCTTATCTTCTGCTACACCCCGATGGTTAATTTTGACATGGTCTCTGCGGGGCAGTTTCCGAAACCAGCTGTAATAGCCAGTAGCCATGTTGTACGTTTGCAGGCCTTCAGTCACCCGGATGCCATCTTCCGCCAATAAGTTTGCACTACTGAAGAGTATGCGACTACCCTGACCAGTTAGTACATCCTCTTCCCGTATGCCTTGTGTCTCGATAATGTTCCGGATTTCTTTTTGATCCCGTTGATATCCAAATAAGGCCTTAATGGATTCGTTTTTGTCTGCCGGGTCCAGCTCATGACGAATTACGCCTGCCAGGCTGGTGCCGGGTATGTAAGGAAGACCGGTCGCATCGGTTGCGACAATCCGATCAATGTTCATGCTGGACTCTCCTGACCCGACAGCAAGGGGCGTAGCCGCCTCGACAACCAGGTGTGCGATGTATATATGTGTGGTATCCATATGGTGTTAATTGCTAGATTTGGCCATTTCGGTTGAAAGCTTCAGAACAAAGAATACCCGTTCTGAATCACTGATTTCTTTTTCAATGTATTGTTCCAGTATATCCCGGCGTTTCCGCTCTCTCCAATAGGGTTCTGCCTGCCCTTTGTACAGGGCACCCATATCCTTGTTGAAGAGTAGATAGTGAAGGTGGGGATAAGCATCAGAGTTGCGGGCGTAATTGCCAATCGTACCCCATTGGCTGGAGGTGATATCTGTAAAAGTGGTCGGATGACCTTTGATGAAATCATTGACCTTCCCCTCGAGGTCATATTCATAGCTGGTCAACTCATCCTGACGGTTCAGGTAGTGCAGGACAATGCTATCGGCCGGGGACAATTTCTCAGGTTTGCTTTCCTGATGCAGGCTTAGCTTGACTTTGTCAAGTCTGTGCGGAAGTTGTTCGCTATCAGAGTGTAGCAGCACCGGGTTGATCAGGACGCGCCCAAATCCTTCAGATCGATGATAGCCAATTCCGCTTGCATACTGGCTTTCTGTTATGGAGGCTGAAAGTTCGACCGCAAACACCGACCCCTTTTGTACCACTATCCGATCTGCATCCCGGTTTTTCCTGTGCTGATTCCAGACCTGATACAAACGGCTTCGGATCTGTGATTTATCCCAATGGATAACCGAACCGTCTGGTAATTTCAGATCAGCAGGAGTGGGGGTTGCTGTCGTTTGGCCATATTGATTGTAAAAACACAGGTTGGAGGCGGCATAAATGAGGTGCAGTTTCTCGGTTCCCAACTGCTTAGCGCTCGGCTCGCGCTCACCCCTGAACTCAATTTTGATCTGGCCGTACTCTGCTGATTTTGAGCGTCCAATCTGACAAATGTCTTTCAAGGTGTCGCGTAGTAGTTTTCCGTAACTTTCGGTATCATCTTCAATGACAAATTCCCACTCAGAGCCAGCCGGCAGGGAGAAGTATCCAAACATTTGGGTGTCCATAGCCCTGCGCTGCTCGCGATTATAGGCTGAGCGAATGGAAAAATTTTGATCAACCTTCACATATTTCCAGGAGGGGCTGACAAAACCAACTTTCATCGGGACAAGTTGACTGCTTTGTTTGTCGTCGGTCAGTAAGTGTTGCAGGTAGATGGGGGCGGTAATGGGAGCCTTTTTTTTCTGCATCCAGGTAAAAGGGATTCGGAGACTGGCTTCGCCCCCAATGACGGGATGGGCATCTCCAAACCGGACCTTGCCGTTGTGAAAAAGATCCAGGGTTTGCTGTGGATGCTTTGTGTCATAGCATTGTCCTGCAACCAATCCCAGGAACTTGGCGCCTGGAATGTAATCGAGTGATTCGTTAAAGCCTTGCGTCGCGGCACGGGAGGTGATTACCACATCTGAAAGCAAGCGACAGCGATATATGTATTGTTTCATGAGAGTAGAATTATGGAATAATCTGAAATTGACACCTGCCTAATCCCCGGGAGCGATTCAGGCCCATTCTTTTTGTCCACTGCATACAGAAATTCATCTGCTGACGGTAGTCATCTCCCTGGGGGAATTGGCCAATCTCCGCAAAAAGCGTAAGCGGTACGCTGACCTCCAGGCTTCGCAGGGTTTTGTTTTCGGCGAGTCCATCCTTGTTAATCCGGGTAGAAGACAATACCTGGTACAGATGGGGTTTTTGTGTTTCCTGGATTTGTTGCTGAAGGGCCTGTGAGAGATGGGCACTACTAAAATGGCAGGTACCTGGAGAATAGTTTGCCTCGATTTTTTCTTCCGCAGGCCTTCTTGCATCAGGGTTTTCTATTGGACTTCTGTCGCCAAACACCTCAGTGATAAAAGCTGCCGTCACTTTTTGTGGATCGAGCTCATGAAGAATTTCTGCGGCTTCCCGCAGGAGCCCTTTGAGGGTTTTGCCGGGAATAAAGGGAAGTCCTTTTCGGGATTTATTGACCAGCGTTGCCGCATACGTACTACCGGACAGCCCGGAGCTTGCATGCCAAAACGAATGGAATTGGATGGTATAAGTGAGAGATTTCATAATGAGATCAGCTTAAATTGGCTAAAGACATAACTTCAAAAAGATGAGTAGTGGAATGGGATTCATCCGATGCATGGCTTCGGTCTGTAAATGGATCCGTCAGTCCCAATTCCATGGCATAATGGTCAGTTGTGATGCTGGTAATTCGATTGAGCAGTTGCGCTGCCCGTTGTGGGTTAAGGGATAGTTCTGTAAGCCACGACCGGATTTGACCTTTTGGAGCATCTTTTTCAGCTAGCGTACGCGACCATTTTATGAGCTGTTCGATACTTGCATAAGTGCCCTGTTGCTTCAGAAAGTAAGGCCCGTAATTGAGGTGTGTATCTCCTGCTCGATATTCCTGTTCGATGATGGTTTCGTAGTCTTCCACAAAACTGGAATGGACTTTATGGAAGGATAAACAGGAGGGAGTCAACCCGCCATCAGCTGCAAATTGTCTTGCCTGCTTTTTAGCATATTTGCAGAGTTCGTCTGCCAGCCGTACTCCGTAGTGAAAGGGATAGTTGGGTTTGATAAAGGCAATACCGGCGCAGGCAGTAAGTCCGGAAGAGAAAGTTGGGATACCAAATTGCTGTTCAAACGCTTTAAACGCTGACTGTGTTTCCCGCTCGAATGCTGCCAGGAAAACATGTGTAAATTCGATAGCAAGATCGCCACGTACAATCAGGGTCAGGTCGTCTCCGCCAAGCAGTACAGGTCGAATGGGGAGTTTCTCGCCTTCCTGAGTCGAGGGGAGTATGGCGGTTTGATAGGCAGTAGCTGCTGCTGCGATGGTTGCCGCATTGAGATTGTGGGACAATGTGCGAAAAGCACCCTGGGCATTCTCCAGCTTTCGACTATCTTTCATCTCCTGGATTTTTTTACCCAGACCGTTACCATCAGCATGAATCACGGCGATCCAGGCATTTTCCCGGTTGCCCGTAATATCACTCATTTCAAGAGGATAGTACTTTTGGTCAATTTTTCCTGCCAGTTTATGAAGGAGAGTAGTGATGTGTTTTTTTGTGAAATTGACCTTTTCCTGTTGGTCGCTGTCAAGTACGTCTGCTCTGTTCCATAGGGTTCCGGCTTTTCCGGTTCGGCGAGATCGCTCAGTAACCATCATGCCCAGTCCGTGCGGGCTTTTGGGTTGGTTGCGTTGCTTCTCCAGTTGGGCATCGAGTGTGCTGATATGCAAACGTTCTAATTGTTGCCCAACGCGAGTCGCTGCCTGGCTGATTGTGATTCCGGGTGCGATGTTCATGACTTCAAAAGGAAA
>CAYGTH010000428.1:0-5303 GCA_964352745.1 uncultured Bacteroidia bacterium
GGCCTGGATGAAGGACATGAACCCAATTTCAATTATGTGGAAGCTATCGGTGGAGACATTTCCCCCCAATCCGTTTCCATTGATTCCGACGACTATAAAATTATCATATCATTTCAGGTAAATGGGGACGCGAGCTTGGATATACTGCGAATTCAAGGACTGATGGTTAAGGAAAATGGCAATACTCAGGTGAATACATACCCGATTTCCCGGCCTTTGCCAAGTGGGGGGGGAGGCTCGGCAGAGGTTGAGGGAACGCGAGGGGAGGAATTTGCTCTTGTCGATTTTTTCGGGGTTGAGCAATTTAGTGTGCTGATCATGGACGAATCCCAAACCTTGCTTTCAGGATCTCCCATACAGCTTTGTGAGGGAAATGAATCTGAGATCGATATCCGGTCTGAATCCTATCTGGAGTATTTCTGGGATACTCAAATCGAGCATAAAGATGATCTGGTTCCGGTTTCAGCTAACATACCCTTTAGCTCTGCTAATTTTGATGGGGGAGATTATCGCTTGTATTTCCTCGCCTTGACTGGCACAGGTTGCTATACCTCACGGTCGAGAAGAGTCAACATCAATGGCCCATTGGATGTGGACTTTAAGTATGATTCATTCGATCAGAATTATTCAAATGCAACGGAAAAAATACCCTTGCCGCAAGTAGGAGGTACAGTAGCAGGCGATTGGGATGGGTTGCTGACAGCCAGTGGCCCGGATGCAGGAGATTTGGTGGTATTAGACGTATGTGGAACGAGGGTAGATCGGATAAGCACGGGCAGTGGAAACTTTACCTACCAGTATGTGCCTGTTGGCTGCGACACTTGTCAGATTTCCCCTTCTTTCCCTTATGATTGCGATGTAGATGATTGCTCGAGTTTCTTATTTTTTCGCTTTTGCCCTTTTTTACAGTTGACGATTCAGGATACCACAAATCAGTGTGAGTTAAAAATAAAAGCCGGAGGAACTCCCAACCTGATAAAAGAAAGTCTGGATTTTTGCCCCAATGAAAACTTGAGAACGTTTTATATTAATGCCGCCGACTTGCCTGAAGGGGCTCATCTCCCTGATGTTCAAGTGAAATTGCGGGGATCAAACTTTTTGCCTTATCAAGATTGTGGCCTGCAAATAGTGCCGCCGCTTGGTCAGGGAGCATCGATTATCAGATCCTTTCAACTTTTTTCAACCAGATTGAGATTTGATGTGGATATCAGTAGCCTGGATCGAAATGAAAACTATTCGATGTATGTAACGATTCCCAATCCCAACCCTAACCCGGACCAACTCTGTGATTTACGCGTGATCTCTACAAAGTTGCTTCGCTTTAGGTCATTTAATGCTGAGTCCGCCTTAGACATTCAGGGAATATGTGAAGGGCAGCCTCTGGCCTTTATCGACACCACTCAGGTTGAGATTTTGACAGAAATTACCCGTCCGAAATTCTCTTTTTCTCTTGATGTAAATGGGCTGGACAATTCAGTTTCTTTTTCGGGTTCAGGAGATTGCGAAGGAAAGGTAGGGTGTGGCAGCCGTTTTCAGGCTATATGGAGCAATCCGCCTGCGGGTATTTTTGAGCTTGCATATAAAATTTCAGATGATCGGGGGGAAGACGCACATGTTTGCATTCAGGAATTTCGAGATACCTTTTCCATAAAATCGGTGATCGCGGCGACGCCAGAAGACCCTTACTTTGAAAGTTTTGAAGGGGATGGCGGTGGATGGACCGCAGAAGGGGCAAATGAGGGAAGCCCTATGAGTTGGGAGCATGGGATACCAGAAGGGAATATCATCAATCATGCTGCGGATAGGCTCGAAGTGTGGGCTACCAATTTGGACAATATTTACAGGCCGCTGGAAAATTCCTATTTGTATTCGGTATGCTTTGACATAGAGAGTCTGGAATCTCCTATGATTTCCTTACAGATGTTTTCGAATACACCTCAAGGAGTTGATGGAGCCTTTTTTGACGTGTCTACTGATAATGGCTTGGGCTGGGAGCGACTTGGTAGGATAGAAAAAGGAGTCCCCACGGGCGTCAACTGGTATGACACAGAGACAGTGATCGCCGTTCCGGAAGTAAATACCCGCCGGAATGGCTGGTCGGGGCTGATACCTGACTGGCAAACCGTGAGCCATGCCCTTGATGATTTTTCTCAAACCGATGGCCCATTGGCTATGCGCATTGGATTTGCCAGTATCCAACCCAACCCCACACAGGAGGGGATTGCCATAGATAGTGTCTGGGTTGGCCCACGGAAGCGAAAGCCCCTGGTAGAATACATCGCGAATGCACCCGTAGAAAATCGAAATATATGGAGAACCGATTTAGAGGGGGTATATTCTGTAGTGGGCAATGAAGCACTCAATGCCTCCTTCTTTCAATATCATACTCCCTTCCCCAATTTTGATCCTGTATTCGAGGTACATCCTGACCCTTCCAGCGGGTTGACGCTGAGCCATGGTTTGTCGCGTTCTAATGTCATTGTTGTGGATGGTAGCCCATTTGGTGGGGAACTGGATCAGTTGAGGGGCTTTATTAGTCGGCGAGGACTTGTTTCTCCTGTCTTTTCGATTCGGGACGTGGAATCCCTCCTTCCCACCCCCCAACCCGACAGTATCGCCTTTACCTTGGAGGCGTTGGTGGATATTCCAGAGCAGGAATTGGTGGTATCTCTTGCACTGGTTGACCCGGATTTTGATACAGGTCCGGAGAGCCCGTTTGGAGCGGGGCTACTTCACGGTGTGCTTGCAGACATGCTGCCAGATGCAGGCGGGCAGTATGTGAGGCAGATGTGGACCAAAGGAGATACCCTGCGCATGGGTATGCCCCGAATAAGAGAATTTCCGAATTATGATTTTGGAAAGGTTGATCTCGTGATCTGGGTCAAAGACCTTCATTCCGGAGAAGTACACCAATCCTATCGGGAGGTATCTCCCATTGTGATTGAGGAGCGACCCCAGCGTACCGGAGCGTGGGCAGATAGCCTGAGTGCTACCATTCGGATGTACCCCAACCCGGTGCAAAGATTCCTGAATATCGACATACAAAGCGAAATAGTGGGAGGAGTGGTTTCGATTTCGGATTTGCAGGGTCGAAATCTGAAGGTATTTGAACTTTTGGATGAGCGGGGAATACAAAGAATATCGCTAGGCTCTTTGCCTGCCGGTATGTACATGGTTCATCTAAGGGCTCCGGATTTGCCACAATTCTCAACAAAAATCGTGAAGTTGTCCCCCTGATTTTCCTCGCAACTTACTTCATCGAAGATCCGTTTTTTTATCATAGAAATGATCCGTAACATTACTCTATGGCAAAATCCTCAATCAAATACCTTGATCCGCTGGTAGTGGGTCGCTTGAAAAATATCGAAATTAAGGCCAAAACGATCGTTGAAGGCTTTATCACCGGTATGCACAAGAGCCCCTATCATGGGTTTTCGGTTGAATTTGCTGAGCATCGCCCTTACAACGTAGGGGAGTCGCCGCGCAATGTAGACTGGAAGGTATATGGAAAAACGGATAAGCTATTCACCAAAAAGTATGAAGAGGAAACCAACCTGCGTTGTCAGGTAGTGTTGGATACCAGTGATTCGATGCGATATCCCCAAACCGGGATGACCAAATTGGAATATGGTGCTTACCTCGCTGCGGCCTTGCAGTATCTGATGATCGGTCAGCGGGATGCCGCCGGTCTTACCCTTTTTGATGAAGAAATTCGATTCTATGCACCTGCCAAATCCAAATATTCGTGGTTGGTGCCCATGTTTAAAAAACTGGAAGAAGTCGCTGGCAGCAAGGATTATTTTACCCGAAAAACTGCAACGGATAAAGTCCTCCATGAGGTGGCGATGAAATTCCACAGACGTTCTTTTGTGGTACTGATCACAGACCTGTTCAATGATGTCTCATCGCTTGATAGCTTGTTTAAGGCGCTTCGGCACCTGCGGCATGAAAAGCATGAGGTATTAGTCTTTCACCTGTTGGATAAAAAAACGGAAGAGGAATTTGATTTTCCCAATCGACCCGTAATTCTCAAAGACCTGGAGACCGGCGAAAAACTCGAAGTTCATCCCAGCCAGATTCGGGATAAATACCAGGAAATGATGCGGAACTTCAAGGCAAAATTCAAGCAGAAATGCTATGAGTTTAAAATTGATTTTATCGAGGTGGATATCGCTACGCCATATGATAAAGTGCTGACCGATTACCTCGTAAAACGCAGAAGCCTGAAGTAGATTTTCGTATTTGCGAATTACGATTAAGGAGGGGGGAATGACAAATGAACCCGTTGTTTTGTCCGTTTACTAACCTTTTCTATATCTCGGCTGATACTTTCGTAGTTTCGGGATATAGCCTCTAATAATGAAATATTTCACATTTCTTCTTCTTTCTTGCTCACTATCTCTCTCTACGTACGGACAATATAGCGGAACAGCCACTGAAGGGGCTCGTCTGCTTTACCAGGAAGCCAAGCAGGCCCAGCAAATGGGTCAGATGGCCAGGGCCAAGCAATTACTGCGGCTCACCATTGCTGAAGATGCAAACTTTGTGAATCCTTTGGATGATCTGGGTTCTGTCTATCGGGAACAGGGTGTCATGGATAGCGCCATCTTTTTCTTTCAGCGTTCACTTGAATTGAATCCACGTGGAGTAGTTGCCCATCAAAATCTCGCAGCTGTATATCAGTTGGAGGGACAATATCAGGCAGCAATTGACCAGTATCGGGCTTTGCTTTCGTATCACAGAAGCTACCCCGAAGCCTATTATGGGACTGCCCTGGCCTATTATAACCTCGAGCAGTATGATGCCTGCATCAAATATGCAGAGTCTGCTTTAGGCCTGTATATGGCTGCCAGCCAATCGCTCAATGCTGCGGATTCGCGCATGCTTGCCGGACAGGGCTATATGTACGCTGGAGACTATAAGCAGGCGATCAAATATTTTAAAGCCAGCAAAAAACATTTTGAAGACCGGCCTTACTACCATTATTATATCGGGTACTGCTACCTCGGGATGGGAAATGACAAATCTGCCCGCGAATACATCGACAAAGCAGCCATCATGGGCTATCGTGTACCGCAGCATATTCGCAATCGGTTGAACGGATAACTCAGATTGTACATCAAATGCAACACGTCGCTCCTTTAATAGGGGCGACGTGTTGCGTTATGGAATAGGCTAAACGTTGTCCTTGTAGTCCGCAGACCCCGATCTGCGGTGAAGAGTACCCTTCCTGCACAGGCCCGTTTCCCTCCAAAGGGAAACAACCCACTGCCCTAACGTTGTCCGCAGACCCCGATCTGCGG
>CAYGTH010000428.1:5403-6564 GCA_964352745.1 uncultured Bacteroidia bacterium
CTCCAAAGGGAAACAACCCACTGCCCTAACGTTGTCCGCAGACCCCGATCTGCGGACAGTATTCCCCCTTTTATTTCCTTCTCACTTTTCCCTTGCTTATTTTCGTTTGAATCTAGCAGATCGCCTAGCCGATTAAAGAGTCTAAGGCCTGTTGAAAAAAAATCCCGTATGCGATTTACTGTCCTGTATCGCCTGTTATGTGTGGCTGTATGCTGCCTGCTTCCCTTTGTCCCCGGACAAGTGCAGGCGCAGACAAATCCCGATTTCTCTATCGAATTGGTCGTGCCGGTATCCAATCCACAAGGAGAGCGTCTGATCCAGATTGACCGCTACCCTCGCTTTCATGTGGTGATTCGGAACATTTCCAACCGGGAACAGCGGATCTGGAAGGATTGGAACAGTTGGGGCTATTTCAATTTGTACCTTCAGATGCAGACAGCCGAGAGTACGATTCGGATCACACGACGCAGGCCCGCAGTTTGGAATGGAGATTTTCCGGATTTTTGGGTGATTCCACCCGGAGAATTCGTGATTTTGGAAATTGATATGATTGCTGCTCAGTGGAACGGCTTGCCAGATCTGTATGGGGAGAGCTTACCAGCAACGCTCACGGCTGTGTATGAGAACAAACCAGATGTCCTGGCTGATGAATTTAAGGTGTGGACCGGGAGGTTGATGGCTAAGCCGGTGCAGGTACTATTTCGATAGTCCCGTGGTGGGATCATTGCTAATGGAACAGGCCCCGATCTACAGGTGGTCTGAACCCTTTTTTAATCTCCCCACCACTTTCATTCTGCGAAAAACCGATTCCGTATGCGGCGCGTTCGGGAGTTCATCCGTGAGATCCTGCCCAGCCCAGTGGCCGTAGTGAATACCGGGCATCGCACCATTTTTCCAATGTCTGCTCTCACTCACATCATAAATCAGTCCATCATAAGCTACCCAGATTTCATCTCGATCCTGGCCATTGCGCAGAGATAGTTGAGAACGGGTATATGTGGTAAGGGAATCCAAGCTGTAAAGATAAGAATTGCGGGTTTAAAACCGGGCATTGCCCGACCTGAAACCCGCAATAAATTAGTAATAAGATATTAGATAAAAGATGCTAGTAGGTATATAGTCTCTATACTCCCTACTAACATCTGGTATCTAGTTAACTTT
>CAYGTH010000429.1:0-6564 GCA_964352745.1 uncultured Bacteroidia bacterium
GTACCAATAAAGGGATCAACATAGGAAGTAAGGGATTGCGACTGACCCGGGATACCCAGGATCATTAAGAGACAAGCCAGCAGGAAAATACGATTCATAGAGGATGTATTGGGACAGTCACAAATATAGAGGATTTGTAACAACTTAGCCCTACATGGGCTATTGGCGGATTCCGGTCCGCCAATCATTATTCGCCAAAGCGAAGCCGCCTGATTAGCCGGACCGAAATCCGGAGTAGACTGTTAAGTAGTTACGAGGATCTAATGAATACAAAACTGCCAAGAATCCTCTGTGTCTCCGTGCCTCTGTGTTCAATCCTCTTTTTCTCACGCAAAGTGCGGAGAAAGTCCTCGGATTTACCACTCAGGCACTCAGAGGAGCAAGGAAGCACTAAGCGGATTCTCCGATGCCTCATGTATTTCCTCCGCGCCTCCCCGTCTCTGCGTTCAATCCTCATTCCTCTGTGTTTCGCTGCGCTCAACATGACGGATCGATTGTTTTTCTCTGCGTCCCCCCGTCTCTGCGTTCAATTCAAAAAGGGTATTATTCGTAGAATCCTTTGCTTCTTTGCCCCTTTCCGTTCAATTCCACTTCTTACTCCACTACTTCCACGACCATATCAATCTCAATTGGAATATTTCCCGGCAAAGAACCCATCCCTACAGCTGCACGAGTATGCTTGCCTCGTTTTCCAAAAACTGCCACGAGAAGGTCAGAGCAGCCATTGACTACCTGGGGTTGTTCGGTAAAGTCTGTCGAACAATTGACCATGCCCCCCACCTTGATGATACGCTTGACCTTGTTGAGATCACCGATTTCGGCTTTGAGGGAAGTGAGCAGGGCAACTGCTGTAAAGCGTGCCGCTTGCTGGCCTTCTTCGATGGTAAGATCAATCCCAACTTTCCCCCTGACGAGTTCCCCGTCAGGTTGTACCGGGCCATGGCCGGATAGCCATACCTGATTGCCAGTGCGGACTGCGGTTACATAGTTGGCAATGGGTTTGATCGGTTCGTAGAGTTCTACGCCCAGGTCTTTGAGTTTTTGTTCAGGTTCCTGACCGGCTTCGTAGAGCATTTCGGCCGCAGGCGCATCATGAGAATGGCCGTGGTCGGAATCATTGTCATGTCCAGGAGATTCGCAGGCCCAGCAAAACAGGGCAATTATCAGCGGAAAAAGGATTCGTTTCATATTTAGATTGGTTTTCAGGATTCAAGCTGCTCAATTTGGAGAAATGAACGCAAAGGGGCAAAGCCACGAAGTACAAATGTGCACCATTGTCTTTGCCCCTTTCTGTGTGTTCAAGTATGGATTAGGCTTCACTCAGGATTTCATGCACCCGTTCGGCTACAATTTGCTCCTCCCCAGGCCGCATCATCCAGGTGGTAATATCCACGGATTTTCCACCGCCTACCGTTTCAATGGATGGGTGTCCGTATCTCAGTTTCTCCCGCATCTCGTTAGGGGTAATAGGGATTTTTTGCTCATCCCAGGTAATCCTTAGAGAAGGCACATGGTTAGCAATAGGCGGAACGTGAATCTCAGTCGTAACGCCTGCTACTTGTTTGGCACTGTCACTGATCAACTTAATCTGGCTTTCCCAGAGTTTCCATTCCGCAGCGTGATCCTTGGTCAGGAATACTTCTACCGCAACCATCATGGCCAGGATTTCCGCTTTATTCACCTTCATGCCACGTCCTACTGTGTTGCCACGAGGCGCTGCATGCATCCTTGCAGCTGCAATCAGGTCTTTTCTGCCGAGTAGCAAACCTGCACTTTGAGGCCCTCTAAGGCCTTTTCCACCCGAGAAGCAGACCAGGTCGAAGCCCATTTCGGTGTACTTCCAGAGGTTTTCTTTGGGCGGTACGTCTGCGGCGCAGTCATTGAAGGTGGGGATACCATGCTCTTTCCCGATTTTGATAAATTCTTCATCCTGCACTTTCCCATCAAGGTTATGCGTATTGATGAACATGAGCATCGCCGTTTTGTCACTGATTGAATCGAGCAATTCTTTCTTGCTATCGACATAGACCATTTTAGCCCCGGTATTCCGGATGGCATGGGTATAGCCTACATTATGCGATTTTTGAAGAATGACTTCGTTTTTCATACCCGTCAGGTCGGGAATCTGTGCGACTTTTTTCTGATCCATTCCCGCAAGTACCCCTGCAGTTCCGAGTGTCATGGCTGATGCAGCACCAGCTGTAATGGTAGCGGCCTCACATTTGAGGAGCTTGGAAAGCCGTTCGCCTACTTTATCCTGAATATCATCCAGGATGACATAACCCTGCACGCCATATTGCCAGGCGGCAGCGGCCTCCGGCTCCATCAAAGAGCCTGTCATAGCGGTATAAGTGCCCGCAGCATTGATGAAGGTGCGCAAGCCCAGCTCTTTATAAAAATCGCGAAATCCAACCGGATTTTTTGCAACGGCCTCGGTGAGGCTCAGGGCGCCCGTGCCCAGTAAGGCCCCTAAAATCGGGAAACTCGGCAGGCGTTTGAGTAATTGTCTTCTGCTTATCATAAGGAAGAGGATTTATGATTGATGATTTACGAGTTAGGACGTGCGATTTATGAATGGACTCAAACCGACTCTCAACTCCTAATTGTTAACGCTTAACTCTCTTAGTCCAAAGCTGCAATGCAATCAATTTCGACGAGGGAATCGCCGGGAACACCACCGTAGGTAGCTACAGTAGTTCTCACAGGAGGCTTATCGCCAAATCTTCCGCGATAGACCTTATTCATGGCTTTGTAGTCATTGAGGTCCGCGAGATATACATTTACCTTGAGGACCTTGTCCATAGAAGAACCATGTTTTACCAGTTCTTTTTCGATGGTGTCCAGCACGTGCTTGGTATGGTCAGAAATATCCCCATCGAAGTGCGCGCCTTTTCCTGCGATAAACAGGAGATTCCCATAGGCAACAGCACCTGAAAATAGCGGTACCTCATCATCTTTGTGCACGGTGCCAACTACTTTCTTGGTGGCTTTGGATTCTGTTTCAGCTGCTTTTACAGTAGCTGCTCCTGCGCCTAATGCGGCCAGAAAAGCACCAGCTCGTTTCATAAAGGATCTACGGGTCTTTGAAGAATTCATAGGTTTGGTTTTGTTTGAAATGGAATAAGATTGAATACGCCTGCAATAGGCATTAAATAGTATTTTGTGCGGGCACAGATCATTTGTAAACTAACAAAATCCACTCAGCCCTGTACGCGATAGATAATTGTTTTGGATTAGCATGAAGCGGGTAATGAATGAATAAGATAACATGTGCCGGATAGAGATCAAAGTATCTGTTTTGCCGGAAGGGCAAAGCGGATTATTTTCCAAATTCTGGAGTCGAAATTCCGTTGAGATCAAACACTACCTGCCCGGCACGTACAGTAAGTTCGCATTCGAGTTTTTGCGTGCCTTTTCGCGTTTGACGACGGGTATCTACAAATCCAAATTCTCCCTTATGCAGGCTGAAAACGGCAACATCTGCTTCTGCGCCTACGTCGAGGTTACCGAGTTCTTCGCGTTTGATAGCCTGCGCGGGTGTCCAGGTGGATTTTGCGATGACTTTTTCTAGTGACAGTCCGAGGTTGAGGAATTTGGACATTACATTGAGTTGGTCTTTCATGCCGCCGTTCATGCTACCGGTGTGGAGATCGGTACTGATCGAATTGGGTTCAAATCCCTCTTTCATAGCCGGAACTGCCTGATCCCAAACAAAACTGCCGCCGCCATGACCCACGTCGAATACAATTCCGCGCTTTTGAGCTTCCCAGACATAGGGACGGACTTTGCCGAGTTCCTCATCTACAATGGCAGTTCGCCCCTTTACATTGGCAAAGCAGTGCGTGAAAATATCGCCGGGCCGCAAAACTTTCAATAACAAAGTGTCCAGTCCCAGGTGAGGCGTCGCACCCCCAAAATCGATCATGACCGGTACATCTGCCATGCGTCCGGCTTCTGTAGCCTTTTCAGCAGGACCCCATTCGTGGCCGTTGTAGTGGGCCAGTTTGACGCCGATCAGTACATCCCGGTTTTGTTGAATAACCAGGGCGGTCATTTTGGGATCCATGTCATTGGGGTTCTGTTCCAAATGTCCCCCTTTCATCCCTGCACCCACGATGTTGAGGAAAGAAAGTACCCGTGTTTTAGAGTGATTGACAGTCTGTCTGCGAAACTGATCGAAATTACGCCAACCCGGATCGCCCGCATCGACGACGGTAGTAACCCCCACCCGAAAGGTAAATCCATCAGGAGGCAATGCCGAGTAACTATTACTGAGATAGGCATTTTCTTCTGTTCCCCAAAATACATGGGCATGCAGATCAATCAAGCCGGGGGTAACATACATTCCGGTTGCATCGACCACTTTTTTGGCATCAGAAACCGGGATATTAGCTGCTACTTGTGCGATTTTTCCATCTTTTATGGCTACATCTCTGACTGCATTGATGCTGTTTTTGGCATCGATCACATGACCGTTTTTAATCAGCAGGTCATAGGATTGGGCGATAAGTGGTGAGGTGCCTGCACATACAATCAGGTAGACCAATAAGTGGGAGAAAATTCGGAATAAACGTGTGTGAAGATTACGCATAAGGCTGGAATTAAGCAATTAAGGTTAGGTGAGCCAGTTGGAAAAAGAAAGCTGGCCTTTTACAATATAGTAATTCATGGGGAATCATTTAGTTGGTTCCAAGCTTTGCCCACTCGATTTTTGTGCCGGGTTTAGATTAAACAGGAATATGAAAGGAAGTAAAGGTTTTACAGATTGCAAAATAATTTCCTCCTTTGCCATTTCCCTTCGCTGGCTTCGATTTTGATAACACCTGATTCTCCTGTCTACAGATCAAATATCACTTTTAAATAACCTGCCTCTTTTCGATCAAATCTGGCATAGGCATCCGCTCCCTGGCTAAGCGGTATGCGTTTGGATAGGAACGGCGAAAGATCAATTTGTTCTGTTTGGATGTTGCTCATGAGCTTTTCCATGTAAAAGCGTGCGGGACAACGACCGACTTTATAGGTCAGGTTTTTGTTGTAGGCATCTACTGGCGAAAAAGAAAAGTGCTCCGCCGTATGCATACCTACAGTAGAGATGATCCCTCCGGGTCTTACGAGGTCATAAGCAAGTTTACCGGCTTGGGGGCTGCCGACTGCCTCCATGATTGCATCAGCACCGCGACCTTGGGTAGCTTCCCGGATGATTGCGAGGGGTTGAGTTTGTTGAAAATCTATGGGAATAGCACCCAATTCCTTTGCCCAGGCAAGCCGTTCGGGAATCGTATCAATTGCGAAAATCCGTTCTGCACCACAGGCTTTGGCACCCCAAATAGCCATCAGGCCTACCGGTCCGCAGCCCAATACTGCATAGGTGCCTTCCGGCTTGATTTCTGCCTGATCAGCACAGAAATAGCCCGTCGCCATGATATCGCCCGTCAGGAGGGCCTGGTCTGCCGGGATGTCTGAACTGAATCGAACGAGACTCGATTCTGCAAGTGGGACCCGCACATACTCCGCTTGCGCGCCCTGTAACCCCTGTCCGTTTTCTACCCATCCAAAAAACTGCCCCTGCTCGCAGCGACAGGTCAGGCCGATTTGACAGTAATAACACTTCCCGCAGTTGGTTGTGAAGGGACTCACCACTTGATCGCCGATTCGGAGGGTTTTTACCGCTTTTCCCCGCTCCACGATTTCGCCTGCAAATTCATGTCCCATCACAGTACCCGCGTCCAATCCACTTTCTCGCCCGTGGTACACGTGCAAATCAGAACCGCAAATTGCTGTGTGTTGAACTTTGACGATTACATCTGTATCCGCCAGAATCGCAGGATCGGGGCAGGACTCATATCGAATGTCCTGAATGTCGTGGAAAGTGAGTGCTTGCATAGGGTCAACATATAAAAATCAAAAGACTAATGGGCTGGTTTATTCGTCAGGCCACTCGAGTGGCCTGACGAATAGCTCAACTCCGCAACAACTGCCGCAAAGAAAAGAAATGCATGCTATACGCAATCGGAACCAGGAAAGCGGGGAGCCACACAATCGGCCAGGTGGTTACGATGGTATTGGCGGGCTCATTCATAAATACCCGAAAAGGGGAGGGGATAGATAAAATAGCTGTTCCTACGATGTTAATGAGCAATAAAAGACAGGCAATGTTCCAGATAATGGCAACTCGTTTGGACCAGCTCCCCTTTACAAAGCACATATAAGCAAACAGGGGGGCGGTCAGGCCTGCGAGTACATCAAAATTTCTACCTTCAAAGGTCATTTGAATGGGGAGGAGGTTATCTATGAATAGCAGCCAGAGCAGAATTTCTACTACAACGCGGAAACTCTGAATCCAAATAAGCCAGGAAGGAGGGACGAATTGCAGGAATCGGGTGAATCCTTTGGAGAACGTCAGGAAGAGAATCGAGACCAGCGGGGGAAACAGAAGGAATACCAGGCGTGGTGGTACGGCTTCAAAATTGCTGAGGAAACCACTCAGGGACAAGCCACTTGAGATAGCTAACCAGGCGATCAATATGCCCGCGACGGTATAGAAGATGCCGGTTTGCTTATTCG
>CAYGTH010000430.1:0-6556 GCA_964352745.1 uncultured Bacteroidia bacterium
GTCAAAATCCGGTAGGGCTCCGAATCTACTGTCATGTTGAAATCGCCCATGAGCAGGACCGGCAATTTCGGGTTAGGCAATTCTCCGATTTTACGGAGCACCAATTTCGCACTTTCTCGTCTGGCTACTTCTCCCTGGTGATCAAAATGGGTATTGAGTAAATAGAATTCTTTTTGGGTGGATTTATCTCGGAACAAACTCCAGGTCGCAATTCGGTTGTGATGCGCATCCCAGCCAAAACCTGGTTTTTCCGGACTTTCAGACAGCCAAAAAGTTCCCGACTCCAGGGACTGAAATCTTCCCCGACGAAAAAAGATGGCGGCATATTCTCCTTTGGTAGCTGCATCGTCGCGCCCCACGCCTACCCATTCATATTCAGGCAGAGCTGATTCCAGGTCTTTTATTTGCCTGTGCAATGCCTCCTGCACGCCAAATACATCAGCCTGGTGAAAGCGAATCATGCTCTCGACCATCTCTACCCGATGCGGCCAGGCATTATAGCCATCACCGGGATTGTTGTAGCGAATATTAAAGGTCATGAGTCGCACACTCTCCTGAGGTTGGCACAGAGAATAGAGCGGTGCCAGGCAGATGAGTAGTAAGCAGATATGGAGCTTCAGTTTGAGGAATCGCAAAGCGGTCATGGTGGTCTTTTGCAATCAAGATACGAGACATTTTTGGGGATCAGCGAATTAAAGTAAGATTACCGCTTTGAATTCGGGATTGCGAGTGATTACCAGGCAAATGCGTGATTTGCTCAAATCCAGAATTGGGCGTAAAGTTTTGAGCGGACATTTTTTTAACCCCCACACACAACAAAAGCATCAAGAGGAGGTACTTTGCATACATAACGTCCAAATTCCCGTATATTTGCAAACGCTTTGCCTATGAAACCCGTAATATACCTCATTGTTTGTGGCTTATTGGCCTGCGCTTGTAGCAAATCGGAAGAGTCAGAGCTTCTTCCCATTGATACGATGGTATTTTTGTTGCAAAATTTACATGTCGCAAAAGCAAAGATCGATGGTGATAATTCTTTTATCAAAAACAAGGTCACAGAACGAGAAATCCTGTATGCTTCCGTACTGAAAAATGCAGGAATTGAACAAAAGGCATTTGCTTTTAGCTACGACTACTACATGGATCATCCTGTGATGTTGGATACGATTTACGCACGGGTAATCCGGGAACTCAATGATCAAATGCGGGATAATGAATCTCAAATAGATGAGGATCAGGATAATGGCAATGGCCCATCGACAATCCCTCCAAACATCGATGTAAAAAAGCCCTCTCCCAGCAAACAAGAGAAAGAAGGTGCCGGTTTCCGAGCAAGATGAAATGAAGTGCTATAATCCACTAACATATCAAAAATTAGGATTTGACCTCATCCTGGACCGGGTAAGCGGGAAGACCTTGAGTGAAGGAGCGAAGGCCTATTTTGCGAATTGCGTCCCTATGCGGGAACCAGAAGCCATTGCTCTGGCCCTGCGCCAGGTATTTGAGTTTAAAGAAATCCTGGAATATGGAGACCCATTTCCCAATGCAGCACTCCCTTCTCTTGACTCTGTATTTGAAAAGCTGGAACTGAAAGGAAACTGGCTCAGCGCAGAGGAATTGATGCGCTTGCTCGGCTGGCTGAAAGCCGTCAAATCTGCACATGAATATTTTCGCAAGCACGAAGAGAATTACCCTGACTTGCAGGATCTGATCAAACCTGCTCAGGTACGACCGGAATGGATAAGAGCTATCGAAAAAGTGCTCGATTTGAGCGGTAATATCCGAGACGACGCTTCCCCCGAGTTACAGGCGATTCGGAAAGGCATAAAGCGGACTTCTGCTGAACTTCGAACCCTTTTGTACAAGGAACTCAGACGCGCGAATCAAAATAACTGGAGTGTAGAAAAGGAAATTACCCTTCGAAATGACAGACTGGTTATTCCCGTAAGAGCAGATGCGAAAGGTCGCGTTCCGGGATTTGTACAAGATGTTTCCCAATCCGGAGGTACTGTATTCATCGAACCCGCTGCTGCCCTACCCCTCAACAATCACTTACGGGAACTCAGCTATAAAGAGCATAATGAGATCGTCCGGATTCTCCAGGAAGTCACGGCTCGCCTCCGTACGGAAGCATCGGAGCTGAAACTGTTCCAGGAGATTATGATCCAGCTCGATATCATTCGAGCAAAAGCCCTCCTGGCAGTAGAACTTAAGGCAAATTTACCCAAAATAGATGCAGAGGGTGATGTGCATCATATTCAGGAAGCTTATTATCCATTGCTGGTGCTCAAGTCGCTTCAGGAAAAATTCGAGGTGATTCCCCTCGAACTGAAGATGGAATACAAACGGCGGATCACCTTGATTTCAGGACCCAATGCCGGTGGAAAATCCGTTTCGCTCAAGACAGTCGGCTTGCTGCAAGTCATGCTCCAATCCGGATTTTTGATCCCGGTTGATGAGCGTTCTGTTTTTCGGATATTCGATTCCCTGTTTCTCGATATTGGGGATGAACAATCCATAGAAGGAGACCTCAGTACCTACACTTCTCACCTGTACCAAATGCGGGTGATGGGAGATAGTATGAATCAAAATTCCCTGTTTTTGATTGATGAATTTGGAACCGGAACAGATCCCAAATTAGGCGGGGCAATTGCCGAAGCCTTTCTGGAGCGATTTGTGCGCGTGCGTGCCTATGGGATTATCACCACTCATTATGGCAACCTCAAAGAGTACGCAGAAATCACCAAAGGCATTACCAATGCCGCCATGCAGTTTGATACAGAAGGCCTCAAGCCTACCTATCGAATGATGGAAGGGATTCCGGGGCGCAGCTATGCCTTTGAAATCGCTAAGCGCGTAGGAGTTCACCCTACCATTCTCAAAAAGGCGAAGGAGAAAATTGGGCAGGAAGAATTGGATTCAGAGCAATTACTGCGGGAATTGGAACGCAAAAACCGGCGACTGGAGCAGTTGACCAGTGAGAATCAGACCAAACAAAAACACCTCAACAAACTCCTGAAGGAGAACGAGACACAATACAAAAATGCCGAACGGAATCGGAAAGAAACCCTGCGAAAGGCAAAGCAAGAAGCTGCCGAACTGATTCAGGCGGCGAATAAGCGAATTGAAAATACCATTAGGGAAATCAAGGAAAAGCAAGCCGAGAAAAAACGAACTCAAAAACTGCGACAACAACTTCAGGCTTCCGCTCCCAAGGTAGAACCTAAAGAAGAAATTCAGGATCAAAAGACGAAGAAAGGTAAAGCCAAAGCCAAGCAAGAAGAAGAAGCGCCCAAAATCTTATATGATGAGTCGGTAGCAGCTGGAGACTGGGTCAAATTACGCGACAATGACTCCTATGGAAAGCTGGTCGAGATACAGGGGAAGCGCGGCGTCGTGGAGCTTGGAGAATTGAGGTTAACGGTACCCCTTGGGCAGTTATTCAAGATTCAGCCGCCCAACAAACCCAAGAAACAACAAGGAAAAACAACGCTGATTCCCATGAGTCAGGGGCGATTTGAGCTAAATGCTATGGGCATGCGGGTCGAAGAAGCCCTGATCGAAGTGGATAAGCTGGTCGACGATGCGATGTTGTCAGGCCTTACGAATTTCAGGATTCTCCACGGGAAGGGCACTGGTGCGCTTCGGGAGGCCATTCGCAATCACCTCAAAGGCCACCGGGTTGTCAGCAAGATGTATGATGCCCCGAATGAGCAAGGCGGATCAGGCTGGACAATTGTAGATTTGGAGTAGGCGAATAAGGAATTGAACACGGAGGCACGGAGACACGGAGACACAGCGTACAGTCTTGCTTAGTGCTTCCTTTGTGAACTGAGTGGCTTAGTGGTAAATCCCCGAGTCTTTTTACGGCTTTGCGTGAGCCAAGAAGAGGATTGAACACAGAGGCACGGAGACACAGAGCAGGTTTTTCCTTAGCGGCTTGGCGACTTTGCGTGAGGTAAAAAGAGTGTTATGAAAATAATTCACTTAGAAACATCCTCCTTCGTATCCTGACCAATTGGCTTTCTTAGGAAAGGGTAAAAACCGCATTTCGATACTCATCACTATGGACTCCACTTTCGCTCCCTTCAAGCAGTTTTCTGATGCCGCCAGTGCAGAAGCCCTTCGCGACAATCTCATAGCCCATGGGATCGAAGCACAGTTGTTTGACAATTCCCCCAGCTTTGATGTTACCTTCTCCGGTAATACCCTCCAGAATCAATACCAGATCAGCATTCGTCACAATGATTTTGAACGAGCAAAGCAATTGCTGCGAGACGAGGTTCGGGAAACGGTCCAGCAAATGGACGAGGACCATTATCTATTCAGCTTTTCGATGGAAGAACTATATGAGATCATCTTCCGACCCGATGAATGGAGTGAGTTTGATGTGCAGTTGGCTACCCGGATTTTGAAGGAAAGGGGGGAGCCCATAGATGAGAATCGGATAGCCTCTATTCAGGAAGAACGCATTCAGGAATTGGCGCAACCGGAGGTGATGCCGACTTACTGGGTCAACCTGGGGTATGTAGCTGCAATTTTCGGCGGGATCATAGGAATCGCCTTCGGCTGGTATCTGGTCAATGTCATAAAACCCCTCCCTAATGGAGACCGGGTAAAAGCCTATACAAAGGACGTTCAGCGACACGGGAATCGAATATTTATATTGGGGATTGCTTCTTTTGCAGTATGGGTAATAGGGGGCGTTGCATGGAAGTTTTTAACAAGCTGACCCGATACTACCCCGGCTATGGAGACTCCCGCAATTGAACCTTATGAAAATGGTAATTCCTGGTCCCATTTATGACCTAGGAAATAATGTACGTAGCTATTCGCAGGATTTTTCCACAAACGGCATCCAAAGAGTTGATAAGGCACATTCCAGAACTACTCTACCGGTATAGCTTATGCGATTTTTATTACTCTTGCTGTATTTGCATCTTTCTGTTTTTGTTCTGATTGGACAAAGTGGCCTAGACTCCTCATTTGCGCTTCGGGTAATTCCCTTGATGGAAGGTCAAGCCCTGGCATTGGATACTGCGGTATATACCCACAAGGGAGAGCCCCTTCAAATCGAAACCCTGCGCTTTTACCTGAGCAATATCGCTTTGCTGAAAGGAGACCAGTTCGTGTGGCAGGAATCTGAAAGTTATCATTTGATCGATGCAGTTGATCCCACATCTTTTCAACTCGCCTTAGGCGTTCCAGTTGGACTTGCCTACGACAGTATTCAATTTCTATTGGGAATAGATAGCACAACAAGCGTATCAGGTGCTATGGGCGGAGATCTGGACCCTACCAAGGGCATGTATTGGTCCTGGAACAGTGGATATGTGAATTTCAAGTTGGAAGGCACAAGCCCGCTGTGTGATAGCCGTAATCACGAATTTCAATATCACCTGGGCGGCTATTTACCCCCTTTCCAAAGTGCCCAACAAATCCGACTGGCTGTAAATGAAAAGGAAGCAATGGCAATTAAAATAGATATTGGAAAAATCCTGAAGGAAGTGGATCTTTCCCAACAAACGCATATTATGTCTCCCGGAGCGGAAGCCCAGCAGCTTGCTGAGCAGATTGCTACTTTGTTCTATTGTGATGAATAAATCCACTGTCTTTGTTTGCGCTGGTGCAATCCTTATTTTCCTCATGGTTGCAGCGAATGTGCGCCCCGGCCCCACATCTTTTGACCTGCCCTACCCTGAGTCCTGGCCGGAACCGGTATATGATTTCTCACAAAATCCCTTGACACCAGCAGGAATTGAGTTAGGGCGAAAGTTGTTTTATGATCCTTTATTATCACAAGACGGAACCGTTTCCTGCGCCAACTGCCACTTGTCTTTTACTGCCTTTACGCATGTTGACCATGCATTGAGTCATGGGATTGGGGACAGTATCGGCACCCGTAACTCCATGGCACTCACAAACCTCGCATGGAGCACCTCTTTCATGTGGGATGGCGCCGTCAACCACCTGGATATGCAGGTTCTTGCACCGCTCAGCCATCCAGATGAAATGGGAGAAAGCCTACCCAATGTTGTTGATAAATTACAAAAGACAGATACGTATCCTGGCTTGTTCCAGGCCGCTTTCGGAGATAGCCTGATCACGGGAGAACACTTCCTCAAAGCCTTTTCTCAATTTGAGTTGACCCTGATCTCCTCCAATTCTAAATATGACCAGGTCAAACGCAATGAGCCGGGAATCGAATTTTCAGAGCAGGAGTATCGTGGCTATCAGCTATTTCAACAGCAGTGCGCCTCTTGCCACCAGGAGCCCCTATTTACGACCGGAGAATTTGCACATAATGGCCTGCCACTCGACAGTACCTTGATGGATATGGGCAGGATGCTTATCACTCAGCAGTCGGCCGATGCACAGAAATTCAAAATTCCCACCTTGCGAAATATTGAATTTTCAAGTCCCTATATGCACGATGGGAGATTCAAGCGACTGTCGCAGGTGCTCAGGCATTACACCTCAGGCATAGAGGAGAGCGAGACGCTTGCACCCGTGCTACAAAAAGGACTGGAACTCAGTCCAGCAGAGCAGCTTGATG
>CAYGTH010000431.1:0-6555 GCA_964352745.1 uncultured Bacteroidia bacterium
ATCGGCGCAGGGCAGAAAAAAGGGGCTTGTGGGGAGGAAATCAAGCAGCTGTTAGACTGATTGATTATGTATCTAAGATACTCATTATGAGTGATTTATGCAAATATTTAGAAATCTATTTTGAATAGGCTTCCGTTAAGAAGTTTCCTCTTTTATCACATGGATTTATCATTCAAAACTATCCTTTTTTAGATCGTTAGTGAATTATTTTTTGTATGTTTAGCATAGAACCAGACAGCGGATGGATCCTTAATTAATTGATCTGGTTACGAAAAAGTCCCTCTCCCCTTATGGGTGTTCCCGAGTAGAACTAAGAGAAAGTCCTGGAAGATGGTCTATATTGAACGCACGATGGAGCTTGAAAGGAGGGGGGGCCGTTTTGTGAGGAACTGAGCAGTACCCAAAGACACCTGCTGTGACTTAAGGGAAAATGCCTCAGGCATTGAAAATTAACCTGTACAAACGGCAAGAATTTATAAATTCATATATGTCTTCAGTTCTCTTTCTCGATATCGAATTCGATACCCGGAACCAGCGAATCAAAGAAATCGGTTTGGTAAGGGGCGAGAAGTACTACAAGGGGAGGGATCTTTCAAAAATCAGGGAATTTGCGGATGGGGCACGGTGGATCTGTGGCCATAACATCGTCGCACACGATATGAAAGAATTACGGAAAGCCGGGCATGTGGATTCCCTTGGAGACCTGATACCAATTGACACACTGTTATTATCGCCTTTACTCAGGCCAGACCTCGTTCGCCATAAACTGGCAAAAGACTATTTGGTCAATGACTTGTCAAAATCCGACCCGGTTTACGACTCGGAATTGTCTCGTGATCTGCTTTTTGATCTTGGGGAGTTATGGTTGAGACTTGCTCCAAATATCAAGGAGGGCTTCAGTACCATCCTTTGGCACCAACAAGGCTTTCGTGGATTCTTTGAATGGATGGGCAGAGAAGAGGGAGTAGTCTCACATAACGCTTCTGAACAAATACTACTTCGGAAAAGCTTCAAAGGGTACACAAATGAAATATGCACGAATGTAGATCTGGAGGCTGTCAATGAATCCCATCCCGTTGAATTGGCATACGTGCTTTCTCTTGTAAAAACAGATGATCCCAAAATTATTACCCCTTCCTGGATGCTGGGAAATTATCCGAATATTCAGCTGGTTTTTGATCAATTAAGATCTACAAACTGCGGGGATCCCACTTGTGCCTACTGCTCGAATAGGCTCGACCCTGTAGAGGGGCTGAGTGAGTTTTTTGGATATCCGGGTTTTCGCACTTTTGAGGGAGATACGGGAATGCCATTGCAGGAAAAAACCGTTCGGGCAGCCTTGGAAGATGATAGCTTTCTGGCGATTTTTCCCACTGGAGGTGGGAAATCGTTGACCTTCCAACTACCTGCTTTGATGCGGGGCGTAGCGAAAGGAGCCTTGACCGTAGTTATTTCGCCATTGGTTTCCTTGATGAAGGATCAGGTGGATGTGCTGTTTAATCGGTTTCATCGAAATGAAGCCGTCGCCCTAAATGGCATGTTATCCCCACCGGAGCGTCAGGAAGTAATTGAAAGAATTGAAGATGGGACTGCTTCACTCCTGTATATGTCTCCTGAAAGTTTGCGTTCCGCAACCGTTCTTCGACTGTTAAGCCGCCGGCTTATCGATCGGTTTGTGATCGATGAAGCACATTGCTTTTCAGCTTGGGGACAGGACTTTCGGGTAGATTATGAATTTATCGGGCCCTACATCAAGCTGCTGCAGGAAGGTAAAATGGATAAGCGTCGTATTCCTGTTTCCTGCTTCACAGCAACGGCCAGGCCAGAGGTAGTCAAAGATATCAAAGCCTATTTTCTGCAGGAGTTGGGGATTGAATTGACAGAATTCATTACCAGGCAATCGAGGAAAAACCTCGAGTTTCAGGTTGTTTCAGTCAAAAACAAGGAAGAAAAATTTGAAAATCTGGTCGAGATTCTGCGGGAGCAGGAGGGCCCTGCTATTGTATATGTCACGCTTACCAAAACCACGGAGGCCCTGGCTGAGAAATTAAGCGGCTTTCAGATCAGAGCCGGTTTTTTTCATGGAAAGATGGAAGCCAATCACAAGAAAGGGATTCAGGAGAAATTCATGAATAACCAACTGGATGTGATGGTAGCAACTTCTGCTTTCGGAATGGGGGTAGACAAAGATAATGTGAGCCTGGTCGTTCACTATGAAATTTCTTCTTCTCTTGAAAATTATGTACAGGAAGCGGGTAGGGCAGGAAGAGATAAAGAGTTAGAAGCCAATTGTGTGATCCTCTTTGATCAAGCTGACCTAAATCAACATTTCAATATTTTACAGGGGGCGAGGATCAGCCAAAAGGAAATCCAACAAATCTGGAAGGGAATTCAAAAGTTTAAAAGAGAACAGATTTCTAAGTCTGCCCTGGAAATTGCCCGAAAGGCTGGCTGGGACGAGGATATTCGGGATCTTGAGACCAGGGTGAAGACCGCAGTTAATGCGCTTGAAAAAGCGGGATATGTAAAACGATTGCTGAATGCGCCCCAGGTATTTGCTGATAGTATGTTGATTGACAACTTCGGGGAGGGACAAAAAAAGATTAAGCAAAACGCAGCTATTTTTCCGAAGCCGATGGAGGCCGAACGAATCCTGAAGGCCATCATGGGCCAATCCCGCAGAAGTGGTGAAACCCGGATTGACTACCTGTCGGATAGCCTGGGAATTGCGGTGCCACGAGTTGTCTCGGTTATCAGTCAGTTCAAGCAGATTGGAATCCTGGGAGATATGAAAGACCTCGAAGTGGATGTTAACCTGGTCCATTCAAAAAATGGCTCATTAGAAATCGTCCGAAGATTCACCAATCTAGAAGTACTCCTGTATAACAAGGTTTCTAAAGATGCTCGAGAAGGAAGCCGCACCACCGTCTCGTTACGGGAGTTAAATGACCAGATTTCCGACACCTTTTCCGGTACGAACACCAGCGGTATCAGAAGGCTCCTCCAGATCTGGGAGCTTCATGGGTGGATAGGGAAAAGGCGGACCAATCGAAGTGAGCAGATTTATGAAATTACCTTCAAAAAAGGAAAGCAGGCATTATTAGAATATATCCAAAAGAAAAAGGACTTATGCCTGGATATTGTGAAAGAACTAGGTGGAATCGCTCAAAATGAAGGGAAAGAAGCATCGGATTCGGGAAATCGGAAGGTTTCGGTTGAATTCTCGATCATTCAATTAAAGCAAAAGATTGAATCGGGAAGTCTTTTTACAAATAGCTATGACCTTAAATTTTTTGAACGGGCTCTGCTTTATTTGAATCATATTGAAGCCGTTGATTTGAAAAGGGGATTTCTGGTCTTCTACAATCGGTTAAATGTGGGTGTCAAGGAACAAAATGTCCGAAAGTGCTATACGCTGGAAGATTACCAAAAAATGAAGGCACACTATGAAAAGCGAATAGAACAAATCCATATTGCGGGGGAGTACGCAAAGCGAATGTTAGATAACTATCGCGACGCCCTGACCTTTACTTCGGATTACTTCGAGATGGATTACGATGAGTTTTTGGGTAAGTATTTCCCCCAAAAACGGAGGAAGGAAATACGAAGGGCCATGACGCCTGAAAAATTCGAGGAGATTTTTTCAGGGCTTTCCCTCGAGCAAGAAGAGCCTGTCAGGGATTCAACCTCTCACGAAATAGTGGTGGCTGCCGGCCCGGGAAGTGGCAAGACCATGGTCCTGGTTCACAAAATGGCAAACCTGATCTTGTTGGAAGATACTCACCCTCGACAACTTTTGGTCCTGGCTTTCAGCAGGCCGGCAGCCAGGGAGTTTAAAGAGCGATTGGTAAAGTTGGTAGGAGGGATTGGATATAGGGTTGATATCTATACCTATCATGGATATGCCTTTAGATTGATTGGTAAAATGGGAAACCTGGAAAAAGCGGAAAATGTCATCCGAGAAGCTACAAAGGCGATTCAGGCAGAAGAGATACCCTTGGAAATGGTTGCTGCAAAAAATGTAATCATGCTGGACGAATTTCAGGATGTTTCCCAACAGGAGTACGATTTTCTGCATGCGATCACGGAGGTAGCCGGGGATCCGAGAATCATTGCGGCCGGGGATGATGACCAGAATATTTATGAATTCCGGGGCTCCTCTGTTCAGTTTATGCGGCAACTAGCCGCGAGGGAAAACGCAAAAACCTATTATCTGACGAACAACTACCGGTCGGGTGAAAATATAGTCGGCTTTTCCAATGCCTATTTGGATCTCTATTTGAAAAGTCGATTAAAAGCTAGCACAGTCATAACATCGAAGCGCGAGGAAAGTGGAGTGGTCAAAATCGTCCGCTATGATCAGCGCGGTTTGATTGAATCCTTTTGTCGCGCCATCTCGAATTCTGATCTAAAGGGAACCATAGGAGTATTAACGGCTACGAATGAAGAGGCATATCTCATCGCTTCCAGGCTGAGAAATCTGAAGGTCCCTGTAAGCCTGGTGGCTTCGACAAAAGCATTCCGGTTGAAAAATCTGGTGGAGCTTCAGGTATTTACGAGGAGGATTTTGGAAAGTTTGAATGCTGAGAGTGGTTTGATCTTCAATGAAACCTGGAACCAGATAAAGGCTGAGGTAAAATCTCAGTTTGAACGTTCAAGAGACTGGCCTCTGGCATCTAAAGTCATCAAAACATTTGATCAGGAGAAAAAATACAAGTATCGGGTGGATTGGTTAGAATACCTGAGTCATGCCCGGCTCGAGGATTTTTTCGAGGAGGAAAAGGGGCGAATCTTTGTTTCCACCATGCATAAGATTAAGGGAAAACAATTTGACAAGGTCTTTTTGCTACTTGATCGCTTTTCTTTTAGAAGTAAAGCTAAGGCCCGGGTGGTTTATGTTGCCATTACACGGCCCAGGGATTACCTTGAGATTCACACCCATTTACCAATTTTTGACCATGTGGAAACACCTGGAGTGATTCGAACAATCGGCCGTATTGCTGCGACCTCTTTGCCGGTTTTTTCTATACAGTGTGCGTTGTCGGATGTAGTCCTGTCCCATTTTCACCAAGATGAGATCAAGACGAGGGCTCATGCTTTGGTCGCAGGAGAGCAACTCGATTTCAGACCTGGTCGCAATAAGTATCACCGATGTATGCTCGGGGGGAGCGGACATGAAATGGTCGTATGTTTTTCAGCAGTATTCTCAAAAAAGCTGGACGAATTATTTGAGAAGGGATACCAAGTAAAAAGGATTACAATTGGGCATATTGTGTACTGGTGGGATGAGAAACAGGAAAGGAGCCTAAGAGTAGTGTTGCCGGAAATCGAGTTAATAAAAAGATAAATAAATCTTTTCCCCTCTGAATTGGAAAATAATCAGGATGTCGGCCAATCCTTTTTGCTTTGTTTTTGACTAATAATCAGTACAACTGTAACTCGCATAGAAGACTCATCAATGCGGAAGAATAAATAGTACGCTGACTTTCTTAATCTCGCCGCCAGCATAGTTCCTTTAGGAGGATATGCGGAAGGCATTGACTCAAGGCGGCGAATGGCTTGTTCAATTTCTTGCTCAAATATGTTCAGTTTCTTTTTGTAAGGAGCAATTCGTTCTACAATATCTGCGTATTGTCCCGCTGCTGTAGGTGAAAAAATTACGGTATACATCAAGCACTCTTTCGTTGATCTCCCAATCGCTTAACCTCTTCCCATGAGAGACCCTCTTCTTCCGAATTCTCGAACGCTTCGAGCGCCTTTTCAGCTTCGTCCCACATCCAGGCAGGCGGGCTTTTAAGGCTCTTGGGGCTCAATAAAAACTCTCCAGCAGCAACCTGTGCTTCAGCTTCAGTCTGGATAAGTTGGCCTAACCAGGCAGAAAGCGCGATTTGTTCCAACAGGGGCAAAGTTTGGATATATTCTTTAACCTTTTCCATATTCTAAATATACGGAAAAATTGAAAAACGATTTGAAAGTGGGAGTAATAAAATTGATCTAACAGAAAAGGATACATGAATGATTACAATTACAATCAACTCCCCTAATCTGGTGCCAGGATATTGACCCTGCCGCGAGAATGAATTTAATCAATCCCATTTCTAATAAAATGTGCTTCCAGGCTTTTTTTTAGTTCTCTTAATTGCGGGAAGTGTGATCGATTGAATAGGGGAGGGGTAGCTTAAATTTGCACAAGAAAATAGTATGAAAGACATTAAATATTGAGCGTCTTAATTAAGCGATTCTAAGGTGTAATGTCTTAATTCGAATTCTTATACCTTTTAGCTGAAAAGGCATTACATCCTACTTCCTTTCAATTCGGGATTCAATGGAAAAGAACAAGCTATTCCATGTTACCTTTTTCTTGGGAAATCCGTATATTGTGGTATGGCACAGATCAGCAAACATATTCTCGAAGGTCTCACACTTGAACAATTGGCCGGATTGATAAAAGAAGCTATCACATTGATGCAAGAGCGAATGGAATCTGGTCAGGATAGCGGAATTGTGATTACCGATGCCCATTTAGCCGAGCTTGATAAGATCAAAGCAGATATG
>CAYGTH010000432.1:0-6548 GCA_964352745.1 uncultured Bacteroidia bacterium
GGATAAACCATGCGCCTCACTACAGCGGATCTTTTTCGGAAATGTTATGGCAAATACGCCATTCCGGCTGTGAATGTAGAATTCATGGAACAAATCCATGGCTTGTTTGCAGCAGCAGAACAGGCGAATGCACCTTTCATTGTGCAAACAACGCCCATGGCCCGGAACTATGCCCAACCCGAGATGCTGCTGGCGATGATTGATGCTGCGGCCAGAATTTATCCCAAAGCGGTTTTTGCATTGCATCTGGACCATGGGGTAGAAGACCATATCTGGTCAGCCCTGGAATCCGGCGGCTATACTTCCGTCATGATCGATGCTTCGCACGATTCCTTTACACACAACATCGCCCGGACCCAGGCTGTCGTGGAACGCGCTCATGCCGTCGGAGTGAGCGTGGAAGCAGAACTCGGCGTATTGGCGGGCGTAGAAGATGATATTTCTGTCGATGCCGAACATGCCTTGTACACCAATCCGGAAGAGGTAGTGGCATTTGTCAAAGCGACAAATTGTGATAGCCTCGCCATTGCAGTAGGCACCAGCCATGGCGCCTACAAATTCTCCGGCGGACAGGGCTTGCAGTTCCATATTTTGGAAGAAATCCAACGACAGCTCCCCGAATTTCCCTTAGTTTTGCATGGCGGATCAGCAGTAAATTTTGCTGAAATTGAGCGAATCAATGCCGCTGGCGGTGCCTTGAAAACGGATACAAAAGGCGTAGACCCTACCGAGGTGCAACGATCTATTGGGATGGGAATTTGCAAGGTGAATCTGGCAACGGATTTCCGATTGCTTTGGACACGGGTAAACCGGGAAGCCTACCGCGATCATCCGGAACAATTTGCCCCCATTCCTACTGGCCAGCGATATATGGAGGAATTTCAGGCAACTATGCTCCATAAATTTGACTTACTCCATGCAACAGGCAAAGCGAGTGATTTTTTGTAACAGGAAGTAAACTGACCATTATAACAAGAATCAGGATATGAAAACCAAACGACTTACCACAGCGCAGGCGACCATCGCTTTTCTTGATCAGCAATATGTAGAACGCGACGGAATCAGTCATAAGTTTTTCGCCGGCTGTTTTGGCATTTTTGGTCATGGCAATGTAGCGGGATTCGGACAGGCCTTACACCAGTACCCCGAATTGCCTTATTATCAATGTAGAAATGAGCAATCCATGGTTCACACCGCTGCTGCATTTGCCAAAGTCAAAGATCGACTTTCGACATTTGCCTGTACGACCTCTATCGGACCGGGTGCGACAAATATGCTGACGGGTGCCGCTGCCGCTACGATCAATCGGCTTCCTGTATTACTGCTTCCCGGCGACATATTTGCCCGGCGGAATGTAGCCCCCGTTCTCCAGCAATTGGAATCGGCCTGGTCGCAGGATATTTCTGTCAATGACTGCTTCAAGCCGGTCTCAAAATACTGGGACCGCATCAATCGGCCCGAGCAACTCATTACCGCCCTGCCTGAAGTCATGCGGGTACTGACCTCACAGGCAGAAACGGGAGCCGTTACCCTTTCCATCCCACAGGATGTGCAGGCAGAGGCTTTTGATTTTCCGGCAGCTCTCTTTGAAAAACGCGTGTGGCACATCAGCCGTCCACGTGCTGATACGGCGCTGCTGGAAAAAGCGATAACACTCATCAAAGCGAGCAAGCGCCCCCTGATTATTGCCGGAGGCGGAGCTATCTACAGCGGGGCGACAGAAGTCTTGCGAGAATTGGTGGCTCAAACAGGAATTCCGGTTGCGGAAACATTCGCAGGAAAAGGCAGTCTCAACTATGACCAGCCCGAAAACCTCGGAGCTTGTGGGGTTACGGGTACGCCAGGAGCCATTGAAATCGCTAAAGATGCTGATCTCGTACTCGGTATCGGTACGCGCTACAGTGATTTCACCACTGCCTCCAAGACCTCTTTCCAGCATCCTGATGTGCAGTTCATCAATCTCAATATCGCTGAGTTTGACGCGCATAAACACAGTGGCTTGCCCCTCGTTGCCGATGCAAAAGTCACCCTCGAAGAGCTGACGTCCTTGTTAGGAAGTTATCGGGTGGACAATGCATATCACGAGCAGGTTACCGCATTTCAGCAGAGCTGGGATGAGACAGTCGAATCTATTTATCAATTGGGCTACAAACCCCTGAGTCAAGGTGAAGTAATTGGCGCGGTGAATGAAGGTTCTGACCCCAAAGATATCATGGTGTGTGCGGCGGGGAGTATGCCCGGCGACCTGCATAAACTCTGGCGCACCCGCAACCCCAAAGGTTTTCACCTCGAATACGGATACTCCTGTATGGGGTACGAAATTGCAGGAGGCCTCGGCGCAAAGATGGCTGATCCGGATCGCGATGTCTATGTGATGGTCGGAGATGGCAGCTACCTCATGCTCGCGCAGGAGATTGTTACCTCCGTGCAGGAAAACTACAAACTCATTCTCGTCCTGGTGGATAATCGCGGCTATGCCAGTATTGGCGGTCTTTCCCGTTCGCTGGGCAGCGAGGGATTTGGAACCCGTTATCTGTACCGAGACGAAACCAGTGGACAAATAGGCGGCGATGAAATCAGTCATGAAGAGGCCAGCAATCGGCATCTCCCGGTTGACTTGGCAGCCAATGCCGCCAGCCTGGGCGCAATAGTACTCCCAGCTCATGATATGGATTCTCTAAAAACTGCCCTGGCAGAAGCCCGAACAACTGACCGAACTACCGTAGTATATGTTCAAACAGACCGCTATCAAGGCGTGGAAGGCTATAGCTGGTGGGAAGTTCCAGTAGCAGAAGTCTCCGAGAAAACCGGGGTTCAACAAGTCTATGAGGAATATCTGGAAGCTAAAAAAGCGCAGCGCTATTATCTCAAACCCAATGAAGAATTGAAATAAGGAAGGCCTTCAGATCCGGTCTTTTATCTATTGTCTACCCTCTTTTTTCTTATATATTCATGAAAGCATCTCATATCCAACTCGGCATCGCTCCCATCGGCTGGACGAATGACGACCTCCCCGAACTCGGAGGAGAAATCACTTTTGAACAATGTATCAGCGAAATGGCCCTCGCGGGTTTCACGGGATGCGAAGTCGGGAACAAATATCCCAAAGACCCCGCTGTCCTCAAGCCGTATCTCGATATTCGGGGGCTGCAAATCTGCAACCAGTGGTTCAGCTACGAATTGACTTCCAAATCTTTGGAGGAAAACAGCCGAAACTTTGAGCAACTCCTCGATTTTCTGGGGGCAATGGGCACCTCGATCATTGGCGGGGGCGAAACGGGGACC
Organism: uncultured Bacteroidia bacterium; assembly: GCA_964352745.1. Taxonomy (GTDB): domain Bacteria; phylum Bacteroidota; class Bacteroidia; order J057; family J057; genus CAYGTH01. Next base: position 3,286 of record CAYGTH010000432.1, read on the forward strand.
AGTTGCCAGGGGCAGCCTGTACCGGTATTTGAGAACAAAGGCATGCTCGCCGATGATCAGGCCTGGGATTCCTTTACCCAGGGATTGAATGCATTGGGTAAAATCGCACATGAGCGCGGCTTCAAATTGGCCTTTCATCATCACATGGGCACCGTCGTCCAAAGTCTGGCTGAAACAAAACGCATGCTCGACCTGACAGATCCCGAATACGTCTGGCTCAATTATGATTGCGGACATTTTCATTTTGCTGGAGAAGATCCGGTTGAGGCACTGAAACAAGTGATCTCACGCGTTGCCCATGTGCATATCAAGGATGTCCGACCAGCGGTTTTGCAGCGGGTGCACGATGAAAAATGGAGTTTTCTCAAAGCCGTCAAAAATGGCGTTTTTACGGTTCCGGGGGACCCCGATGGCTGCATTGACTTCCCGGCGATATTCGAGTTGCTCGATCAGCACGATTATCAGGGCTGGATGGTAGTAGAAGCAGAGCAGGATCCGGCAAAAGCCAATCCCTTTGAATATGCGACAATTGCACGAAAGTATATTCGGGAGCAGGCGGGCTTGTGAGGGAGGTCGGGAGTTAGAGAGTTAGAGAGTTAGAGATTAGGCGAATTCGGGAGAAGGGGAAAGGAGCGTCCGCAGATCGGGGTCTGCGAACAACAGGCAATTGAAAATTCCACACAGCCTTGTCCCCCACGCGCTGGCATAAGCGCTGGGCCGTGGGGGACAGCAAGCGCAGCGTGCAGGGGGAAACGAGCGTCTGCAGATCAGGGTCTGCGAACAACAGGCAATTGAAAATTCCACACAGCCTTGTCCCCCACGCGCTGGCATAAGCGCTGGGCCGTGGGGGACAGCAAGCGCAGCGTGCAGGGGGAAACGAGCGTCTGCAGATCGGGGTCTGCAGGCAACATGACAACACAACCAGACAATTAAGATGAAGACCCTCAATATCGCTATCATTGGCCTCGGTAGACTGGGCAAGCGATACGCAGAAATTCTCCGGCATCAAATCCCGGGTGTCCAGCTCAAAGCGGCTTGTAGTGTGGTGCCAGCCGAACTATCCTATGCACAAACTGACCTGGGCATCAGCGCTACATTTGCTTCTGTGTCGGAAATGCTGGGGCAGATTGATCTGGATGCAGTTTTTGTCGTGAGTTCTACGGATCAGCATGCCCACCATATCGTACAGGCCCTGGAAGCGGGATGCCATGTATTCAGCGAAAAACCCCTGTCTGTTAGCATTGCTGAATGTAAACGGGTAGAAGGAGTCGCGGCGCAATATCCGGAACAGATCGCGATGGTGGGCTTCAACCGGCGCTTTGATCCGAGCTATGCCTATGCCAAACAGCAAATTGAAAAGGGCCTGATCGGGAAGCCTTTTCGGGTGCATTCGCAGACAGTGGACAAAGACACGGTTTCAGACTTTCAGATTCAATATGTGAAGAATAGTGGCGGGATTTTTCATGATTTCAATGTGCATGACATCGACCTCGCCCGCTGGTTCCTGGGCAGCGAAATCAAAACAGTATTCTCAACCGGCGGAGCCTATAAGTACCCGGCCTTTGCAGATGCAGGAGATGCGGATAATGTCCTGACGACCTGTGTGCTGGAAAACGGCACACATGCTACGATTGTGGCTTCCCGAACGGCTATGCATGGCCATGATACCTACACCGAAGTCGTGGGAACTGAGGGGAGCTTACGCATCGGACGACCCGCCGGAAAAAACCGGGTGGAGATCTATGATCGCTATGGGGTACGAAAGGAATGTGTGGAGACTTTTTATGAGCGATTTGAGGAAGCGTTTCAAATACAGGCGGCGGCTTTTGTCGAATGTGTTCGAACGGGGAGTCCGGCTCCCATTTCGCTGCGGGATGCAACGGAGGCGACCCGTGCAGCGGAGGCCTTTACCGAGTCTTTTGAGACGGGGAAACTGGTGGAGATTGTGCGGGGGTGAATGGGATATTATATGCGTTTTGTGGATTTTCTTTTAATTGAAGAAGGAGCCTTTAGGGAAATCAAAAAAAGTACAAATTCAAAGTTCAAGACCAAGTTCAATTCTATTAGAAATAGGTTCTCTTACTTTAGCAGTTCAGCGTGAAACCCTTCTAAATTTCGCTTCCTAGTCGTGGCACAAAAATATGTATCTTCGCATAAATCTCCGGCATGTCGCGACACCGTTCTGTAACGATCAAAGATATAGCGAAGCGATTCAATTGCTCGCCCTCGACGGTATCACGTGCCCTCAACAATCACCCTTCGATCAATGAGCATACCCGCCGCAATATTCAGGAATACGCAGTAGAGATTGATTATCAGCGGAATTCGGTTTCCCTGAGCCTACTCAACCAGCAGACTTTTACGATTGGGGTCGTACTTCCAGAGGTGGTAGGGTTCTTCGAATCTGCCGTGATCGACGGCATCCAATCGGTCACCCAACCCAGTGGCTATACCCTCAACATTTGCCTGACCAAGGAATCACATAAGCTGGAAGTCGAATACATCCAAAAACTGATGTCTATCCGGGTGGATGGGATGATCGTGGAAGTGGCACAGGAGACTCAAGACTTCACACATTTGGAGCAAATTACCCGGCGGAAAGTGCCCTTGATTTTGATCGACCGGGATTGCCCTTCCATTTTGGCGCATCGGATTCGGGTGGATGATTATAAAGGCGCATTTCAGGCGACGGAGCATTTGATTCGGATGGGATGCCGGAGAATTGCGCATTTGCGCGGTCCAAAGGGGCTTTCTATTTCTGAAAATCGACTCAATGGCTACCTCGATGCGCTTCGGGCAGGCGGCGTTCCGATTCAGGAACAGTATATTCTCCCCGCCGGATTTTCCGTAGAACGCGCCCTCTATCCCATGCAGCAATTATTGAGCTTGTGCGAAGCACCTGATGGCCTGTTTGCTGTCAATGACAACATCGCCATCGGTGCCATGCACGTAATCCGGGAACAAGGCCTGCGCATCCCCGAGGATATTGCCGTGGTGGGATTTGACAATGACCCGCACGCCGCATATTACACCCCTTCCCTTTCAACAGTTGCCCAACCCGCCCTCGAACTCGGTAAAGAAGCGGGCCGTCTTTTTCTCGAACAGGCCAAACGCCTCGAATCAGAGGAGGAGGCCCTCACACAGGAAGAGTTTGAAGAGATCATTCTGCCGACTGAGTTGATTATTCGGAATTCGAGTTTGAGGAAGGTGAGTTTGGGAGAGTGAGAGATCGGGAGTTCGGGAATGGGAGAACCTTTTAAATC
>CAYGTH010000433.1:0-6503 GCA_964352745.1 uncultured Bacteroidia bacterium
GTGAGGAATCGGTGTTGCCGATTTCCGTCCAGCTAAGATCAGCAGGAGGGCAAACGGAGACCGTAATCATCGACAGCCTTGCTTCCGGCTTTCAAACTTATCCCTTTGAGCTGACTGCCTCTTTTACCAGCGACAGTGCTTCCCTGGAAATATTCAGCGAAGGAGCCGGCAGTTTTCGTATCGGCACGGTTTCGCTGATGCCGGCAGACAATATTAAAGGTTGGCGGAAGGACGTTGTAGAGTTGCTCAAGGAATTGAATTCGCCGATCTACCGCTGGCCGGGCGGCAACTTCGTCAGCGGCTACAACTGGCGTGACGGGATCGGGGAAAAGGATAAAAGACCACCCCGGAAGAACCCTGCCTGGAAAGGTATTGAGCACAATGATGTGGGCATTCATGAGTATATGGAGCTGATGGAAATGATTAATGCAGAGCCATTTATCGCCGTCAATACCGGCCTGGGCACCGTAGAAGAAGTTGCTGAAGAGATTGAGTACTGCAACGGCGGCGCCGATACCGAAATGGGGAAATTGCGGGCTTCCAACGGTCACCCCAAGCCTTATGGGGTGAAATGGTGGGCTGTCGGCAATGAAATGTATGGCGACTGGCAACTCGGCCATATGCCCCTGTCGGAATACGTGAAAAAGCACAACAAGATGGCCGAAGCCATCCGAGAAGTTGATCCGGAAGCCGACCTGATTGCCGTAGGTCACGTCGGAGAGTGGAGCGCCACTATGCTCGGTAGTTCTTCTGATCACATGGATCTGTTGAGCGAGCATATTTACGCGACCGGTTCCGAAGACCCGACAGAGCACATCGGTCTGGTGAGCGGCTTGATTAGAGGCGTAGCGAAAGCTCACCGCAAATACCGGGATTCAATCCCGGGCCTTGCGCAAAAAGACATTCGCATTGCCATGGATGAATGGAACTATTGGTATGGAGATTATATTTACGGCGAATTGGGGGTGCGATATTATCACCAGGACGCCCTCGGAATAGCCAAAGGTTTGCACGAGTACTTCCGCAACAGCGATCTTTTTTTTATGGCCAATTACGCCCAGACCGTCAATGTGATCGGCTGCATAAAAACGACACCGACCGCTGCCGGTTTTGCGACCACCGGGCTACCGCTAAAACTTTATCGCCAGCATTTCGGAAGCATCCCCGTAGAGGCGAATGCCGATTCGACCCATCTCGATATTGTGGCCGCCATGAGCCCGGATCAGGCTTATTTGACCCTGGCCATCATCAATACGAAAGCTGAAAAACAGGAGGTAGCCTTTGATTTTGGGAACAGCCGCATCGAAAATGCCGGAAAACAATGGCTCATCCAACACGATGACTTGATGGCCTATAACGATCCGGACAAACAACCCGCGGTAAAGATCGAAGAATCGGACATTCTCCTGAAGGACTACCGGGTGGAAGTGAACCCGTACTCCATCCATTTAATCCGGCTTGGCATCAATGAGGTTAATTGAGATGCATGCCCGCGATTGCTTTAAAAGGTTCTCTTGTTGAAAACGGACATCGTAGGATTTTTTCGGGATCATTACGGGCTTTTCCGGCGTGAGCCGGGCTTGCGAATCTTGATGAGGAAGGTAAGGGGAGTGTAGTGCTATCCGACCGTTTAATAGGATGTTTCCATCATTCTCCCCCGGCAGAATCAGTGCGAATAAAAGTAGTACCAAAATCTAGTTCTAAAAAATAACGTGTCCTTTGTTCCACCTTTGGGTTCGCTTTGCATTTCCTTTTGTAAGTCCATCGCACATGCTACTGCATTGACGGAAGACTGAAAAATCGCCAGGCAACCATTACCGTAAAACTGGATGATTTCACCATGATTTTCCTGAACCCTTTTTTGAATCTGAAACCTGAATTTTTCCAGAGCCATCATTGCCTTTTACGCATCCCGCTGCATAAGAGCGGAATAACCGACGATATCAGAGAAAAGAATAGGCGGCGGTTATATTGAGAAAATTTCATCAAGGGATCTGGTTAATCCCTCAATTTATGAAATCTACAGAAACTATGATTATTCTCCTACGACATTCTTGCATTCTCCGCATCTATTATAGAGAATACCAAGAAAGAGAAATATCCAGGGAAGAAGACAAAAAAAAATCCCCGAGCCTGCGCTCGGGGAGAGGGAACTTATGCTGTTCCAGCATCCCGTAGGGGAGTCGAACCCCTGTTGCCAGAATGAAAATCTGGAGTCCTAACCACTAGACGAACGGGACGCGTTCTGCTGCTTTTGAAAACAGTGCTGCAAAGGTAAGTCGCGAAATGAAATCAGTCAAGTGTTTTTGAAAAAAAAGAAGGAAGAAAAAAGAAAAGGGTGAGAAAATAGGTTTCAGGGGTCAGGAGTCAGTCAAAATAAAGACTTCATGTTCGACCGTCTCGCACCTGACTCCTCATCCCTGGCTCCTTTACATTAACAATCTGTTAAATATCCGGCCTGTAAATTGGGAATTATCAACGGTCTCCGTATTTTTGCGCTTCGAATTGAAAACCGACTGATGAGCATATTGCCAAAGGTTCTGTTCTCAACTCGAGACTGACCGATAATATTCCTAACGCTAATTAGTATTAACAATGGCAACTAAAGTAGGTATTAATGGATTCGGCCGTATTGGAAGACTCGTTTTCCGCGCCCTGATCAACAACCCTGAGTACGAAGTGGTCAAAATCAATGACCTCACAGACAATGCCACTCTGGCGCATTTGCTGAAATTTGACTCTGTCCACGGAAAATTTGATGGAACCGTTTCTTCTGACGAAGAATCCCTCACAGTAAATGGCCAACGTATCCTCGCAAGCGCTGAGCGCAACCCTGAAAACCTCGGATGGGGCGATCTCGGTGCTGAGATTGTAGTAGAATCTACCGGTGTATTCCGTACCCGTGAGAAAGCTGCACTTCACCTCGCTGCCGGTGCTAAGAAGGTTGTTATTTCTGCTCCCGCATCTGGTGCTGTCGATGCTACCATAGTATTGGGGGTAAATGACGAGATACTGACCGCTGATATGGAAATCATTTCCAACGCATCTTGTACAACCAACTGCCTCGCGCCGATGGTTAAAGTCCTTAACGACAGCTTTGGCGTCGTTTCCGGATATATCACGACCATTCACGCTTATACTGCTGACCAGCGGATTCAGGATGCGCCTCACAGCGACTTGCGTCGTGCGCGTGCTGCTGCGGTAAACATCGTACCTACAAGCACCGGTGCTGCAAAAGCAGTGGGATTGGTATTGCCTGAATTAGCTGGCAAACTCGACGGAATCGCAGCACGTGTACCTGTACCTGACGGATCTCTTACGGATTTGACAGCTGTATTGAGCCGCGAAGTAACCGCCGAAGAAATCAATGCTGCTATGAAAGCCGCTGCTGATGGGTCGCTAAAAGGAATCCTGGAGTATTCAACTGATCCCCTGGTTTCCTCTGACATCGTAGGCAACCCACACTCCTGTATTTTTGATTCAGAAATGACCAGCTCTAACGGTACCCTCGTGAAAGTAGTAGGCTGGTATGACAATGAGTGGGGCTACTCCAGCCGCGTTGTTGACTTGTTAGCAAAGCTGGTGTAAACCACCTTTAGATATAGAATTATAGATAAAGAGCTTCCCATTGGGAGGCTCTTTTTATTTTGTGCCTGAATTCAAGCGCCGAACGTTGCACCTAAGCGGGAAAAATGGCAAATTCGGGGAATCAGGAAAATCCCAGTTGTATGGCTAAAGGAAAATCTACGGATTTCGTCAAGTTCAAATTCAAATCGCTCAAAACCTACGCTTCTACTGAATGGCTCGCCGATAGTAAGAAGAAGTACAGGCAGGTATTTGATCGTAATGAGGTAAGCTATATTTACGCTGAATTTTCTTTTTATAACAAACTCTTTGACGAGGAGAATTGGAACACCATCGTTAACCTCAAGGCATTTTCCCAGTTTGAAGACAAGCGGAAGAAGCCAAAGGAAATCTGCAACATAGAAGTAAAAAAAGAGGTCAGTATGGACCTCAATATTGTGCACATCCGCGAAGGATGGGGGATGAAAAATTCCGGAGAATTCTGGAAAGCAGGTACATATTATTGGGAAGCCTACGTCGATGGAGCGGAAGTGGGCAAGCAGTTTTTTTATGTGAATGACGTAGGCGGGGTTACCCAAAAAGAAAATCCCTATCTGGGTATAGAGTCGGTTCGCCTGTATGAAGGCGCGAACAAAGACGGGACGATGACCAGCCCTACTTATATGACGGAGTTTAATGGCAAAGAAACCCGATTCGTCTGGATCGAATTCAAAGCTGTCAATAAACTGACTACCAAGTGGATGGGGGAATTTATTTTCAATTTCTATAATGATGCCGGCCAGTTAAAAGGGCAAACCATAGAATTGATTACCGTAACTGCCAAGCAAAATCGGATTGAACAAACATCAGGCTGGGGTTCTGATCATAAAGGAACCTGGTTCCCGGATAATTATACAGTGGAAATTGTCTTCATGGATACCTTGATCGGGATTGTGCCTTTCAAGGTGGGAGACGCTTTTGCAGAGGGAGAAAGCCAATTGCTCCAGCCAGATATCACGGGCCTGACGTCCGATATTTTTGCTCCCGAAAAATTGGAAGAGCAAACCCTGGAAGAGGTATTAGCAGATTTTGATGAGCTGATTGGACTGGAAACCATCAAGGAGCGAATTCGGGAATATGCCCAATACCTCAAATTCCTCAACCTGCGCAAGGAAAAGGGCTTTGAGGATACCCAAAAAGTCAACCTCCATGTTGTATTTACCGGAAATCCCGGAACGGGTAAAACAACCGTTGCCCGCATGTTGGGCAAGATTTATAAAAAATTAGGACTCTTGAGTCGTGGCCATGTTCATGAAGTGGACCGGTCAGATATCATAGGGGAATATATTGGTCAAACAGCTCCTAAGGTAAAGGAAGCCATCGAGAAGGCGCGGGGAGGAATCTTGTTTGTAGATGAAGCCTATGCCCTTGCCAGGGGCGGCGACGATACCAAAGACTATGGCCGGGAAGTAATCGAATTGATCGTTAAGGAAATGTCCAGTGGTAAAGACGATTTAGCCATTCTGGTAGCGGGATATCCTCGCGAAATGGACATCTTTTTGAAATCCAATCCCGGATTGAAATCTCGCTTTACCATGCATTTTGAGTTCCCGGATTACACACCGCAGGAACTTGAGGAAATCGCATTGTACTGGGCGAAAAAACGAAGCGTAGAGCTCGCACCTGAAGGGCAGGCCTACCTTTCCAAAAAATTACTCGATGCCTACCGTGATCGCGATCGGAGTTTTGGGAATGCACGATATGTGCTTTCCCTCATTGACGAGGCCAAGATGAATCTGGGTTTGCGGATCATGCGGGATGCCGATGGGCAGGAATTGACAGAAGAAGATCTTTCCATCATCACCGAAGCGGATGTGCAGGAAATATTTGAACCCCATGCCCGCCGGATTGCTGATATTCCCGTAGATGAGGTGCTCCTGCAGGAGTCTCTCGATGAATTGAATCAGATGATCGGCCTGAATACCATCAAGCACGAAATCATAGAATTGGTCAAGCTCGTCCGGTTTTATAAAGAAATTGGAAAAGACGTGCTCAACCGGTTTTCTCTCCATACCGTTTTTACTGGTAATCCCGGCACAGGCAAAACGACGGTTGCCAGAATCATCGGCAAGATTTATAAGGCACTGGGGATTTTGGAAAGAGGCACCCTGGTGGAAGGTGATCGCCAACTGATGGTGGCCGGATTTGTGGGGCAGACGGCCAATAAAACAGCCGATGTGATCGAAAAAGCGAAAGGCGGCGTCCTCTTTATTGACGAAGCCTATTCGCTCGCACAAGGCGGCGTGGGTGATTTTGGAAAAGAGGCCATTGATACCTTACTGAAACGTATGGAAGACCTGCGCGGTGAACTCGTTGTGATTGCGGCGGGCTATCCGGACAATATGCGGACCTTCCTCGAATCCAATCCCGGCCTCAAATCCCGATTTGACCGCAAACTCGAGTTTCCGGACTATACTCCGGATGAGTTGGTGGAAATTGCGACCGTGATGCTCAAAACCGAAGAAATTGATATGCAGGAAGATGCGATGGCGCACCTTGCAGACTATTTTTCGTATCTGTATCGCTATAAGAATAAATTTTTCGGAAATGCACGTGCAGTCCGGAAAGTGATCGAAAAAGCCATTAAAAATCAGCACCTGCGCCTGGCTTCAATGGAGGCTGACGCCCGCACCCCCGAAATGCTTCAGTTCCTTACCTTGGCAGATGTTGCCGAATTTACCGGTGGAAATGATTCCCTCCTCGAGGGCGGAAAGCAGGGTAGGGTAGGGTTTTGATAAAAAATGAAGTAACTACTTAGCCCTACTATTGGCGGATTCTGATCCGCCAACTCATATTCACAAAGCTAAACTTTAGTTCCCATTCAGGTGGGTAGGCCTCAAAAATATGGCGAGGGCGGCTTGAAGCGCGTTGGGCTAAAA
>CAYGTH010000434.1:0-6466 GCA_964352745.1 uncultured Bacteroidia bacterium
CCCCCTCGCGCCAGGCTGAGGCGCCGGGCCGAGGGGGACGATTTTGCTCGCAAAATAGGGGATACAAACAGGAGGTACAAACACCGGCTTCAAAAAACCCTAATCCTATCAAAGAACGCATTTACCTCTCTATCCGGGACTCGTCATTTTTTTTGAAAAAACTCATAAATACGGCTGCATAAGGACGCGATATTCTGTATATTTATTGCTCACGCAGGATTGCCCGACCCAGGATATAATTCGAGCTACCAAAAGAATTTGAATAAGGAATCATCAGGATCATTTCCTGAGTGCAGCAACTTTATGCCGTATCGTCGATATCGATAGAATTAGCATGCAAAACCGACCTTACATATTCCAGCTAACCAGGCCCTGCAAAGCCTCATCTCTGCTGGAAGTAGTGGTGGCGCTTTCACTGCTGGCACTCATATTTGTCATAGGAAGTCAGGTCTGGATGCGGGCTGTGGTCGCGCATCATCCGTCCAAAACCTATGACATGCGGATGCAGATGCGGGCCCTGTGCATGGAAGGGAGTTATGAGTTGGAGCCTGCCAGCAGCCGATATGAATATGCAGGGTATCATTGTATTCGATCCGTCAGCCAGGAGCAAGGCAAGACGGACCTGTACCGGGTTGCAGTTACCTGCTATCGGGGCAAAGAAATCATTGGATCTCGTCATCGAATCGTTAAATCCTATGACTAAACGCGGATTCACCCTCGTAGAGACCCTATTGGTCCTGAGTCTGGTCGGCTTGTTGGCGGTGCTGGCAGGTTCGCTGTATCGTTATTTTGAGCGGATACAGATTGGTGAAGTTCGGCATATTCGGGAATTACAGCAGACACAATTTTTTGATATGCAGGTCCAGCAAGATATGGATCGCAGTTGCCGGTTCCAGTATGAAGCTTCCTTGCTTCAGCTGTATAGTTGTCGTGCTGAGCCCTGGGCGCAGTATCGGTTCGCATCGGACCATGTTCTGCGTCAGGTCGGCGAGCAACGGGATACTTTTCACGTGCAAGTCCGGTATCTGTCGGAGAGGAGTCATCCGCCCACTTTGCTGGGGATTCGTGTCTCCCAGCAAGGGCAGGAATTATTTTTTGAGTCGCTTCCATTTAGTCGAGTACATGAGTCAGCTGAAAATTGACATACAGAAAACGGTTACAGCTTCTCCCCAATCGGGAAGTGCGAAGGATCAGACTTCCATCTGGAACCGCGATATCAGTTTGGGGAATCCCTTTGGGCTCAAGCAGAAAAAAGCGTTTTATGAGCTGCTGACAGTATTACTGGTAGCAGGGCTTGGTATCATCGACGCCTTAGAAGTGGTGGCTGATCAGCAGCAAAAAGGGAAGGGCAAGGTGAATGATATCATTCATCGCCTGATACAATCCTTGAAAGACGGGGAATCTTTCTCAGCCAGCATGACACAACAAGCTCAGTTTTTCGACAGCTTTGAGCAGAATAGCATTCGTATGGGAGAAAAGAGTGGCACCCTGAATGCGGTCCTGGAGGAACTGGCACACTATTATGAAAGTCGATTGAAGATCCGCAGAAAGCTGATGCAGGTCATGAGTTACCCCATTGTGGTGATTTCAATGGCCAGTCTGGTGGTCTATTTTATGATTACCCAGGTCGTTCCGATGTTTCAGGATGTCTTCAAGCAATTTGACGCAGAATTGCCCGCCCTTACGCAGCGTATTTTGGATTTATCTGAATTTATACAAGCCTATGGCCTCTATATTATGGGCTTCTTGCTTGTGCTCTCTTTGGGGGCCTATCGGGTGCGAAATCGAGAATGGTTTCGAAAATACAGCTCAATGCTGGTGCTCCGAATCCCCGTATTTGGCAGCATTATTTTCAAAGTGCAGTTGTCCCGGTTTGCCCTGACGATGGGCACCTTACTCACCTCCCGTGTGAAGTTGGATGAAGCCCTGGAACTTGCGGAGCGAATTGCCAAATTCTATCCGATTCAGTCCCAGCTGCCCGGCATCCGGCAAGGCATTATCAACGGGGAAACCCTCTATGCTGCTATTAGAGACATTCCTATTTTTCCGGTGGTTCTGAAGCAAATGGTACGGGTTGGAGAGAAAACCGCTCGGCTGGACCATATGTTTGAACGCCTGGGAAAAAGTCTGGAGCAGGAATCCGAAATTGAAATCAGCAACCTTACTCATATTGTAGAACCTTTACTGGTCATGATCCTGGGCCTGATCGTAGGAACCATTCTGGTTGCGATGTATCTACCTATGTTTCAACTCACCCAGGCCATTTCCATCTAAAACAAATTCATTTTACCTCATGAAACAGACCCGCTTTAAAGCCATGACCTTGACCGAATTATTGGTCGTACTGGGTATTATGGGAATTTTGATTCTCGTAGCTTATCCGATTGTTACCCCTCTTTTTCAGCGAGCACGCTCGCAAGAGGCCAAACTCAACCTTGCCCATTTGGCAAGTCTCCAGAAAGTCTATTTCCTGGAACATACGCGGTATAGCAATGATCTGAAATCCGTAGGGTTTGAGCAGGAAATCCTCGATTCAGAAGGGGGTAAGGCCTTTTATCAGATTTCCATTTCAGAAGCCTCTCCTTCCGATTTTCGGGCTACTGCTACAGCCGTTGCAGATTTTGACGGTGATGGGGTGTTGAATGTTTGGGAGATTAACAAAGCCGGTATTCCCCGGGAAATTGTAGAAGACTGAAGCTATTCATCCCAATTCTGCCTGACTCCACATTATGGACCTAAGCCCCCTCGTCCCTATCGGATATATACTTGGCCTGGTATCCGGTCTGATTATAGGGATCCAGGATGCGCGGCATCGGGAGATCACCCTCTGGCCGATACTGGGTTTGTGGGGAAGCGGGTTTGCCATCCAATATGGCAAACCCTGGATGGTGATTGTCAGCGATTTTAGTCTCAATATTCTGTTTGTGGCCCTCCTGATGGGAATCCTGATTTTGTACTTTCGCCTTCGCGGAAAAAGCAGCATCATGGATAGCATGATTGGTTGGGGCGATGTGTTGGTATTAGGCGCTGCAGGCACCTGGTTTAATCTTCCGGGGTACTTGTTGTTTTATGCTTGTTCGGTTGTGTTGGCCCTGGTAATCAGTATCGGATACCTCATGGTCAGGAAGCTAGACTGGCGAACCTACCCGATTCCGCTTGCGAGCTACCTAGTATTGGGCGGAATAGGCGTTAGGATTTGGTTGGACGTATGAAAAAAGGTCCCTGCTGTTGAGCCCATACAACAGGATTCCTTCAATAAATGCATATGAAATTGCTGGAACAAATTGATTTTAAGATCATCAACCTGGTAACGGCTGAGCAGGCACATACCTATCAGGTAATTCCCTATGAAGAGGGGGAAGATTGCCTGTGCTTTTATGCCAATGAAGCTTCTCCTCCCCCTTTAGCACAGTTGCGCTTCATTTTAGGCCGTGAAGTCGAAATTCAGCTGATTTCAGCTATGGACTTTGAGCGGCAATTGCTGACTTATTATCCACAAACCAATGGACAGACTCCTACACGAGCGGTGCAGGCCGAGTCAGAATCGGATATCATTCGCTTTGTTGACCGACTATTTGAAGAGGCTAATGCCCTTTCAGCGAGTGATATTCATATTGAACGGTATGAGTCCTATGCCCGTGTCCGGTTTCGGTGGGAAGGCCAGTTACTCGAAAAATATGAAGTTCCCCCCAGTCAGTACAATGCAGTAATCAGCCGTATCAAAATCATATCGGAATTAGACATATCTGAACGCCGACTGCCCCAGGACGGGCGAATTAACCTGGACCTCAACGGGTCAAAAATCGACATTCGGGTTTCGACAGTACCGGGTAAATTCGGGGAAAAGGTCGTTATGCGTTTGTTAACCCGCTCCAAACAATTTTTACAACTGGAAAATCTGGGGATGACCAAGGGCCACCTGGATCAGTACCTACAGGTTGCCCGGCAACCCAATGGCATTATTCTGATAACCGGCCCCACTGGTAGCGGAAAAACCACTACCCTGTATGCGACCCTCAATCTCCTGAATCAGCCCACACACAATATTTGTACCGTTGAGGACCCCATTGAATACAACCTGGAGGGCATCAACCAGGTGCAGGTGAAGCCGGAAATCGGTCTTACCTTTGAAAGTAGCCTTCGTGCTTTTCTGCGGCAGGATCCCGACATTATCATGGTTGGGGAGATCCGGGATGGGACCACCGCGGAAATTGCCATCCGTGCTGCCCTGACTGGCCACCTGGTGCTTTCTACCCTCCATACGAATTCCGCCATTGATGCCATTGTTCGCTTGTTGGATATGGGGATTCCGGCCTATCTGCTTGCTTCTTCTCTTCGGCTAGTGGTAGCACAGCGACTTATTCGCATCCTGTGCCCGCATTGCAAAACCAGCAGCGACCGGATTATCGATGCAAGTCTACAGGAGATGCACGAACTTTCCACTCACATGGTCCCAAATGGTTGTGCGGTTTGTAATTATACGGGCTTTTCCCGCCGAAAAGCTATCTATGAAATGATTCCCGTTGGCGAAGACTTAGAGGAACAAATCAAACGAAATGAATTAAATCGTCAGGCTTATTATGCGGCGCATCCCGACTTAAGTAATCTCAAGTCAGAAGTCCTGAAACTGATTCGAACAGGGGAAACTTCTCTGGAGGTGGGGATGGCGTATTTGTATCGGTGAGGTGGAAGGATTATATTTTAGACACTTTCCCAGGTTTCGCTCAAACCTTGCAAATCCATACTGAAGGGGAACTTGATTAGCACTCAAGCTTGTTGAAAGGTCAGGCTCATGACCTCTTTTTCGCCGCCAGTAGAGCAATCAATTAACTGGTTTCCGGAAGCTATTGCCCGGCAAAGCCAACATGTCTGGGTTACCCGGGGGCAGAAACCTTTGAACAAAGTCTCACGATAGCCGTGTGTATGCCCCTGAGACTTTCCGTGAGACTTTGGCGGGACCTTGATAAAAAACACGCAAAGTACTGTTTATTAGGGAGTTATCCGTTTTCAAAATCACTCTCTAGAGGTCAATTTGCTTAAAAGTCTCAAAGTCTCACGATTCGGGGGCCGCTATCCCTGAGCGTGAGACTTTGAGACTTTCGGTTGATATTTGGGGCATTAAGGTTATGTCAGAGGCTTTGGGAATTCTTTTTTAATAATATGTAAAATTCTGATTATCAGTGAATTGAAACTGTTTGAGGTGATTGAAAATCGGCCGATTGTATCCAATATCTCAAAGTCTCAGGGTTCAGGATCTGCAAAACATCTTGAGACTTTAGGCATTCTGTGAGACTTTCGGATTTTTTGATCTATCTCATCGGGCCGTGCTGTGAGTTTTGGTTAATCATTCGGAACTATTCATTCAAGTCCATATCAAAATGCTGTTATTTATAGTATTTTATTTACCTGTCTAGTGGTTGGCTATTTTTATTGGCAATAATGCCCATTATTTACTAATTTTCGTATGAGAAAGCAGCTTCAGTAATCAATTAATCGTAGAATCATATCCTCGTTTTTATTTTATTCTGGCGCATAAAAAGATGAATGTCGATGGACAAGCAGTCCGACTGAAAGAAGTGAAAGAGGGGAAATACATTTCTTTAACGGATATATTGAAAGGAAAGAAAAAGGGAGCAACGGGGCAAATTATTGGCAATTGGTTACGTGCCATCGACACCCTGGAGTTCCTCAAGGAATGGGAGATGCATAATAACCCGCGTTTTAATGTACTCGAATTCGAGTACATTAGACAAGAGGCAGGAGGAAGGTCCTATTACATTTCACTTTCCGAATGGATCGACCGAACCCATGCAACAGGTATCATTTCCAAGCCCGGGAGATATGGCGGCACCTATGTCCGTCCGGATATTGCCTTTGACTTTGGTGCCTGGATCAGTCCACGATTTAGATATTTGCTGTATCGCGAGTATCAGCGCCTCGAAAAAGCAGAAATGATACAGTTGGGTGAATGCTGGCAACAATCCAGGCTCTTATCCAAAATCTATCTCACCTTACAAACGGAAGCTGTGAAGCGAGTGATCGCACCACGCACTGGCAGGACCGAAAATCCATACGCGAGCGAAGCCGATGTAATCAATCGAGCCTTATTCGGACAAACCGCCAAACAATGGCGGGAAGCCAATCCCGATTTAGCTAATAAGGGTAATGTCAGAGATTTTGCCACAGAACGTGAAAACGCAACCTTGGCTGCCATAGAGGCCATTAATAGAGCTATCTCATCATGCAGGGTGCCAATCAATACGCACGAGAAGAGGCTCTTACCCGCATGAGTTTATTTATCCTGGAAGTTCTAGACCTAGACGATCGGTTGAAGTTATTGGATAGCTGAATTCCACAAATAATGCCCTTTTATCGCTCGAATGAGGAATCCTTCGCCATCATGCGATACTTCCCATGCCCCACCTTCTCCAGTTTGCCCTCTCTTAACCAGCCCCTCAGCAATCGA
>CAYGTH010000435.1:0-6450 GCA_964352745.1 uncultured Bacteroidia bacterium
TTATTTATCCTTCATTTTCCACCATTATGCAGCCTTTTCCATAAATCCTCCTCATATTTCCAACATGGAAAAACAGTCTGCTTCTGATTTCGAGGAACCCCAGGCGATAACGCCGGGGTATTTGTTTCGGACATTTCTCAAGATTGGTACAACTTCTTTTGGGGGCTTCATCGCGCTGGTATCTGTCATACAGGATCAAATGGTAGCCCGGGACAAAATCATCAAAGAAGAGGTAATTCTCGATGGCATATCGCTCGCCTCTGTACTTCCCGGCCCTCTGGCTGTAAATGTATCGACCTATGTAGGCTACTCCCTCCTGGGGCTTCGGGGAGGCCTGATAGCTATGCTTGCGGTATTGCTTCCCTCCTTTCTCCTGGTCTGGGGTTTGTCTGCTTTCTATTTTTCATATGGAAGCCTGCCAGCGATCTCCCATATTTTTGCAGGCATTCTACCCGCCGTAAGTGCTGTCATTATTGCGGTAGCGCTACGAATGAGCAGACAGGCCATTTCGGATTGGAAACAAGGTATGATCGCTTTAGGAGCAGGTTTGGCACTCTTGCTGATCGGAGGCGTCTTCACCACGCTGGGCGTCATGGTAGCCGGGGGAATCCTGGGAATTCTCCTCTACCCACCTAAAGAAAGCGAAGGGAATTCCGATATTCCCGCTCGGCTAAGTTTCGATTCCATTTCCAGCTTGCGACCCCTCCTGATCACCCTCGCCTTACTAGGCGTCTGCATACTGCTACTTGTAGTAATTCCTCTCCAGTATCCCGAATTGCCGCTGATTGGCAAACTCCGCGATTTGGTTCTCACCTTTAGTGGAATGAGCTTGACCCTTTTTGGCGGAGGCTATGTCATGATTCCTGCGATGCACGAAGTGATTGTGGATCAATTACACTGGCTCACTACGCAGGAATTTGCGGATGGAATCGCAATGGGGCAGTTTACCCCCGGTCCTATCCTGATCAGCGCGGCTTTTATTGGGTATAAACTTGCAGGTTTTTCTGGAGCCGCACTCGCTACCCTGGCTATTTTCCTACCCCCGGCCCTTGCGATGATTACGGCCTCTCATTTCCTGAAAAACGTCAAAGACAAACCCATCATCATTGCCATATTCAAAGGGCTTCGGCCTGCTGTTATCGGCATGATTTTCACAGCCGCCTACACCCTCATCAGCGATGTTTCGTTCAATTGGATCGCTGTATTTATCTTTTCTACTGTCCTCCTGCTCGCCATTCGGTTCAAAGTCAATGCAGTTTATCTCATTCCGCTTTCCGGCGCATTGGGGTGGTTGTTGTACTAATTCTCAAGGCTCATCGATGGAGTTCATATAGCCTGGCAGGACTGCTCAAAGCCAGGGCTTCGCGGGTTTTGTCATCCATCAGGGGCTGTATTCCTGCCGCTGCATTTTCTTCTAATTGCTCGATCGTACTTGCCCCCGCCGCAACTGTTGCTACAGCAGGTGATCCCAGCACATATTGTATAGCAGTTTGTGCCGGGCTTCGGGAAGCTGTTGCATGACTGACTACCTTTTGGACAATTGCGGCAACCTCCTCTTCCGTGTGGCCCAGATAGGCAGCAGGTGGCTTTCCAGCCAACAAGCCTTTTGCCACTGCGCCCCGTACGATGACACTGATTCCTGCGTTATGCAGCAATTGTAGCATTTCTTCCTCGGGTCGTCGATCCAGCAAACTGTACTGCATCATATTACTTGCGATATTCGACCGGCTCGCATATTCCCGGATTACATTGGGCCGAATGGAAGAGATGCCATAAGCCCTGATTTTCCCTTGTTCCTTTAGTAATTCAAATGCCTCTATGGTCTCGTCTATTGGGTCGTCAATAGTGCCCCCATGGAGTTGATATAGATCCAGATAGTCAGTCTGCAATCGTTTCAAACTAGCCTCCACGGCTTGCAGGATATAGGCTTTGGTTGGATTCCAGTCCCACCCTGAACCATCACTGCGCCACTGATTCCCGACTTTGCTTGCGATTAGCACCTCTTTTCGCCTGTCTTTCAAGGCTTTACCTACCGAAACCTCATTGAATCCTTTGTCATAGAGGTCGGCTGTATCAAACAAATTAACCCCCAGTTCACAGGCTTTATGCAAGAGCCGGGCATTCGCATCATGATCCTGACTGAGTGACATACAGCCGTAGCTGATTTCGCTAACTGACAAGCCTGAGTTTCCAAGCAGGTTATATCTCATAAGGAAGATAATAGAGGGAAGAAGAAAGATAGAAGACAGAAGAGAGAATGATTCGCTAATTGTATTTCAATATACGAGCGGCTACTCTAATATTTCCGCCCGCCATAAACTAATCGTTTGTTCCGTATAATTAACCGTAACAGGAAGGTCATAGGTGGAGCTTCGAAGGATAGATTCACTTTGAAAATTCCGAAAAACCCGCCACTCGATCTGCTCAGCGGTATGTGAGTAGGTATGAAAATATTGTGAGATTTTTTCCCGGACCTGTTCAAAACCAAACCAACGCTTCGTTCCCATTCGATAAAACCAAAGTGCCCAGGAAAAGTCGGCTTCTTTCTCCGACACTTTCAAAAGCGCTTCAGATCCACACAATACCTTGGCAGCAAATTCACGGGCAAATGCTTCGTTTTCTGCCTGTGCCTGCACCTGCTCAGACATCATCCGGACCACATGGTCTTGAAAAGCAACCGGGTCAGCCACCAGATTTCTGAATACTTCCGGAGATGCGGTCACCTCTGATAGGTGCTCCAATTTCCACTGAGCGTCAATGACATCGGCATACATTTGTCTGACAAATTCATCGGCAGCCGAAAAATGAAAGCTATAGACTAAATCCTGAAACTTGTCCTGCCCCAGCCCATCTATTCCATTCAATTCACCCAGCGACTGAAACAGCCCCGCTTCCAGGCTCTTGCGCTTTTGGATGATTCTACTTGCTACCGTCTTACCGATTCTGTACCGCCCCACTCCAACATCTGGATTGTCTTTTAGCAAACTATCTGCCCGCGAGATATCCGTAGCCTGGGTAGCTTCATTTAAAAAGCGTAACACCTTGCTTGCTGCTATAGGAGAGATGCCGCTTGTATCTAATGTTTTCATACAGCTTGACTTAGTTTGCAACCTGCTGGGCCTCCCACACCCGAAGTGCCTGGTCAAAGTGCCTGTGTTCATGCAAGGTGATCAGGTCAACAACATGTTGGGTGCTATAAACAAGGTTTCGATTGGCAGGAGAACCAATGATTATTTGAGTACTTACCAAATCCCAATTGTCTCGAAAGAAATCTTCTAATTCCGACTGATGTTTAACCAATCGTGAAAGGATATCTCCTGAGATTTCGCTTGTATCGGGTTCAAATACGGGAACTGTTCTTTGTTTTCGGGTGGTGCCGGGCTTGACTGAATTCACCAACATATTTCCAATCATGTTAGCGAAAAAGGGAATTTTTGCAGTGAATGCAGGTCGGTAAGTACCTGCTCTCAATTCCGAAAAGATCGGATAATAGGTTTCGTTGGTAGTGATGATATGGTCCATTATCTGGCCAATACTCCAGGAATCAGAATTGGGTTTCCAATTGAGCTGAGCGGCTGTGCAATCTTTGAATGCATCCTGAAATTTTTTAGTCGCCTCTGCTATGGAATTGAGATACGTTTGCATATTAATAGGTCAGATCCGTGAGTTCGCTTTAAACAGGAAACGACAAGATATTCTAAATTACTTCGTATTCCCAAAATCCCAACGTCCCAGGTATCTATGAAAGATGCGGGCTATGTTTCGAGCATCGTCGATTCCCCGGTGATGCGTGCCTTTTAATGACAGTTTTTCTCGCTTGAGCGCAGCCGCCATTCCTACCGGGTGCGTCAATTGGTTCAATTCGGCATATTGATGCTTAATGCTTATGTGAGGTCGCAACCAGCTTGTATTCAAGGTATGCAATTCACAATCCTGCTTGAACTGCTTTCGATCATAAAATCCCCAGGAACACAAGCAATAGGAATCTCCTCCCTCTTGTATCCAGGCTTGAAATGCTGATACCACTTCTGAAAAAACAGCCGCACTGTCGATCATTTCCTGACCAATACTCGTCAGGTTAATACAGAATTCAGATAATACCGAATTGAGTTGAGGCTTCACAAATTGGGAGAATTCATCCACGACCTCCCCTTCCCTACTCATTCTCAGGGCTCCAATCTCTATAATCTCACTGGTTTGAGCATGAGGCTTAGGCCAACAGGTCGCCTCCAGATCAACTATGATGTATTGTTCAGGTACCATCGCCAAATTCAGATTCAATGAGGTGATTGAGGTTATAGATTTCGTCTAAAGAATCGTGGATATCCTGCGCCATTTCCGTGATTTTGTTGCGATTAATCAACCAGGCAATTCCAAACACAATCAACATGCCAATTGCTCCTAACAAAATCCCCAGAATAGCTGGAATAAAAATCGCAGGGTACTGACTATTGATATTTCCAGTAATTCGGAGAATCCTGTTGTTGTTTTTCAAGCGAACAGTCGCCATTACCGGTCCGTTTTGAACCATGAGCAGTCGCTTATTCAATAAGGGGAATTTCAGCTTATAATCAGGGAATCGCGCTTCCAGGGCAGCTTGTACGGATTTGATCGATTCAATCTCCACTCCTTCTTTTACCTGTAGATGCAATGCCATTTTGAAATGCTGTCAAGTGTGTTTCGGCATTCAACTTACTGAATTTACCCCGGCCAGTCAACCCATTTTCCAGATCGTATAATAATCCATCCTGAAACTGGGAATAGCGACAAAATGCGCTAATTTGCCAATTGGAACAGGTCTCAACTATGAAACGAATTCTTAGAATACTGGGCTGGCTAATTGTGAGCCTGGTTTTACTGCTCACGCTAATACTAGCTGCTTATTACCAAGCGGATATTCCCCTGGAGACTCTCAAAGTACAGTATGCGACTCCCCCTTCTCAATTCATGCAGATTGGAGAACTGAGCGTTCATTTTCGGGATGAAGGTAATCCGAAGGATTCATTGCCGCTGGTTCTCATTCATGGTACCTCCTCCTCGCTCTTGACCTGGAATGCGGTTACTGACTCCCTTACATCCGATTTTCGCATCATCCGATTTGATTTACCAGCCTTTGGACTGACCGGTCCCAGCCTAACAGATGATTATTCAATTGAGGCCTATGTAGCCTTTATAGATCGCGCCCTTCAGAAACTGGGAATTGACTCCTGTGTCATAGCCGGAAATTCATTAGGGGGCCAGATTGCCTGGTCCTATGCTTATCACCATCCGGAAACAACCCGG
The DNA here is from genome assembly GCA_964352745.1 of uncultured Bacteroidia bacterium. GTDB lineage: Bacteria > Bacteroidota > Bacteroidia > J057 > J057 > CAYGTH01. The sequence continues at coordinate 5,284 of CAYGTH010000435.1, forward strand.
AAACTGATCCTCCTCGATGCAGCTGGCTATCCGCCCCAAAAAGCTCCCGGTGCAATCGGATTTATCCTCGGCCGAACCCCTTTAGTCCGGGAACTACTCACCGTAATCACGCCGCGCTTTATCATTCGCAAAAGCCTGGAAGATTCCTATTCCGACAAGCGCAAAGTATCGGATCAACTTGTTGATCAATATTACCAACTTCTGTGTCGGGCAGGCAACCGGGAAGCGCTATTGGCCCGCCTCAACCAGCAGCAGATTGACCATTCTCAGCAAATACAAGCGATTACGGTTCCCACGCTTATATTATGGGGGGATGAAGACCAACTCATTCCCGTATCAACTGCCCATCAATTCCATGACGACCTGCCTAACGATACCCTGATCATTTTTGATAATGCGGGACACATCCCAATGGAAGAAGTGCCCGAACGAGTAGCACCCGCCATACGAAATTTCCTGGAAAGCTAGCATGGGCTTTTCCAGAACATTATGATCCCTTCGAATTATCCCGTAAATTTCTATTGACTACGAATAAGCAACATTCACCAAACACATTAATCTATGCGAGTTTTATCTGTATTTATCCTCCTGCTTGCGATTGGCGGTCCAGCCGTCCTGGCCCAGGAAGTCAGCAGCAATGAAGACCAAATTGCCATGGCCGTTTTGGCAGCTCCGGAAGATCAGCGCGAAGCCGCTACCGTAATGGGCTACAATGAAGCCGGAGAACTCACTCTCCTCCGAGAGGGAAGCAATAAGCTCATCTGTATCAGTGATGATCCCAATAAGGATGGCTTTCAATCCGTCTGCTATCACAGCGATCTGGAGCCTTTTATGGAGCGAGGTCGCGAACTCCGGAAAGAAGGCAAAAAACCTCAGGAAATCTTTGACATTCGGGAAGAAGAGGCCAAAACAGGCACACTAGAGATGCCTGATCATCCAGCCACGTTACATATCCTGTCCGGGAAGGAAGGGAAATTTGATCCCGAAACCGGTACCGCATCCGGCGTGAGTTATCGCTATGTCGTGTATATCGCCTGGGCTACTGCGGAATCTTCAGGCCTGCCGACCAAGCCTATGCTACCGGGCGGTCCCTGGATTATGGATCCCGGAACCCATCGGGCACATATTATGGTTACTCCTCCCCGAACAGATAAATAAGATTTTAGA
>CAYGTH010000436.1:0-6445 GCA_964352745.1 uncultured Bacteroidia bacterium
CTCCGAATGGCTAAAAAACTGGGCTTTTCCCGCTGTCGCTTGTCATTGGCAGTCGCCAAATCAGATGAATTTGCGGGTGCCGCCTACTTCGTAGGCAAAAAAATAGCGACTTCCTATCCGCGATTGTTGGGGAATTTCCTCGCTGATAAAGGGGTAAATGCTGAAATCCACAAAATCAGTGGATCGGTAGAAATTGCCCCCGGAATCGGGCTGGCAGATGGCGTATGTGATTTGGTAAGTACCGGCAGTACGCTCTTCAGTAATGGCCTCAAAGAAGTAGAAGTTATTCTCCGTTCCGAAGCCGTACTCGTTGCGACGCATGAGCTGGCCCCCGAGCAGGAAGCCATTCTTGAGCAGTTGTTATTCCGGATTGAAGCTGTAAGAAAAGGGAAAGCCAGTAAATACATCGTGCTGAATGCCCCCAACCACGCCCTTGAAAAAATTGCTCAAATTCTCCCCGGTATGAAAAGCCCCACCATCGTTCCGCTGGTAGAATCGGGCTGGAGCGCGATTCATTCGGTAATGAGTGAAGAAAAATTCTGGGAAATCATTGAAGAACTAAAACGGGAAGGAGCCGAGGGCATACTCGTTACGCCCATTGAAAAAATGATATTGTAACAGACTCAGCTGGATTCAACCCAGCCAGGTCTCTACCCAAACACTTATGAACATACATATCCATCCCGATACCACTAGCTGGCCTGATTTGTTAAAAAGGCCAGCCAAGGCAGCTGCTCAACTGGATGCAATTGTCTCGGAAGTCCTCAGCCAGGTACAGGTAAAAGGAGATGAGGCAGTCCGGGCCTACACCGAACAATTTGATGGCGTTCGCCTTGAACATCTGTTGGTAACAGAAGACGAATTTGCCCAGGCTGAGCGCGAATTACCCATCAACCTCAAACAGGCGATCCTCACCGCAAAAGCCAATATAGAGACCTTCCACAGCACACAGTGGGAACCCATAGCCCGGATCGAAACGATGCCCGGCGTCTCCTGCTGGCGAAAAAGTGTTGCGATCGAATCCGTAGGTCTCTATATCCCGGGCGGCACAGCTCCCTTGTTCTCTTCCGTCTTGATGTTGGGTATACCGGCACAGATCGCCGGATGCCGGGAAATTGTACTCTCCTCTCCGCCTCAATCTGACGGGCGGATTCATCCCGCTACCTTGTTCAGTGCTCGTATCTGCGGCATCACACAAGTCTATAAAGCCGGGGGCATTCAAGCTATCGGGGCTATGGCCTATGGAACCGAAACCCTGCCAGCAGTTTATAAAATATTCGGGCCTGGTAATCAATATGTTACAGCAGCCAAACAAGCCATCAATCGGGAAGGCACCGCCATAGATATGCCTGCTGGCCCTTCTGAAGTGATGGTCGTAGCCGATGAAAGCGCTGTGCCGGCATTCGTAGCAGCGGATTTACTCTCACAAGCAGAACACGGAGCAGATAGTCAAGTGGTATTGGTAGCTTTTGACGAAGCATTTGTACAGGAAGTTCTGACAGAAGTAGAACGGCAATTGGCCTTGCTCCCCCGTGCAGATATCGCCAGGGAAGCCCTCACTCACAGCCAGGCGATCATTGTAACCGACCGTGCAGAGTCCATTCAATTGGTAAATGCCTACGCACCTGAGCACCTGATTCTTGCAGTGGCCGATGCAGAAGCTTTTGGCGCAGGGATTCAAAATGCAGGGTCTGTATTCTTAGGCAATTATACGCCCGAATCTGTCGGAGACTATGCTTCCGGCACCAACCATACGTTACCTACCAACGGTTATGCCCGCTCTTATAGCGGCGTATCACTGGATTCATTCATCAAAAAAATCACTTTCCAACGACTTACCCCCGAAGGCCTGAGCCTGCTTGCCCCTACGGTAGAAATCATGGCAGAAGCCGAGGAATTAATTGCACACAAACAAGCAGTCAGCCTCCGCCTGGAATCGCTAAAACCCTGACTATGGAAATCGAAACATTAGCCCGCAAGAATATACGGGAATTGGTAGCTTACTCTTCTGCCAGGAGTGAATTTAAAGGCAAGGCAGAAGTTTGGCTCGATGCGAATGAAAACCCATTTGATACGGGCCTCAATCGCTATCCGGATCCCTTACAGCAGGAGGTCAAGGCGCATATCAGTGAGTTGAAGGGGGTTGAGCCAGCGCAGATATTTTTGGGAAATGGTTCTGATGAGGCAATTGATTTGTTAATCCGCATTTTTTGTGAACCCCGCATCGACCATATTCTCACCCTACCGCCAACTTATGGCATGTACCAGGTGAGTGCTGCGATTTCAGATATAGCAGTCCGGACGATCAACCTTAATCCCGATTTCCAACCGGAGGTAGCAGCTATTCTCGAAACAGCAAATGAGCATTCCAAACTCTTGTTCATTTGCAGCCCGAATAATCCAACGGGAAATCGCATCGATCCCCTAAAAATTGAAGCCTTGTTGGAAGGTTTTGCTGGGATCGTTGTGGTGGATGAGGCTTATATTGATTTTTCGGTGGGAGAAAGCTGTACCCAATTACTTAAAAAATACCCCCGATTGGTGGTGATGCAGACCTTTTCCAAAGCCTGGGGCCTGGCCGGGATTCGTCTCGGGATGGCATTCGCAGATGAGCGCATCATCCATTTGTTGAATAAAGTGAAGCCGCCTTATAACGTAAATCAACTGACACAGGCAGCAGTTTTGACAGCATTACAAAATCCAGCGGAAACCCAGATGCGGGTGAAAACCCTGTTGACGGAACGCGAGTTGCTCATCCAGACGCTGAATGCCTCCCCCATCGTACAGCAGGTGTATCCTTCTGATGCGAATTTCTTACTGGTACAAACAGCAGATCCGAACGGGCTTTATCGCTTTTTGATTGACCAAAGAATTGTGGTTCGCAATCGCTCAACGGTGGCAGGCTGCGAAGGCTGCCTGAGATTTACAGTCGGTACGCCCGCCGAAAATGCTCGCCTGATTCAACAAATCGATACTTTCGCAAAAACCCTTGCTCCTGACGCCTGACACCTCTGAATTATGAAAAAGATACTCTTCATTGACCGGGACGGAACACTTGTGATAGAGCCCCCTATTGATTACCAATTGGATTCCCTCGAAAAACTGGAGTTCTATCCCAAAGTCTTTCAATATCTCTCCCGGATTGCTGCAGAATTGGACTACGAACTTGTGATGGTTACCAATCAGGATGGACTGGGAACAGATTCCTTTCCGGAAGAGACTTTCCATCCGGCACATGACAAAATGCTGAAAGCCTTTGAAAATGAAGACATTACCTTTTCCGAAGTCCTTATTGACCGATCTTTTCCGGCAGACAATGCACCAACTCGAAAGCCCCAAACCGGTCTGTTAACTGGATACCTCGAAGGCGACTATGACCTGGCAAATTCCTTTGTCATCGGAGACCGCATGAGCGACATAGAGCTCGCCAAAAACCTCGGGGCAAAAGGCATCTGGCTCAGCCAGTCAGATTATGGGCTGGCAGACAGTGGCCTCGCCGATGTGTGTGCCCTGCAAACTTCCGATTGGGCAGATATTTACGCATTCCTCAAGTTGGAAGATCGGAGTGCTACTATTGAGCGGACTACAAAAGAGACGGATATCTTCATCCAACTCAGGCTGGATGGAAAGGGGATTTCCGACAACAAAACGGGGCTGGCTTTCTTTGACCACATGCTCGACCAACTCTCCCGGCATTCAGGATGTGATTTGGAAGTAAAAGTCAAAGGCGATCTCCAGGTGGACGAACACCATACCATCGAAGATACAGCAATTGCCCTGGGAGAAGCCTTTTATCAAGCCCTCGGCAGCAAGCGGGGAATCGAACGATATGGCTACTGCCTGCCGATGGATGATTGCCTGGCACAGGTTGCCCTTGATTTTGGCGGGAGAAACTGGATTGTTTGGGAGGCAGAATTCAATCGGGAAATGATTGGGAGTATGCCGACGGAAATGTTTTTCCATTTCTTCAAATCCTTTAGTGATGCGGCCCGCTGCAACCTGAATATCCAGGCAGAAGGCACCAACGAACACCATAAAATAGAAGCCATTTTCAAGACCTTTGCCAAAGCGATCAAAATGGCAATTCGACGCGACCCCTTGAGTGATGAGTTGCCGACGACAAAGGGAATTCTTTGAGGAGAGAAAAGAGAGAAGAAGGAAGAAAAAAGAAAGATCACCTGCGGTGGTGTGTCGTTTCCTTTGGGAGGGAAACGGGTTTGTGCGGGAAGGGTTAATGAGGAGGCAAAGAAAAAATAAGCGCAAGCGCAACATACCTCGTCCCCTATTGCGTAGGCTCATTTGTGCAGGTAATGGGGGACAGCATTTCACAGAAATGCAGGGGAGAGAGAAAATTCAAGTTCAAACTCAAGGAGCAAATTCAAAAAATGAAACTAGCTGTAATCGATTATAATGCAGGCAATATTCGGTCCGTGCTCTTTGCACTTGAGCGACTCGGAATCGAAGCCTTGCTGACCAAAGATCCAGAAGAAATCCAATCGGCGGATAAGGTCATTTTTCCCGGCGTGGGAGAAGCCGCTTCCACAATGGAATACCTAAAGAATCATCAATTAGATACCCTGATTCGGAGCCTAAAACAACCGGTATTTGGGATCTGCCTCGGGATGCAGTTACTCTGTGAGCACTCCGAAGAGCGCGATACAGCATGTCTCGGCATCATTCCACAGCGCGTGGTGAAATTCGAACCGAAACTTAAGGTTCCCCACATGGGCTGGAACCAAATTACGAATTTGAAGAGTCCGCTTTTTTCACCAGAACTCGAAAATGGCTATGTCTATTTTGTACACAGCTACTATGCGGAAGTAGGGCCCTATACCATTGGCACCACCGACTATATCACACCGTTTAGTTCAGCTGTCCAGAAAGACAATTTTTACGCTACGCAATTTCATCCTGAAAAATCAGGCAGTGTGGGCGAGCAGATTTTAACAAATTTCATCAACCTACGCTAAGCGCAACATCTTCAGTCTTTCATCTTTTCTCTACTCTTATGATTCACATTATTCCCGCCATAGACATCATCGAAGGCAAATGTGTACGCCTCACACAAGGCGATTATGCACAGAAAAAAGTCTATAATGAACATCCGCTTGAGGTTGCCAAGCTATTTGAAGGGGCAGGAATGACGCGCCTTCATCTCGTGGATCTCGATGGCGCGAAAGCCAGCCAAATCGTTAATTATCGGGTGCTGGAAACCATTGCCAGCAAGACAAACCTACACATTGACTTTGGCGGTGGAATCAAATCGGATGAGGATACCCGCATCGCTTTTGAAAGTGGGGCCCAACAAATTACCGGAGGCACCATTGCCGTCAAAAACGAAGAATTGTTCCTCTCCTGGCTCGAGCAATACGGTCCGGAACGCATCATTCTCGGTGCCGATGTCAAGGAGGAAAAAATAGCAGTACAGGGATGGGAAGAGTCAACCGACATTTGGTTGATGGAATTCCTGAATCACTATACTGAGGCTGGAATGGCCTATGCCATTTGTACGGATATCGCTAAAGATGGGCTCTTACAAGGCACTTCTATGGACTTGTACCGCAGCATTCGGGAATCATTTCCGGACCTGAACCTGATTGCCAGTGGGGGTGTCACCAGCATCGATGAGATTCACGAGTTGGATGAAATCGGCTGCTTCGGCGCGATTATCGGCAAAGCTTTGTATGAGGGCAATATCCGATTGGAAGAATTAATGAGGTTTCAGGGATGAGGGGTCAGGAGTCAGGGGAGAGGAAAGGGGGAAGAGGGAAGAAAAAAGAAGCGCAAGCACAACATAGCTCGTCCCCCATTGCGCGGGCTCATTTGTGCAGGCCATGGGGAACAGCATTTCACAGAAATGCAGGAGGAAGCGAGGAAATTCAAATCAAGTTCAATTCTTAAATCGTACATCCCAAATCGTAAGTCGTAATTCCAAAGTCGTAACTCATAAATCTCCCTTATGCTTGCCAAACGCATCATTCCTTGTCTCGATATCAAAGATGGCCGCACGGTCAAGGGTATTAATTTTATCAACCTGCGGGACGCGGGGGATCCGGTTGAACTCGGTACGCGCTACTCGCAGGAAGGGGCAGACGAATTGGTTTTCCTGGACATTACCGCTACCCACGAAAAACGAAAAACCCTTTCTCAATTGGCCCGTCGCATTGCTCAAAACCTCAATATTCCCTTCACCATCGGCGGTGGCATCAGCTCTATAGCAGATGTGGGAGTGCTGCTGGAGTCGGGAGCGGATAAGATATCGATCAATTCGGCAGCGGTTCGTAATCCGAACCTGATCGCGGAACTGGCCGATAGTTTTGGGAGTCAGTTTGTAGTCGTGGCTGTCGATGCCCGGCAGGTAGATGGCGAGTGGATCGTGCACCTCAGTGGCGGGCGGGTGCCTACCGAGCGGCGCCTGTTTGAGTGGTGCAAAGAAGCCCAGGAA
>CAYGTH010000437.1:0-6442 GCA_964352745.1 uncultured Bacteroidia bacterium
TTTGCAAATCTCTGCCTGCGGATTCTTCCATCGCCAGTTGCAAATCGGGAGTACTTACCCATTTCCCATAATGTCGCTGACTAAAAGTCTTAATCCCCTGCCAAAACGCGTCTTCTCCTAATTCCTGCCGCAACACATGCAAGACATAAGCCCCTTTGAAGTACACCAGATTGCGATCATCCCGGGAGGGGTTTGTCCAATTCTCGAATACCAGAGATCTGTCGACTCCTTTCTCTTTTATTTTTTGATAGACTTGAAAGTAAGACTCAATATTGGCCTCATATATTTCAGTTCCGAACTGATGCTCGTTAAAGGCAGCAGACATAAAGGTGGCCATCCCTTCATGAAGCCAAAAGTGATTCCAGCTCTCACAGGTAATCCGATTTCCCCACCACTGATGCGCCAGTTCATGTGAGATGAGGTTGGTTTCTGTGCTATCCGAAAGCACAAGCGGGCCATACGATTTTCTCAGTACTGCAAATCCCGCCATTTCCTGGTAGTGATTGCCGATCAATACCTGGGAATAGGAAGCTTGGTCATAGGGGATTCCTGATTTTTCTTCAAAAAATGAAAACATATCAGGCGTATAGCGAAAGATTGTTTTGAGTTTCTCTGGACTTTGATCATGTGCAAAATAATTCAGGTTGATTCCTGAATGCTGCGCGTAAGCAGCGTTGAATTGCCCAATTGCAAATCCATAGGTATAGGCCGGCGTTTCGATAGCTTGATTCCAGGTGTACAGGCATTTCTCTTCTTCTTCGCTTGTTTGGCTAAGGAGGGTGCCATTCGCCACACAAGACAGGGACTCGGGAATCAACAACTCCAGCCTGATGCTTGCTTTATCGGCAGGCGTATCATGGCAGACCATCCATTCACGGGTAAAATAAACGGAATAGACCTGCAGGGGATCATCCGACCAGACCAGTCCCTGCGTAGGCTGTCCTTTGTATCGGATTTGAATGACTGTTTCGGATTGGGCTAATTCTCCTATTGAAACCAAAAGGCGATTGCCCTGTTGCTGATAGCGGGTAACTGCTTCTCCTTCCAGCGAAATGATCTCCAGTTTCCCCGCATCCAAAACCACCTCGGAAGTGCCGGGAGTAACAGCGAAATAGATCCGCACTTCCCCTGTCAGCGATTTGCGAGCCAGATCCGGTTTCAGTCGAACTTCGTACCGCCTTACATCAAAATTGGGGTGAACAGGGGTGCTATTGATCCAACCAGCGGTAAGGAGTGAAGAGATACATACAACCCAAAAAAGGTATTTGAAAGACATAGTGGGGGAAGTGGGTACTTAGTTTCCTGATTCGATCAGTTGTCCGGGGAGGAATCTGCCAAATTTACGATCATGGCCATATCCGCTTACAAACTCCCCTTTTTCATAAATGATTTCGCCACCCACCAATACGGTTGATACGACTTTCGCATTTCGATTCACCAGCCGCTTAAATCCATTAAAAGCTTCGATGGGCGCTTCTGCCACTGCTTCCGAAATACTGCCCAGCTCCTTTGGGTCGATGATCGTAATATCCGCCACTTTTCCCGATTCGATGTAGCCACAGTCCAGCCCAAACCAATCTGCCTGCTCACCTGTGAGTCGCCACATACATTTTTCAAGTGTCATGATCGGATCGTCAGTCTGATCGCGCTCGACTACCTGTTTGATCATCTTAAGCGAAAAATCGTAAAAGGCCATATTGGTCAAATGCGCGCCTGCATCTGAAAAACTGATGAGGTTGAAAGGATGATTATACAGCCCTTTGTATTTTTCCTGCCGATCATTGGCGATGGTAGTCGTCCAGCGAATCTGCTTATCGTATTTGATAATAAGGTCCAAAAAAGTCTCTACAGGATGTCGGTTTTCTTCCTGTGAAATCTGATAGAAGTTTTTGCCAATCAGCTCCTGATCCGGGCACTCCAGGATATAGGCAATACTCAGGTCTCTGTGCCATACTTTAGGCGCAAATTTCTTTCTGATCTCGGCTTTGAAGCTTTCCCGAAATTCGGGATCCTGCAACATCGCGTTTCTCGCTTCCAGATTCTTGGCCAGGTGGCGCATCGCTTCTCCGGATGGGAATTCCTCAAACATGACCGAATCCACGCCATCGTAATACACCGTAAAGGGAATGGGGGGCGATTGCATGCGAAAGTCTGCATTGAGTAAGCGATTCATGATGCGCGTAGCAAAGCCCACCAATGGACTGATGTAGCGATCCGCAATCAAGTCCATCATGGCAATCATGGTGGTCTTCAGGGGACTGCGAAACAGGCCCGTACTGACCAGCATATAGCGGAGCGCATTCACCCGGGTAATGAGATTCGGTGCTCCCTGCAATATGCCCTTTCGTTTCCGAAGGGTGTTGAGCAATATGCGGCGTTCTTTCCAGGAAGCGTAGAATGAAGGCGTTTTGTGGGACCAGTATTTGTCCCCATCCATTTTGTCCCAGGGATTATCCATAGTTGACAAGCCGAGAAATCCTTCATCCAATGCGATATTCAGCAGAGTATTCATTTCTTCCTGCTCCTGTGGGCTTGCGGTTTCTTTTTCCCGGACAGCTCTGTCCATGCCCATTACTTTTACCCGCAGGTCAGAATGCCCCAAAAAGGAGGCAACATTAATGCCCAGCGGCAATTGATTGATATACTGTTTCCAGCCCGCCGGAGAATCCCAGGATTTCTCTTTTTCTAATAAGGGCAGCATGATTTCTCGTGGAATGGCCTCAACCCGTGTGAAACAATCTGCGGTCTCCTCAGGATTGTTGTAGATCGCAGAAACAGAGCAGCTTCCCAGGATGACCGTCGTAACTCCGTGGCGAGCCGATTCCTCCAATCCGGGAGAGGCGATTAATTCGGCATCATAATGCGTATGAGAATCTATAAAACCCGGCACTACCCATTTTCCTGCTGCCTCTATAATCAAAACTGTATCGTCTGCTTCAATAGGATCTGGGGAAATCTGGTGAATCTTTCCCTCCTTAATCCAGATGTGTTGTTGGATTGCAGGGACGTCAGGCGAACCCGTAAATACCTTTCCATTTCTGATTAATATGTCTGATTTCATGCAAATAGTCTTTCTGTAGTACGATCTGTTTTCCTTGCAGATCTTGATTGCTCAGACCTGAGGAAATTCTGTACTATAATACATAATATGCGAATCGCTAGTTGGCCGAAAATGATTCCAAGATCGTCAGCCTGAGTCCCGATCGAATCGGGAAAGGCCTAGCGATCGTTCCAAGCGGCAAATTTCGCCTAATTACTTCCGTTTTGTTGTGCTTCGTACCTCGACTTCGCTCGGTATGACGAGCTCAGCATGACAAAATAGACTATTTTTTCAACTAGCGATTCGCATATAATATCTGTGAACAACATAAAGGGGTTTCAATCGAAGATTAAAGCGAAGCAGCCATAAATTCAGCCCGATTTTCTTCCATTTGCTGAATGTGCCTTTCTGCGTGTTTGCTGAGGAAATGGATGTATTCGTACACGTTGATTTTGCCCAGTCCATTGACTGACATCGTCGTTTTATACAGGAGGCCTTCTCCGTTTTTTAATTTTTCCAATTGGTTCAGACATCGATTTATTTGACTAATCATTTCTGCCTTTACTTCCCATTCCATCTTTTCTCCTGTGGGCTCCATATGCTCGGGCCTGATCCAATCGAATGATTTATGAATCCCAATTTGATCTATTTTCTGTAAATCAAATTCATAATCAGTAAGTGTTTCTTCAAGCGATAGGTTCTGAACATTGCGAAGGGCCTTATCTGTTCCTTTATCGATTAGAATCATCAAAAAATGGCTGGTCAAAGCGATGTGTTCCAGTATTTCGATAACTGTCCAACCTTGGTCCATTGGCCGGTAGTGTTTAAGTTCCTCCGATTCTGAAAACCAATCAAATATCCTCGAATGCGTTTGTAGCAAATGAATTTGGATGTTTTGTATGTATCGTTCGATCTCCATTTTTAGGGGGGAAGTAGTTAGATTTTAAGTTTTTGATTTCAGACTCTTTTAATAGGATTGTCAAGAGTTAAATATCCTTAAAAATATATCGATGCCAAAGTCTTTTTCCGATAAGGTCTGTAGATCGGGGCCTGCCAACAACTCATTGTACCCCCTTGCACAAGCACCGCCCCCTCTAGAGGTGGCTCGCACAGGCCAATTTCTTTGAAATGAATTGTTGTCGATTTCCAATCGAAGATTACTCTCTTCCAAAAAGGTACGCTACCCCCAACATTAAAACCACCCCTTCCGTACCTCCAAACACAACTCACAACAGATGATTAGAAAATACAAAGAGACAGATACCGAGGCAATCATAGCGGTCTGGTATGCCTCCTCTTCCCTGGCACATCCTTTTCTGGATGCAGCTTTTATGGAAAAGGAAAAACAAAATATCCGAGACATTTATCTGCCCAATACGGAGACCTGGGTTCATGAAACGGAAGATTCCCTTGATGGATTTATCGCGATGATTGACAATGAGGTCGGGGCTATTTTTGTGAAGCCCGAAAAACATGGCAAGGGGATTGGAAAACAGTTGATGGATTGGGTCGCGCAATTGCACGCGGAACTCGAAGTAGAAGTATTTACTAAAAATGCGATTGGACGGGCATTTTATGACCGATATGGTTTTGTCTTGATGAAATCGCACCTGCATGAAGAGACACAAAACGAACTCATGAGATTGCGGTTCTCAAAATAAAGAATTCGGTGTACAGATTTTGATCAAGCCCGCACGGAAATAATCAGGGATTAGCCACAACAATAGCCCATATTGATGGAAGAGCTAGCACACATTTTTATCCGATTTGCTGAGGCAGAATGCGAGGGGGTATCTCCTTTGTATGCGCGACTCGCACGAGATATCGCAGCGGAACCCGAATTGCTGTCCATTGCTGCTGAGGCTCCTTTTCGCCAACCGATTCCGAATCTGTTTTTGGGAGCGGTACAGTTTCTCTTGCTCAATGCACCTGATGAAGCGCTGGCCACCTATTATCCTGCTATTGCTCACAGGCCCTGTTCCCACATTCCGATTGAACCTTTCAAGACATTTGTACGGGCACATCAACCTGCTATCTCCGAGGTTCTTCAACACAAGATCGTACAAACCAATGCCCTGAACCGAACTGCCTATTTAATGCCGATCATTGCTGATCTATTTGAGAAGAATACCCCCATCAGTCTGGTAGATATTGGGGCGAGTGCGGGGCTCAATTTGAACGGTGACAAATATGCATTTGACTATGGCCCTCACGGACGAATAGGGGAGAGCACGGTCCGAATCCAAACAGAGATTCGCTCTGATTATTTTCCGAAAATGGACAGACTGCCAGCCATTGCTGCTAAAATCGGAATCGACCAGAACCCGCTGGACCTGAAAGTGGAGGAAAATGCGCGCTGGTTGAAAGCCCTGATTTGGCCGGATCAGGTCGCGCGTTTCGAACGGCTGGAGGCTGCCATTCAGATCGCCCGTACTCAAGCTGTAGAACTCGTTCAGGCACAGACAATTGAAGCCTTTGAGCAAATCATTGAACAAACAAATCCGGCACACGGCCTTTTTGTATTTCATACTCATGTCATCTATCAATTTACGCCTGCTGAACGGGAAGAACTGAGGCGTATGTTTGACCGAATTGGGCAAAAGCGGGATTTGTTTTACCTGGCAGTAGAAGGCATCCCGGAGATGAAAGCCAAATACCAGACAAGTGATACCGTAATTGAATTAACGACGTATCACAATCAAACCAAGTCGCAAAAATTATTAGCCACCACAAATGGCCATGCCGACTGGATTCGGTGGAGTGTCTAAAGTCCTTATATTCGTAAGGTGATAAGTCGTTTATTAAAGACATAAATCCCTATGAATTCCGTTGAAATCCTCGCTCGGCAAACAGAAGATGCATATGCCTGGGCACATAAGCTCATTGATGGCATCCCGCAAGAGAAATGGGAAGATATTCCCGAGGTGATAGAGTCGAGCGTAAGCTGGCAAATGGGGCACCTCCTGGTGAGTTATTATTATCACTCCGTAATGGCCATAGTTGGTCATCAAATGCCGATCCTCTCCCAGGTACCCATAAAAGAATATTCTGATCGCTATTCCGATGCCAGCCCGCGCTTGAGTACGGGTGCAGCAGATCTCCAAACCCTGCGAAATCATCTGACATTCGTAGGGGAACAGTCGCTCCAAATCATCCGAGCGCTGTCGTTGGAGGAGTTGGAGCAGCCCTTGAACCCGGTATCTCTTCCACATCCTATCGCGAAGACCAAATTTGAAGCGCTGGACTGGAATGTCAAGCATGTCATGTGGCATTGCGGACAGCTCGGTATCCTCAAACGGATTCTCGACAAGCGGTATGATTTCGGTTTGGAGAAAAAATAAATACCCCTTAGTTTGGCTTTCGCCATTTTCAACATTATTTAGCTGCCAGATATGCTTGAAA
>CAYGTH010000438.1:0-6420 GCA_964352745.1 uncultured Bacteroidia bacterium
CCTGGTTGCCTCTCTGATTGCAGCTATACTGGGTTTGTCGATTTTCCTGACCTTGGGTAGGAAAGCGAAGGAATAATCGTTTGGCAACAATACCTGGAATTCATGGAAAACGAATCAAAAACAGACCAAAAGAAGGGGTTCTACCTCCTTCTTTTTCAGAAGACGGCACTTCCCATTCTTAGCATTGTGGGCGTTAGCCTCCTATATATTGCCTGGATGTCTTTTGTCAATCATCAGGCATATGCATTCCCCTATTTGGTGTTAGTGCTTGCCCTCATCAAAACGCTCATTATTTCCAAGACCACTTTGAATCAGTTGACAATCGTACTGCAGAAATGTCATTCCGTCGAGCGATTGTTGGGGATTTTTGGACTCATTATATTTATGAGCATTCTCTCGTTCGCCACCGATTATACCTGTTTGTTTCAAATGGAACAAGCTGCGTTTCACGGCGTACCGGAACATGTCCATACTTACCTGTACAACCTCTACCACTTTTTTTATTTTAGTTTCATTTCCTTTTCCACCGTAGGGTTTGGGGATATTGCCCCGGTCTCAGGGATTGCCCGGTTTATCGTTATGCTCGAGGTCTCTTTAAGTTATTTCATCGTGGTATTTGCCCTGGCAAATGTTAGAAAAATGCATATCAAAATTTAAATCGAAGAAGGAGTGAGGGTCTTTCAAAATGAGACTCATCTTACCCAATCAATCAATTAACTCAATCGTCTGGCATGAAAAAAACAACTTACTTTTTGTTTCTCGCAATGATTCACCATTTCGTGAACGCTCAAAATCCGCTTGCCATCCCCGACACCTTGAACGGTATGAGTTTTAGTCTTGATTTGCAAACCGGTACAACCTCCTTTTATCCCAATACAACCACCCTTACGATGGGAGTCAATGGCAATTTGCTCGGCCCCACGTTTAATCTTGCAAAAGGGCGACCCGATCAGCATCGATGTTCACAATTCTCTATCCGAGGCTACGACTATACACTGGCACGGCATGCATGTTTCCGCTGAAAACGATGGCGGCCCGCATACGGTCATTCAGACCGGAACAACCTGGTCGCCAAGTTTTATCGTGATGGATCAGGCCGCTACCTACTGGTATCACCCGCATCTTCATCAAAAAACGGCCGAGCACGTCACGAAAGGCATTGCAGGCTTAATTATTGTCAGAGATGCGGATGAAGCACAGCTAAACCTGCCCCGTACCTATGGATCAGATGATTTGCCCCAGGTGACAGCTTCGCTACCTTTGGGCCTACTTGCATAGTACCGGATAATCATTAAGAAGAATGACCTGCCCGATGGGAGGTCATTCTTCTTAAACATTAAAGAATTATCTGAGAATTCAGTTTCTTAATATTCAATGCTCACTGTCGAAAAGCATGTTGCCATTCTCGTCGAATACCAGTCTTTCGCAATCCGAAAGGCGCATGAAATACTTGCCGCTAAAGGTTTGGATGATATCGTCTATTGTTACGTTTGGATGATGGGTGCTCATGTGAGTGGGAATGGGTGCCGGAAGGTTGTCCGCTGGCATCCACATGCCGCCCCAACAAGGTTCATTGGAGGCTGGGGGATTACCCATGTTACCATGATGACCACCCATTCCGCCTTGACCATTATGCCCTTGTCCCATGTGTCCGGCTGGGTCGCAATGCCAACCCGGGCCACCGTTCATGTCGTGTCCATGTCCGTGTTGGCCGCCGCCACTCTGATTGTCGCATGTGTGGAGAAAATCCCCTCCGGGCCAGAACATCAGCACTGCTCCGCTACTCAATTCGACACCCAATTTGCCACTAGGCTTGATCACTACCGTAACCACATTGTCGCCGGAGTAGTTAGCGGAGAGGTAGTCAAGGGAGACTTGCGGCAGGTCAGTAACATCGAGCGAATCGCCAAATAAGCAGTAGCTACCACCGGAATTATTCCATCCGTGCTGATTACCCCAGTCGTTATGCATGCCGTCGTGGTTAAGGTGCTTGCTGTTCATGCCGAAGAAAAGGCATAGTCCGTTTTCCATCATCACTTCATAACCCAATTGCGGTGCAAGGAATACCCATTCAATATCAAAAGGGGCGTGGTGCTGTTTCACATAGCTTTGAATGTCTGCCGGCAAATCTTCAACCCCCAGGGCTTCGATGTTGTCTGCCTCGACGATTTGCAGGATGAGCGCCTCTTCCTGCGCAATCGGAAATGAGTTGCCATCTTCTTCACAAGAAAGAAAAAATAGGGCAATTCCCAATGCGAGTAAACCGATCATTATTTTTTTCATGATAATATTGCTTTGATGTTAATCTCCTTCCAAAGTAAGCAGGTCAGAAACAGATGAGCAATGATTTTTCTTACTGGCAAAGGTGAGTTTCTGAGTGGAAGGCAAGCCCCGGATGTGCCTATTTCGATAGCTTTAAAATTCTTATGGCGCCGCCTATCACGACCAGAAAGACAATGCTGCCAATAATAAGATCGGGAAACCTGCTGGAGGTGAGATAAACCAAAATCCCGGCTACGATAACCCCCAAATTGACAATGATGTCATTGCTCGTAAAAATCCAACTGGCTTTCATGTGGGCTTCCTCGCTTCTAACCTTTTGAATCAGATACAAGGAGATACCATTGCCTACCAGCGCCAGTCCTGAAACGATGATCATGGTTGTAAACACAGGTACCTCTCCGTAGCCTATAAAACGCCGGATGACTTCTAAAACTCCCAAAATGGCCAGTGCCATCTGGAAATACCAGCTGATACCGGCTACTTTCTTTTTTCGGGAAACGGCTGCTCCAACGGCCAGTAAACTCAGGCCATACACAATCGCATCCGCCAGCATGTCCAAAGAATCTGCGATCAGTCCCATGGAACTTGCCAGCCAGCCATAGGTCATTTCAATCAGGAAAAATCCAAAGTTGATGCCCAGGACCCACCATAAAATACTGCGTTCATCGGTTTCGCGGTTGGGTAATGGGTCCTCAGTTTCTACCGTCTCTACTAAGCTATCGTTCAGATTGAGTTGATGAATCGCATGTTGAATGTGTTGGATTTCCCCCAGGTGATACACGACCAGTTTTCGATTTGGAAGATCAAACTCCAGGTGTTTGACTTCCACAAATGGTTCCAGTTTCATACGGATCATCTGCTCTTCGGCAGCACAATCCATTTGGGTGATGTTGAAAGTAGATTTATTCACGTTGCAACAGGGTTTATATCTAATTGCTTTATCAGTCTGGTTGAAATTCAGGAGTTGTTAAAAACGTTATATCGCTTAACGTTTTTACAAACATGATAATAGCTCGTCTTTCGGCTGAGTCTAACGAGATATTTCCCATCAGAATATCGCGATTTTGGTGAAGTTGACCACCATTAGCATAGTGATTGAGTACCTCTTCGAGCGTAGCAAAACTACCATCATGCATATAAGGGGCTGTATATTCAATATTTCGCAATGTGGGCACTTTAAATTTTCCTTTGTCAAAATCATTTCCCGTAACGAGGTAGCGCCCTTCATCTTCATAATCAAGATAAAGTCCATTATTGCGAAAGCGCCCTTCTGGATCATCAAAATTAAACCCTCCATGACAATGAAAGCACTCTGCATGTTTTTCACTGGTATTTTCTCCAAAAAAAAGTTTGTAACCTTTCCACTCTTCTTCTGCAAAAACGGTGCTGTCCATCCCGGAACTGATAAAACGATCATATTTACTATTTCCACTAATCAGGCTTCGTTCAAAGCTGGCAATGGCTTGAACCAGTCCCTTGGCAGTAATAGTGTCTCTGAAAACATATTTAAACAAACCTGGATATTCCGGGTGATTTTTGAGACGATTCAATACTTCATTTAGAGGACTTGCCAGTTCAAAATGACTTTCAATCGGAAATAATGCCTGTAACTCTAGGGATGGAGAGGCCCCATCCCAAAAGAATGTCTGATGGTAGGTAAGATTAATAAGTGCTGGAGCATTACGAGTACCCTTAAGGCTATCTGTGCCAATACTCAATCGGCGAGGATCCGAAAATGCATATTCTTGAATATGACAGGAGCCGCAGTTAAGGTTTTGATCCTGGGAAAGAATCGAATCAAAAAAGAGTTTCTTTCCTAAGCCAATTTTGGCTGGAGTGAGGGGATTATTCTTTGGAATTAAAGGAGCAGGAAAGTGAAGAGGGACTTCTAGTTGAACCTCTTCCAGGTCAGCATCCAATGGCTGATCGGATTTACATGAAACCAACCAAATAGATATGAAAAGAGCTATGAAGTTGAACCATTTTTCATTCATGAATCTATCGTTAAAATGGAATTTTGTAAAGTGAATTATTGACTATATTGTTTGTTATTTTTTCTGCAAGTCGAAAAGCCTCTGATCCAGGAGGCATCGTCTGCGTAGTATTAAATTGAACCATATCAATAGTGTCAGCATCAGTGTAAAAAAATCGATTTAGATCTATTTCCATCTTGAATTGAAGTTCTGAACCAGGTTCAATAGCAAAGGCATGTTCGGAATCTAAATACACCATCTCTCGATAAAGCTCATTTGTACCTGTGTGGTAAATGAAGCCTAAGTCTAAGGGGCCAGTCCTTAAATTTGATGAATCTATTCTCCCATCAATTTGAA
The DNA here is from genome assembly GCA_964352745.1 of uncultured Bacteroidia bacterium. GTDB lineage: Bacteria > Bacteroidota > Bacteroidia > J057 > J057 > CAYGTH01. Next base: position 4,614 of record CAYGTH010000438.1, read on the forward strand.
CAAATTTATATCCTGAAGCCCAGTTCCAATGCATACCTTGGCTAACACTCAAAGGATGGTCCGAAGGATAGTCTGTAGGATCATTGTTGTTGCGTGATGAGGGTACTCCAATCCCAAAACGTATACCATCGTAATTGCCAGTTGGAACCGTAAATTGTTTAAAAATGCCTTCTCCATGAGCCGTTTTGTAGACCTCTTCTTCAATAAAGTCTAAAAGAAGTGTTTCAGCTATGATAGTATCTTCTCCATCACGGCCAATGAGTGTTAAGTCTGATATATATAGCCGAAAGGTTTCCAAAGAAAATCTTTGCCCTAGAACATTTTGGAATATTATATCCTTTTCAAAGGATTGCCCACCGACTCGAGGTAGAAAGTTAAACTCAAAAATTCCATTTTCTGAATTCATCGGCTCAATTGGCGTATCTTGGCAACTAAAAAGGGACAGACACGTGATTATCCCAAACAAAAACGAGCCAATTGAACTAGGGAGGGAGTTAAACATATAGGTTTTCATATTTGACAGCATTTTGATTTATTAAATTCCAGTTTCTTTGTATTTATTGAGCCAATAATCGTGAACGCATGGCGGAATGTAAATTTTTCATACTTCATCCTAATGTTAAAAACAGGTCCCTTGCTTACTCTGTGTCTATTTGCATATAAGGATGACAAACTGTTTTGTAGCAAAAATTAAGCTGTGTCTTTCGTGCAATTTCTAAGTGCATAGGAATGTCGGATTTCCAATAGGAGCTAATCAGAGATGTATCATATCCGTTAACAATGTCTCTTTGACAATAATTAATTTCCGGTTGTAATCTATTTTTCGCTGGCTTTTCAAGTCGCTTAGCAGCAGTGTAACGGTCTGGCGCGAGCTATTGATAAAAGAGGCAATTTCATCCTGAGTCAGGGCTCGGGGAACCCAGATGTCTGGTCCCTTCTGGACGCCCCGTTTCTGAATCGCATATTTTAGGTATGCCAGCAATCGAATAAGAATTTGTTCTTTGTCTTGCGTCAGGCTCTTTTTGAAAAAATCAATTCTGGCATTCAGAACCGCACTTAAATTGTATTGAATTTGCGGGTATGTCTGCGTCCATTTTTCCCACCGGTGCCGGTTGCATATGGCAATTTGAGCGTCGGTCCAGACAGTTTGGGCATATTCTTGGTATGGCTGATTAAAAAGAATGGCTTCGCCCAGGCTATCTCTGGGCCCCAATACTTCAAATATAGACTTTCGATGATCCAGGGTATAAGTAAACAGGCTCACATAGCCCTTGATCACGAAATACAGATCATTCCCTTTTTCTCTGTGCAAGTAGAGTATGCCCTCTCTTTTAAGTGATTTCTGAGGCAAGGATTTTAGCATGCTTGCAACTGTATCTGGTGTCAAACCATTGAGCAATGATACTGGTTTCACTTGTGTCATATGATTCAATCTATTTTTTCAAATATGGTCTAATTCTAATTCAATTTTGATACGCCAACAAGCGCAATGCATTTGCCACCACTACCAAAGTGGAGCCCTCGTGCGCAATTACGGCGGGCCCAATATCGGCGATACCGGTTATTGTCAGGGGAATCAGAATTACCACCATCCCCAGGCTGAGCCATAAATTTTGCCTGATGATTGCCTTGGCTTTCCTGCTTAATCCAATGGCAAAAGGCAGGTTGTCCAGTTTATCTGCCATCAAAGCGATGTCAGCCGTTTCCAGGGCGACGTCTGACCCGGCCGCTCCCATGGCAATACCTACTGTGCTTTTTGCCATAGCAGGAGCATCATTTACCCCATCCCCAACCATGGCTACTTTTC
>CAYGTH010000439.1:0-6386 GCA_964352745.1 uncultured Bacteroidia bacterium
CGGGCTGTCCTCCGCTGAGGGTAGGATTTTCGATGATCCATACTTCGCCGCGTCTTACGGCCATGGCTACGCTTCCGTCTGGTAAAACGGTTACTCCGCCCGCCTCGAGGTGCACGCCCTCAGGTGCCGGGACTGTTGTCATCCGGTAGTAGCTGTTTTCATCCGAATGTTGTGCCCAGCCCAGTTGGCCGACAAACAGGAGAAGGATTAGGAATGATAATTTATGAATATGCATGGGTATGTATCTGAGTAATAAATAATTGTCTATCGTCTTCTGTTAGCTTCGCTTAGTGCGCTGATCTTTTATCTTCTATCTTTCTTCTTCTCTCTCCCCTCTTACCTGACTCCTGACCCCTCTTTTACCAAACAAACTCATAGCGCAAAGGCTTCATGCTCATTTTTACGATCAGTTCTTTTTTCCCGGCTATGGTTCTGATGATGGCTTTCTGGTCCGTGAGGATTTTGATGTAATAGCTCTGGTCATCAATCGCATAGGCTCCGTTTGAAATCTGGACGATCGAAGCCCCTTCAGCGAGTTTGTAGTGCAAGCCCAAGGGAGCCTCTCCGTTTTGACAGGTGATTTCGTGCGTCAGGCTGGTCCCTTTTGGACTTGGGAGCAGTTTGTTGTACACATCCAGCCCCCGGTATTGATGGTGGAAGATGGGGAGTTGCGTTTCCGGATCAATGCGGTACCCTTTTACGCGAAACTCCGGCATGCTGCCTACAGTTGGGAAGGGGGTATATTCAGACTCCAGTACAGCCAGTGGCTGATTCACAAAGGTATATTGGGTTGATCCCCGAGGGCGGAAAGAGCCATCTCCCCTGCTGTTCCACATCGGAGTTGCATCCACAAAATCACCCCGCCATGCACAGACGATATGCCCGCGGTCCAGGTCAAATACATAATTGACACCGGAAGGGTCGCCCACGCCGACGGTATGAGTAAGCCGTTGTTTGCGGTCTCCTTTAAAGTCGAGGAAGGCACGCAGGAGCCGGGGCTGGTTGCCTGTGTTTACCCAAATCGGAGCCCTGATATTGGTAGTAGCGGGAAAGGATTCATCGCTATGCAATGCAGCCGGATAACTGGCTATCCCTTTCTGTAACCAGAGGCCGAGTTGAGCCGGATGCCAGCCCGCTGTTTTATAATTATAGATTTCAACAGGGTGCTTTCCTGCTTCCAGATCGAGGGTTACCCGAACGGTGCGGCGATCTGTCGGGCTTTGGTTATCGACAATTCGCTTGCCATCCAACTCCATGACTGCTCCCCCCGTAAATCCGAGGCTGAGTTCATAAGTGCCCGTTTCCGCCACTTCCAGGGTTCCGGTATAAATCAGACCGTAGTCATTTTCTGCCTCCAATACCTCTACAGTTAAACTTGGGCTTTTTCCGGATTGAGTAGGCTCCATATCCTTAAAGTCTGCAATCCCCAGAAAAGCACCTTCATAGGTTTTCCAGCTCAGACCGGAAAGGCTGGCTTTAGTATCTGCCAGGAGGCTGTATTGAATGTTGCGAATTGCCACCGGACCATGATCGCCCTGTATCATCAAGGGCCCTTTTTCGACTTCATCCTTTTGGATAGGCCCGCCTGTTGGCAAGGGCACTTCTACCTGATTGTGAATGCGGATTCCATTCAGGTCCACAAATACAAATTTGGCGTTTTTGATTTTTTTTCCACTTGCATCAAAGCGAGGGGCCTGGAATCGGATGTGCATCTTTTGCCAGAGGCCGGGGGCTTTTGCAGGATTGGTCAGGGGGGCTTTTCCACGGTATATAGTCCCCGGTACTTCTTCCCAATTCCGGTAAATTCCTCCTATGTCTGAGAAGGAAGGGTTTTTGACGCCCCAGCTATCCAGGAGCTGGACTTCGTATCGGCCCTGGAGGTAGATGCCCGAATTAGAGCCCTGAGGAATCATGACTTCCAATTCCAGGTCGATATCTCCATGTACCCAGGTGGTAAGGAGATGATCTTTTTTCGTCTCATCATTCATGTTCAGGAGAATGCCTGTACCCGGAGTAAAAGTAACCGCTTTTGGCGGTGCCGGTGGAACAATGACCATTGCGTTTTTTTTCTTTTTCTTCTTCTTTTTACTTGTCGGTACTTCAGGTAATGGCGCGGGCTCGTGGTGAATATCCACATCGGGATTGATGAGTACTGAACCCACAATTTGCCAATTTCCGGCTTGAGATTGAAAACTGTCCAGGTTGTCCAGGGAAAGGGCCGTCTGTCCCATAATCGGCAGACATAGACAGGAAATGAGTAGGAATGTAAGTAGATGCTTCATGCAAAGAAAGTTTGGGAAATAGTGTCTTTGATCGGTTTGTAATCAGCAAGTTAATACGTGGAAGGTGAAAAGCGCAAGAAGCCCACGTGAAATCCCTTGCTTATTTGAAAGGGAGAATCTTTTTCAGGAGAACCCAATTGTCACAAATCACAAGACCAGCGTGTCTTTTTGAATAAGGATGCTTTTTGCTACCTTGAATTCTATCCATTCACCTTACTTACTCCCACTCATGAAACAATTTATTATCCTCCTCTATTTATCTTCCCTGTTATCCGTATTTGCCCAAACCCCTTCGGCGCAAAAAAGTCCCGCGCTTAGCACCTCGACACCGGAATCTGTAGGGATGTCTTCTGAAAGGCTAGCCCGAATAGATGCCATGTGTGAAGAGGCAGTCGCTAAGGGAGAGGTGCCCGGTATTGTGGCCCTGGTGGCCCGGAAAGGAAAAATTGTACATTACAAAGCGTATGGATTAGCCGACAATGCAACCGATCACGCAATGAAGCGGGATGATATTTTCCGAATCGCTTCCCAAACAAAAGCCATTACAGCGACTGCGGTGATGATGCTCTGGGAAGAGGGGAGATTTCAACTGGATGATCCTATTTCAAAATACATCCCCGAATTTAGATATCCACAGGTACTCAAGAATTTCACGTATAGCGACACGAGCTATACAACAGTGCCGGCCGAGCGCGAAATCACCATTCGCCACTTACTGACGCATACTTCCGGATTGGGATATGGCATGATCGATGGCGATGAACGTTTCAAAATGATTTATCAGAAAGCGGGAATTGTGGATGCATTTAGTACTGAAGCGGTTACGCTTAAAGAGAATGTGACAAAACTCGCCAATCTGCCTCTGCATTTCAATCCTGGTGATCAATACAGCTATGCCGAAGGCCTGGACGTACTCGGTTACTTTATTGAAGTACTCTCGGGAATGCCTTTCGATCAGTTTTTGCAAACTCGTTTGTTTGAACCCCTCGGCATGAATGATACCTATTTTTATTTGCCGGAAGTAAAAGCCCCCCGCCTCGTTACGGTACAAATGCCGGAAGCGGGGAAATGGGTGAAATATCCCGGTCGGGCACCTTATTATGATGCAGATTATCCCATCAAAGGGGCCAAAATGTTTTTTGCCGGAGGAGCAGGTTTGTCAAGTACAGCGCGTGATTACGCTACTTTTTTGCAGATGTATATAAATGGAGGGGAATTGAATGGAACACGATTTCTCAGCCGGACGACCATCAAATCGATCATGGGCAATCAAACAAAGGATTACTTTGGAGATAAAGGTCGGCATTATGGGCTCGTGTTTGGCGTGGTGAATGAATACGGCCAGGATCAGGCCGGACGTGGAAGTGAAGGCACTTTTGACTGGGGCGGTTATTTCAATACACAGTATTTCGCCGATCCGGAGGAAGAGCTTATTGGGGTCCTCATGAAGCAAACCCGGTATCAGAGAAGCGATCAAACTGCCTGGAAATTTCGCATATTAGTTGGGCAGGCAGTGGATGACTGAGTGGGGAGTTCCCTATTTAGTCATGCAGGTTGTATTCCATACGCCTTAGGAGCCCTTGGTGCATTGGGAACAAAGTTCTAAGCCGTTTTTTATTCTACCTTCTTCCCACTTTTTTTAAAAAAGTGGGGCAAAAATCGTAGAAGCCAATGCAACACACAAGCCACCCCCTTTCCCGATGGCTTCTGCACCGCCGACCCGCCAGGGTGGAAAAGAGGGAAGAGGGAAGAAGAAAGAAAAAAGAGGGGTCAGGAAGAAGGAGGAAGAAAGAAGAATTGATTTTCAATCGAAGATCACTCACCAGTGCGTCGTTTCCTTTTGAAGGAGCCTGTCCCGTACTTGATACGGGAAAACGGGGCCGTGCGGGAAGGGTCCAAAGACAGCAAGCGCAGCGCGCAGGGGGAAAACAGGGTCAGCAGATCGGGGTCTGCGGACAACATACAATCGAAGATTGGGCCTGCGGGCTCATTTCCTTAGGAAGGAAATGGGGGCAGCGCGAAAGGATGTTCCTCCGCACATCAGGGGCAGCTGACAGATAACCTGGCGGATCGGAATCCGCCCATAGCCCTGTTCGGCTGCGAGGGTGCTTTTGGTGCTTTTGGCACCTTCCAAAAGTACATGAGAATTAAAAAGTAGATCATTATTTCGATCCTAAAGCACTAGTCATTATCTTTCAAAATTTAGGTGATCTGATACGAGCTTCAGAATTGTAACCCATACGGAACAATGGAAAAATTTACTTCGATTTGCATACTCATCTATGTATCGGTGATGCTGTATCCTGCCCATCAGGCTTTTGCCCAAAAAACGGACTGGCGGAACATTGAAAATGGCTGGATCATACCTGATGAAACCTATAGCGATCAGCCCTATATTGTAAAAACTGAGGATGGGGCCTGGCTGTGTGTGATGACTACGGGAGCAGGAGCGGAAGGAAGTAATGGGCAACACATTATCACCCAGCGCAGTTTGGATCAGGGAAAAACCTGGCAGGATAAAGTAGCAGTAGAACCGGCTGACGGACCTGAGGCTTCCTATGCCGTTTTTTTACAAGTTCCGTCGGGGCGGATTTATGTATTCTATAATCACAATACAGACAATCTCAGAGCGGTTAAGGCCGATGACCCGCCTTTTGAGGGAGGCATGTGTAAGCGGGTTGATAGTCAGGGCCATTTTGTATATAAATACTCAGATGATCAGGGAAAAACCTGGTCCCAGAAGCGATATGAAATTCCCCAGCGGGATTTTGATATCGACCGGGAAAATCCTTATGGAGGAGAGATCAAGTTTTTTTGGAATGTAGGGAAGCCCTTTCAGCATAAAGGGGCGGGATATGTTCCCATCCATAAAGTGGGCGGATTTGGCTATGGCTTCTTTACGCGAAATGAAGGGGCTTTACTGATGAGTAATAACATTCTCACCGAATCGGATCCGGAAAAAATCCGATGGGAAACCCTCCCCGATGGCGATGTAGGCTTAAGAACGCCGGTTGGGGGTGGGCCGATTGCTGCAGAACAAAGTTATTCCGTTTTGAGCGATGGGAGTATGTATTGCGTGTATCGAAGTGTCGATGGGCATCCCGTGTACACATATAGCCGGGATGATGGGCACAACTGGGAGGCCCCGAAATACAAAACCTATGCAAATGGCCGGCTCATGAAACATCCCCGGGCCGCTAATTTTGCCTGGAAATGCAGCAATGGCAAATACTTGTATTGGTTCCATAACCATGGAGGCAAATCATTTGATGACAGAAATCCTGTCTGGATATCGGGTGGGATAGAAGCCGATTCGCCGAATGGAAAAATCATCCAATGGTCGCAGCCGGAAATCCTGCTTTACGACGAGGATCCGTTTATTCGGATGAGCTATCCGGATTTGATCGAAGAGAATGGCGAATTCTATATCACTGAAACCCAGAAAGATGTTGCCCGGGTACACCTGCTCGATACGGATTTGTTGGCAGGACTATGGAACCAGTTTGAAAACAAAAGCCTGACGAAGGAAGGGCTTATCTTGAACTGGAAAAAGGGAGATTCCATTCCGATAGCGGCACCGCAATTACCTCAACTGGTGTCCCGGGACCATAGCCGGGCTGACCACGGAACAAAGCATACGGAGGCTTCTTTTACCATCGAAGTCCAATTTGAATTGGAAAATCTGGATGCTGGCCAGTTCTTATGTGATGCCCGAAAACCAGATGGACAGGGCTGGTCCCTGCGGGTTACGGAAGATCAGACACTTGAATTCACGATGCATGATGGCCGCACAAAACAAAGCTGGGCATGCGACATGGGAATGCTCAAGACGCAGACAAGCCATCATGTGAGTATCATCGTAGATGGCGGCCCTCACCTGATCCTGTTTGTGCTGGATGGAGTTTTACAAGATGGGGGCACCCAACGGCAGTTTGGCTGGGGGCGGTTCAGCCCTGATTTCCGAAGTGCAAATGGAGCGGGTACCATTGAGTTATCAGGAAATTCAGATGCCCGGATTGACCGGCTTCGAATCTATGATCGGTACCTGACTGTATCGGAGGCAATTGGGAATTATCATCATGCGTTGCTGAATCGACCCTGATC
>CAYGTH010000440.1:0-6373 GCA_964352745.1 uncultured Bacteroidia bacterium
CTGGCCTCCCGATTGGAGGTAGAGCGAATGCTGCATGCAAGTCCTGTTCCCGCTACGGCACTGCGTGCGGCAGTAGTCGTTGGCCGGGGAGGTTCCTCCTTTAATATTCTGAAAGAAATCTGCGAAAAGGTGCCTGTGCTGATGGCGCCTAAATGGATACAAACCGCTTGTCAGCCGGTTGCTCTCACGGATACCCTTGCGTATTTGAGCGGGGTCTTGCTTCGAACAGATTGCCTGGACCAATCATTTGATATTGGCGGGTCCGAAATACTCAGTTATCAGGAGATGATTGTCCAATTGGCCAAGGCAATGGGTCGTAAGCTCAACGTTACGGTTTTCCCGTTTTATACGCCTCCTTTATGGTCTGCGGGCTGGTCTGTGTTTATGAATTCAGCGCCTTTACCGCTGATTGTCAATTTGCTGGAAAGCATGGAATATGAGGCCGTGTGCCGGGATAATTCGCTGGCCGAACAATTAGGGTTACGCCCAATGGGATATGAAGAAGCGATCCGGCAGGTGCTGGCAAACTAATGCTATCTGTTATTTCCTGCCCAGTATTTCATAGGCCTGCACCGGATCCTTTTTACCTTTGACAGCTACTGGTTCCCAGGCTTTGACTTCGACCAGATGAGAAACGCGTTTGTACACACATTCGTTGATCAAGATGATGTTTTGGTGCTCTTTTGTGAGACCTTCTACCCGCTTGGCCGTATTGACCGTATCGCCAAGGACGGCATAATTGACACGAGCCTGTGAGCCCATATTCCCGGCGATTACTTCGCCGCAGTTGATCCCGATTCCTACTGCAATCTCCCGCCCAAATTTCCCCTGGTACTGGCTGCTCAGCTTACGGGATTTCTCCAGCATTTCCATCGCGCAGTACACCGCATTTTGTTCATTATGTGCATGTGCGATGGGCGTACCAAAAGCGGCAAAGATCTCATCTCCTACAAACTGAATGACTGAGCCGTCATGCTTATTGACTGCCTCTGTAAGCGAGGCATAAAACGCGTTGAGAAACTCCACAACATCTTCTGGCGGAAAACTCTCGCTCAGCGGCGTAAAATCCCGAATATCACAAAAAAGTACTGTAGCATTTTGACGTTCGCCCTTGAGGAAATTATCTTCACTCACGGTAAGGACTTCTGAAACCACCGCTTCGGGCACATATTGGGTGAAGCGCTTTACTGCTTTTTCGAGTTCTTCTACTTTGAGTTGTAAATCTGAAAGTAATTTTTTATTTCTCTGACGAAGCGCATATACCTGACGGGCATTTTCGATGCTCATCTTAAATTCGTCCTTATCCCAGGGCTTGGTTACGTACCGAAATACGCCCCCATCATTGATCGCTTTAATTACTGCTCCTAAATCACTGTATCCAGTCAATACCATGCGAACGGGTTCCGGGAATTCGTGCCGTACCTTTTCCAATAACTCGGCACCGGTCATCCCCGGCATTCGCTGATCCACAATGACAAGATGAATCTCTTTTTCACGCAAAATCTGTAATGCCTCTTCTCCTCCCAGGGCAGTAGATACACTGTATTCCCTTCTAAAAGCAGCTTTGAACGCATGTAGATTATGCGGTTCGTCATCGACATACAGAATTGCAAGGTTTTTGTCGCTCATACTCGAAACTTATGCGAGAACCGCGAGGCCGATTAACCATTTCTATCCCCTAACCCACATGAACTAATAGTCGGATTCCCCTGATTCCCCCGTTTATACAACGAACATACAAGTTAGGTTTTTTCGGAATATCAAACTAATACGCTAACAAGAATCGGATCAGTCCCCCAACACCTGTTATTTCGGAAAATTGACCGGCAACCAAATGGTAAATTCAGATCCTTCTCCTTCGGCACTATTGACCAAAATCCGGCCCCCATGTTTTTCGATAATCCCGTAGCTAATGGACAGGCCGAGTCCTGTTCCTTCTCCTAATTCTTTCGTCGTAAAAAAGGGATCAAATACCTTCTTGATGACTTCCTGCGACATCCCTATTCCCGTATCCCGTACCGAAATAGAAACTTCCTCCCCTTCATGCCGGGTTTTGATAAATATATCTCCTTCTCCGTCGATTGCCTGAATGGAATTATTGAACACATTCATCAGTACCTGGTTGATTTTTCCAGGCAGGCATTCCACTTCGGGGAGAATTGCATAGTCTTTATGAATCGTAATGTAACCACTGAGTTTGTTGCCCAGTAAGGTCAGGGTCGATTCGATACCTTCATGTAAATTGACATGTTTGAAGTCATCCTCATCGAGGCGAGAGAAGTTTCGAAGCCCTGCGACAATTTCAGCTGTCCGTCGCGCACCTTCGTCGATGCCTTTGAGGAGCAAATTAATTTCATCAAAGAGAAAATCTTTATCGAGTTCTTCTTCCAATGCAATCAGGGTCTTCACTTTCTGGTCGAAGTTCTCCTGCTCTTTGAGCGACTCATATTGCCGGATTAGCTGCTGTACATCTTCAAAGTTCAGCTTTAAGGAATCAATATTCGCCGCAACAAAATTGACAGGATTATTCATTTCATGGGCAATACCGGCCGTAAGTTGTCCCAGGGAGGCCATTTTCTCAGCAGATACCAATTGGGACTGTGTCAGTTTAAGCTGGTCCAGCGTATCTTCCAGGGCCTCTTTTTGCCGAACAACTTCAGCCGTTCGTTCCCGGACTTTTTCTTCCAGATTCTCATACAAGCTCACATTCTGAAGCGAAACAGCAATCTGTCCGGATAATAATTTGATTACCTCCATCCGCTCCTGGGTAAAAGCGCCAGTGGTCAGATTGTTCTCCAGATAGATCAAACCAACTAATTCGCCCTGATTGAGAATTGGGCTACACAATACTGACAGCGTATTGTTACCCGCAATGTAACTATCACTCGCAAAGCGCTCATCCTTTGATGCATTTTCCAGTAAAATATCTTCCCGGGTTCGGGCCACGAACTGCAAGATTCCTTCGGGAACTTTTCCGCTTCCATTTACAGGAGCAGAATCGATTTGTGTCTGCGCCACTTTCTTAACTGCCCCTTCTGCTTCTATGTATAGCTGGTCGCCACGCTTTAGGACGATTAATCCTCGATCAGCGCCTGCATTTTCGATCAGCACGCGCATCAGCTTATCAAACAAACGTGAACGTACAATCTCTTCAGAGAGGGCCTGCGAGGCTTTCAGCACACTGCGCAAATCCAGGCTGCTAGAGGTATTGCCTGCAGAAAAGGTCGAAGCGGTATCAAAGGTGCCTGTTGTGGATTCGGTCCCTTTTTGACGGGATTTGGTAGCCAGCAATTTCGGATACTTTTGTTCCAATTGGCTGACTTTTTTCCGCGCGCCCCAAAGATGGTAGAGGTAATGTGCCTCCTGTAAATATACAGCAGCCCCCCTCTCAGCATCTTGGCTGATAAATAGTTCTGCCAACGACTCATTAGCCAGTGCTTCATCCTGAGGCAGTTGATCTGCTGCCGCCAATTTAATGGATTCAAGATAATGGCCCATCGCGGCTTTTTCATCTCCTTCCAGCATGGCTTTTTCAGCTAGCAACATTTGGTATTTGCAGCCTATTTCGGTGATACTCCCCACCATCCATGCTTCCAATTGCGCTAATTTGGGGCCAATGAATTCCAGGGCTTCAGCTTTTTCAGCTTCTCCTCCCAGCTCACGAGCCCTTCTGAGTTTGCTTAAGGCATGGTAAAAAAGCAGGCCGGTTTGCAAGCAATAAGCCCCCACGATGCCGGTAAAGTTGACTACTTCTTCCGCCAGGGCATATGCCTCTTCAAAATCTCCAAACAAATAAGCAAACTGAGCAGAAAAGATATTGTGCTGACACTGAGAGAAAAAATCCTGACCTGCCAGCATTCGTGCCCGGTATTCGGCCACATTTGGCATTTCTTCCCCCGCTACATAGGGTTCTTTGGAACACATGTACTCCAGAAGGTGTACGATTCCCTCAGCAGCGCCAGAAGCCTGTGCCTGCTTGACTTTGAGGGTGAACAACCATTCTTTTCTCAGTTCTTCGAGGTGCGGCTGCAGGGGTTTGCCCTGATACAAACGGGCTCCTCCCCGCATACCGTATGAATAACCCACCCATAAATAATGACCCGATTCCAGATTTATTTTTTGACCTTCCAATGCAAAGGGCAGGTTTTCGCGAGATAATCTTGACCAGGGCAGGATGAATTCAGCAAACATATGATTGGCGATTCCTTTTTGGGCAGAAGAAAGGTTTCCCCATTTCCCGCCTAGTCGGCAAGCCATTTCTCCGATTTTATAGCCCAGATCAAATGCTCCCTGGGCGATCAGGAGCATCCCATACTGCGTATAGGGATAAGGAGAAAAGACAGTATTTCCATATTTCAAGGAATAGCGAGTTGCTGTCAGCACGATCAGGGTCCAAAGTTCAACTTTCCCCATGATCCAGGCAGGAGGCGCCATCGTACCCAGCAACTGAACAATCGTGATGATCCGCTGATCCGTACATTCTGGTTGCAATTCCAGCGTCGCAAGGTCTTTCCCTACAAGGAGTTCATTGATCTCCTCCACAGTCGCTCCAATATGCGTAGGAAAGTCTTCCTCTGGAAAATCTACTCCCAGGATTTTGAGAGAATGAATCGCCGCTTCCAAAGAAGGCTCCATCTTAAGACTGAACATATTCTGCGTGATCAAAATACTATTGATCGCAGCTTTTTCCAATGGTTCTTTAGCGCGTTCCAATGTTGCTTTGACGAGGGCTTCGGAAGCATCGAAATTACCATTCAGGTACTCGAGTTCTGCCGCTGACTTACTGACGTCGATGGCAAAATCATAATTGGTTTCCCAGGTATCATCGGGCAAATCTTCCAATGAGATTTTGATATACTCCAGGCCCGCTTCATAGGCAATGGACTCTTTTGCTTTCCGTGCCGCCCGAAGGTTTAAACTTCTCAGCGCTTCTTTTTCTTCCCCCTTTGTAATCAAGGTTCGGCCCTGATTCAATTGATTGACAATATCAAACAAGTGATCGTCTTCGACCTCTTTTTTCTTACCCCAGAGCAGTCGGCCAATTTCAAGGTGTGTTTGGGCACGTTCTCCCGGCTCAATCAGGGAATAGGCCGCTTGCTGCACCCGGTCATGAGAAAATTTAAATTGGGGGATGTTACTTTTATAGGTCTTTTCCCCTACTGTTACCAGTTTGTGGTCATTATCCAGGGGAAGCAGGAAATTTTCTTCCACTGCTGTCCATAAACTTCGGAGGGTATTCAATGGACTCTGTTGATTAATGATAGACAGAGAATCGAGGTCAAATTTATTACCAATACACGCCGCAAACTTGAGTACTTGCTGTGTAGCGGGATGCATTTTCCCAATTTTTCCGGCCATCAATTCGACGACATTATCGGTTATGCCCTGTGCTGCAATTGCCGAGACACTCCAGGTCCAACGCTGGCTGGATTCATCAAAAACCAATAGTTTTTCCTCATAGAGTGATTTCAAAAACTCTATTGTGAAAAAAGAATTCCCGTGCGTCTTTCGATAAATCAGATTTGCCAATCCCTCTACCTCCGAATCCGTAACACGTGTATTCAACGTATCGGCCAACATGGCTGTAACATGTTCCTGAGTCAGGTTTTTCACCTGAATTGTTTTCGATTTGATCCCTTCCGTTTTCAGGTCTTCTACCGTTTTCATAAAAGGATGTTGCTCATCCACTTCATTATCTCGATAGGCGCCTATTAGCAAGAGGCCAGCAAATTGTACCCCTTTCATCAATCCACTCAACAGGTTGAGGGAAGAGGGGTCTGCCCACTGCAAATCGTCTATAAATATTACCAACGGATTTGTGGGCCGTGCGACTGCTTCTATGAATTGCTGGAAAGTGTAGTTAAATCGATTTTGAGCCTCTACAGGTCCCAATTCTGAAACAGGAGGCTGCGACCCAATAATCAGTTCCAGGTTGGGGATTACCTCTGTCAACAGGACTCCATTCCCTCCAATCGCATTAAGAATCCGTTCTTTCCATTCTGTAATACGCGTCTCATCTTCTGTAAGCAGCAGTTCTACGAAATCTTCCAATGCACGAATAAAGGCATAGTTGGGGGTAGCTCGCTGATATTGGTCAAATTTTCCTGAAACGAAATACCCTTTATTGGCCGTAATGGGTTTATGAATCTCATTTACCAGGGCAGATTTTCCCGTTCCGGAATATCCTGCAACCAACAAGAACTGGGTTTTCCCTTTGGTGATTCGGCGAAACGCCTTCATCAAAACCGCTAATTCCTCTTTTCTGCCGTACAGTTTTTCGGGAATACTGAATCGACCTGCTGTATCAAAAGCAGCAAGGTCCAAATTGGGAATCGGTTTTCCTTTTTCTACATATTCCAGGCAAGTAGTCAAG
>CAYGTH010000441.1:0-2757 GCA_964352745.1 uncultured Bacteroidia bacterium
CTTTACAAGCTTAGGGAGATTTGATTATACCCAGGCCGAATGCCGGGATTTTCATGATTCGGTAGAGAAGGTCGTTAAGCCCGTGTTTGCCACTTTGCAAGAAGAAGCCAAAACGCGCCTGGGGATTCCGGATTTCCGGCCCTGGGACCAGCAGGTAGATATTTTTGGCGATACGCCGCTCAAGCCATTTGAAGGTGCTGATGAATTGGTTGAAAAATCGATTGAGATTCTTTCCCAACTTCGGCCTGAACTCGGGGAGATGATCTCCATCATGAACCGAAAAGGGTATCTCGACCTGGAAAGCAGGGTAGGGAAGGCCCCTGGCGGCTATAACTATCCGCTCATGGAATCAGGCATTCCCTTTATTTTTATGAATGCTGCAGGTACGCAAAATGATGTGATCACGATGCTGCATGAGAGTGGGCATGCCGTCCATGCTTTCCTGACCCGGGATTTGAGTATGGGGGCATTCAAAAATACGCCTTCTGAAGTAGCGGAGCTGGCGTCTATGACCATGGAATTGCTCGCACTGGATTATTATAAAGCTTTCTATCCGGAAGAAAAGGCATTGGTTCGGGCTCAAAAAGGCCAATTACTTCGCTGCATCACTATCTTGCCCTGGGTTGCAACAGTAGATGCTTTTCAGGAATGGATTTATGATCATCCTGATCACAGTCGGACAGATCGTCTGGAGACCTGGACGGCGCTTTATGAGCGGTTTCATGGGAAGGTCATCAACTGGGAAGGCTACGAAACACAACTCTCTTATCTGTGGCAGAAGCAAAGCCATATTTTTGGGATGCCGTTCTATTACATCGAATATGCAATTGCTCAACTAGGTGCCTTAGCAATTTGGAAAAATTATAAGGAGAATCCCGAGAAAGGATTGAATGGCTACCTCGAAGCGCTGAAGATGGGCTATACACGCCCAATTCCGGAAATTTATGAAGTAGCCGGGATTCGCTTTGATTTCTCTGAGGGGTATATCCGGGAAATCGTGGAATTTTGCCTGGAAGAATATCAGGCTCTGGAGCTATAGAGAGAAGCCGGGAATTTGGGATAGATAGAATCGAGAAAGGCTAAAAGCCTTTTAAACTGTGAAACCCGCCAGATTGACCTCGTTCAATCTGGCGGGTTTCTTTATTTTCCAACCTTTTCAACAAGAATCCCGTATTTTTATATATAGATATTTAGGCAATCATCTAAATATTAAATTATGAACATTGTTTTTAAGGCCCTCAATGATGCTACCCGGCGAAAAATACTGGACTTGCTCCGGGAATCGGACCTGACAGCGGGAGATATCGCTGAGAAATTTGATATGACTAAACCGAGTATTTCGCATCACCTTTCCTTGCTCAAACAAGCGGGACTGGTCATCGACATTCGAAATGGGCAGCACATTGTGTATTCAATCAATGCAACGGTTTTAGATGAAGTTTTGCAGTGGCTTTTTCACCTATCAGGGGGAGAGCAAAAGGAATCCGAATCTACAGAAGAAAATAAAAATCAATCATCATGAATAGCTCATTTATCAAAAAAGAAATTCCCATTTGGCTGATTATGGCGCTCCCGGTGATCTATTTGCTCATCGTTTGGGATCAGGTACCTGGAGAAATCCCTTCTCACTGGAATCTTTCGGGTGAAATTGATGGCTATACTAAACCCTGGGTATTCCCGATCATGCTGATAGGCGTGTATCTGTTGATGCTATTTATTCCCAGAATTGATCCCCGCAAGCAGAACTACGATATTTTTTCGAGTAGCTATTACCGGATTCGGATTGGAATCATGACCTTTTTGAGTTTGATTTTTGGAATCTCAATTGCCATCTCAACGGGGATCGATTTTCCCATGAACCGAGTGATTGTAATAGCAGTGTTGGCATTGATTTCCTTTATGGGCAATTACCTGGGTACGATCCGGCCGAATTGGTTTATAGGCGTCCGCACCCCCTGGACCCTGGAGAATGAAGAAGTCTGGCGCAAAACGCATCTGCTGGCGGGTAGATTTTGGTTTTGGGGAGGCCTGTTGGGAATCCTACTCATGTTCTTGTTGCCAGCTACCCTCTTTTTCGCCTTGTTGATCGCCATTGTCGTGATTATTTCCCTGACACCGATCCTGTATTCCTATTTTTTGCATAAAAACCTGACGAAATGAAGACTGCCTGCTCCGGATATTGATATTCGTTGAATATGATATTCATCCATCTCCTAACTCGCATTGCTTCCTATGAGTACCCGACAGACACAACTGATGATCGCCCTGCTATCACTTGGAATGGCAGGCGTTTTGTCCTTGCTGACAATCCAGCTACCGATGGAGGACTTGCCACCGGAGCTAACCGATCAATTTCCGAAGTGGGCGATTCAATGGCTGGTACTGATCAACCCGTCGATCTTGCTCATCATAGCCGTGACAATCGGCATTTTTTTACATGAAAAAGTGAAGCTGGAGGTGCCCCTGATCCGCGATTTGTTCCTGAAACAGAAGCGATCCGGGATGCCGGGCATTATCTGGAGTGGTATTGCAGGTGGGATAATCGCGGGTATGCTCATAGTAGGGGTGGCATCTGTTTTTGAATCCTTTTTGCCACAAGAGTTTGTTGAGTTGGGCGAAAAAATCAAGCTTTCCCTTGCTGCCAAACTCCTGTATGGGGGGATCACAGAAGAAATACTGCTGCGGTTTGGTTGTATGACGCTGGTGGTCTGGGGAATTTGGAAGCTGAGTAAACAGCTAACTCCTACCGTGTACTGG
>CAYGTH010000441.1:2857-6368 GCA_964352745.1 uncultured Bacteroidia bacterium
AAAAAGCACACTACTTATATGGAACCTGCGCCTAAATCTGCTTTCGATCGTTTTAAATCCTGGGTCCGGAATTCAATTAGCCTGAGAATTGTTACCATTGCCATTTTGGTGCTGATTCTGTTGATTCCTACTTCGATGATTGAGTCCCTGATTCGAGAGCGGGAATATACCCGTGAAAATGTAATCGACGAAGTCAGTGGAAAATGGGGGAGAGAGCAAACCCTTGTTGGACCTGTCCTGACCATTCCTTATAAATCCTATACACGGAATAGCGATGATAAGCTCATCGAAACAACAGGATATGCACATTTTCTGCCTGAAGCCCTGGAGATTTATGGCGAACTCTCGCCCGAAGTGCGATACAGAAGCATTTACGAGGCGGTCGTATATGGCTCATCTATGATGGTAAGAGGGGTTTTTCCTGCTCCGGATTTTACAGAACTAGATGTTGATCCCAAATATATTCAATGGGAAGATGCATCTGTTTCGCTCGGAATCTCTGATATGCGAGGGATCGAAGAGCAGGTTACTTTGACATGGAATACGAACAGGTATGATTTTAATCCCGGGGTCGAAAGCACGGATGTCATCAGTTCGGGAATCAGTACGCGGGTTCAGGTTGTACCCAATGATTCGGCAGAGAGCTATGGATTTTCACTTGACTTGAATCTTAATGGCAGTAAGGAGTTGAATTTTACGCCGGTAGGTAAAGAAACCCAGGTCTCCATCCGGTCGCCATGGACGACGCCGAGTTTTGATGGGGCATTTTTGCCAGATGAGCGGAAAGTGGAAGCAATTGGTTTTGCCGCGAGCTGGCGGGTACTTCACCTCAATCGTAATTTCCCCCAGCAGTGGACAGGCAGCAAGTTTCGAATGTCGGACTGGACATTCGGAGTCAACCTCCTGATTCCGGTTGATCAATATCAAAAGTCGATGCGATCAGCGAAATATGCAATCATGTTCATTTCCCTGACCTTTGTCGTCTTTTTCTTTATCGAAACGCTGAATGCCAAGCGTATTCATCCGATTCAATATATTCTGGTAGGGCTGGCATTGTCGATATTTTATGTCTTGCTCCTTTCCTTTTCTGAGCATATTGGGTTTAATGGCGCCTTTTTGCTGGCTTCCCTGGCAATTACAGCCCTTATTGGCCTGTACTCCCTGAGTATGTTTCAAAATCGCCGCCTTGCGACGCTGATGGCCTTACTGCTGGTTATCATGTACGGGTTTATCTACACGATTCTGCAATTGGAAGACTATGCCCTGTTGATGGGAAGTGTAGGGCTCTTTATCGTACTCGGTATGGTGATGTACCTCTCCCGGAAGATTGATTGGTACAGCTATTCCCAGGGAGAAGAAGGGTAGGAGAGGGGAAAATATAAAGAAAGCCGCCCAGTCAGGCGGCTTCTGCTTTGCAAGAGGGCTAGTGAAAAAGGTACATAAACCCTCCTTATTCATGAGAAATGCGTATATTACTAGAGGAATAATATTGGATTCACAGGTAAAGTGTATGACCTTTAGACTTAATAAAAATGCTTTTCATATTGTCAAAATAGGAGAGGAATCTTCTGATTTTGCTTATTGGCAGAGCCGATCTGTACAAGAGCGGTTGGCTGCATTGGAGATGCTACGTCAGCAATTTTATGCTTATTCTCATGACAATCCACCCCGACTTCAGAGAGTTCTTAGAATTGTTGAACAAGCATGAAGTCCACTATCTGGTGATTGGGGGATATGCTGTAGTGGCTCATGGATATGTAAGAGCCACAGGGGATATTGATATTTGGGTAAGTAATACGAATGAAAATGCTGAACGAGTAATTTGTGTTTTGGCTGAATTTGGCTTCTCTCATTCGGGGCTTTCTGCTAAAGATTTTGAAAAAGAAGATCTGATATTTCAATTAGGATACCCTCCTGTTAGAATTGATATATTAACAACTCCGGAAGGGGTCGATTTCGAGGAGTGTTTTCCTAAACGCTTTTTATATCATTTAAGCCCAAACTTCACGATTAATATTATTGACTTAGATAGTCTGAAAAAAAGCAAACGAGCAGCTGGGCGATCTAAAGATTTAGATGATTTACAAAACCTAGCATAATCGAATGGCATGAAGAAAGCCGCCCAATCAGGCGGCTTCTGCTTTGCAAGGAGCGTTAGAAGGTTATTGAAAATGTTAGACTACTAATATACAAAGATTCATGTATTTTTTCACATCAGAAGCTGCAGTACCCTTGCGAGAGGAAGCACGGGAGGGCGCGGAAATGGTCAGTCAGTTGATTTTTGGGGATACCGGAGAAATCCTGGAACGAGCTGGTAATTGGGCGCGTATCCGAAATGAGATTGACGGATACGAAGGCTGGGCGACGGGCTACATGCTGACGGAGATAAAGCAGGCAGATCTGGCTCGAATATCGGGCTGGCGGTACTTATGGGAGGGGAAACTACTCCTGGAAGATGGATCACAGATGTCTTTGCCCCTGGGAAGTCGGATTCCGCTGATGGATGGAACGAGAACGCCCAGTCCATTTATGCTGGGCAATACGAGTTGGAAGCTCGCGGGAATTCCGCAGGCACTGGCATGGCAGACTCAGGATAAGATTCCGGATCTGGCTTTGTTATTTCTCAATACGCCTTACCTCTGGGGCGGCAGATCTTCTTTTGGAATCGATTGCTCCGGATTCGCACAGCAAGTCTATGCGATGGGCAATGTGTCTATTCCCCGGGACTCCTCCAGGCAGCAACAAGCAGGGGAGGTGATTTCCTTTTCGGACCGGAAACCGGGGGATTTGGTCTTCTTCAGGAAGGAAAACCAAGAGCGGGTGACCCACGTAGGAATTCTATATGACCGGACTCAGGTTATCCACGCATCTGGAAAAGTTCGACTTGATTTTCTCGATGAAAATGGCCTTATTCATGCAGAATCACAGAAAAGAACGCATTGGATGGTGAGTATTAACCGATATAAACTTAAACGTTAAGAAACTGTGCGCGAGAATGTCCTCGTATTAAATCAGAATTATCAGCCCATCAGCATCTGTACGGCAGAACGCGCCTTCGTCCTTGTCTTCCTCCGCAAAGCAGAAATGCTTACCGACATTCCCTCTCAGCAATTAGCCTCCATAGATAAGCAGTATAAGTTTCCATCTATCATTCGGTTACACCGATATATTGCGATTCCTTATAAACGGGTCAACCTTTCCCGTTACAATGTCTTCAAACGCGACACCAATCAATGCGTGTACTGTGGAAGTAAGGAACGCCTGACCCTGGATCATGTGGTGCCCCGTGCAATGGGAGGCCGGGATTCCTGGGATAATCTGGTTACAGCCTGCCAGTCCTGCAATTCCCGAAAAGGGAGTCGCACTCCCGAGCAGGCGGGAATGGAAATGGCACATCAGCCTTTTCGACCTAGTTTTGTCATGTTTCTGTCCAATTTTAATGGAAATGTGCGGGAAGATTGGAAACCCTATTTGTACATGTCCTAAGACCATGTTTGGAACGCTAATTTCC
>CAYGTH010000442.1:0-6346 GCA_964352745.1 uncultured Bacteroidia bacterium
GTAAAAGACTTTTTTGCAAAAATCCCTGTAGATAGCTTAGGTCTTTTACCGGCGGAGGTGCAACTCAATCACATTGTATTGGTGCCGCCATTTTCCGAAAAAAGTAAAACTACGGCACTCGAAACGCTCAAATCCCTCCGGAAGCAAGTCGTGGAAGACGGGGCTGCTTTCAGCGAACTCGCTGCCAAAAACTCTGACGAACCCGGTGCAAGGGAAAGCAAGGGCCGCCTGCCGCAATTCGGACGGGGCCAAATGGTACCTGAGTTTGAAGAAGTGGTGTACGATATGCGCGAAGGTGAAATTTCCCGACCCTTTGCAACAGAATTTGGCTATCACGTCGTGCTGTTGCACAAGCGGCAGGGAGAATTATTGGAAGCCAGCCACATTCTGAAGATTCCGCAGCGGAGTACCAATGGCGATTCGATTGCGATTGATTCCCTCAATAAAATTCGGGAGCTCATTTCCTCTGACTCCCTGACCTTCGAACAAGCAGCGATTCGATTCTCTGCAGATCGTCAAACCAAAGACTGTGGCGGATGTTACTCGAACCCCCAGACCCAGGAATTACGTATTCCTATGGATGCCCTGCCAGCAGAGATGTATTTTAAGATCGATGAGATGGAAGCAGGAGAGATCTCCAAACCCATGGAGCATACCCTTCAGGATAGAACTCAGGCCTTTCATCTTGTTTACCTACGGTCTAAGATTCCACCTCATCAGCCAAATCTTAGTGATGATTATGAAAAAATCAAGCAAGCAGCGTTGAGTAACAAACAGATGATTAATTTTGAAAAATGGCTCACGTCAGCCAAGAAAAATATCTATATTGACGTAAAACAAACCGAGTGTTCGAACGCGCTCCAAAACTGGATCGAGTAATGCATGATTACAAAACGGAAGTAGAAGCTGCTGATGCGCTGGCAAAAAAATATCAGGAACTTAAGCAAGAGATAGGAAAAGTTATAATCGGTCAGGAGGCAGTCATAGATCGACTCCTGATCGCTTTATTTTGTAAAGGCCATACGCTCCTGGTAGGCGTGCCAGGACTTGCTAAAACCCTGCTGATCAGTACGATTGCGAAGGTGTTGGATTTGAAATTTAGTCGAATTCAGTTTACGCCAGACTTGATGCCCAGTGATATTGTGGGGACCGAGATTCTGGAAATCGACGATGACACCAATCGGAAATTTTTCAAATTCATCAAAGGGCCCATCTTTGCCAACATTGTACTGGCGGATGAGATCAACCGGACTCCTCCCAAGACACAGGCAGCACTGCTGGAAGCCATGCAGGAAAAGCATGTTACCATCGCCGGAACTGATCATGTGTTAGAAGAACCGTTTTTTGTGCTTGCAACTCAGAATCCGATTGAGCAGGAAGGAACTTATCCACTTCCGGAAGCCCAGCTTGACCGCTTTATGTTCAACATTAAAGTGGACTACCCTACCATCGAGGAGGAAATCGAGATCGTAAAGCGGACGACCAGCAATGTGGCTAGTAAGGTAGAAACCATCTTGAGCCAGGAAGATATCCTCTATTTTCAAAGATTAGTTCGGCAAGTGCCTGTTACCGATAATGTGGTCAGCCATGCGGTTAACCTGGTCAACAAAACCCGGATCAATACGCCCTACGCTTCTGATGAAATCAAGGAATTGATTACCTGGGGAGCGGGACCACGCGCTTCTCAGTACCTGATCCTGGGCGCAAAAGCCCTTTCCTTACTCAAAGGGAAATATTCTCCCGATATAGAAGAGGTGAATGAAGTAGCCATTTCCGTATTGCGTCATAGGATTGTACCGAGTTTTACTGCCGAAGCAGAGGGGATTACCGCAGATGATATCATCAAGAAATTATTCTAATTAAGCTGTCTCCCGTATGTCCCAGGCCCAACATATCTTACGAAACCATGCACTGCGGCACACTTCCAGCCGCGCAGGTATCCTGGATATGTTCATGGACCATCAGGTGGCACTCTCCGAACCCGAGATTGAGCGGGCGATGAAGGACAGCTGTGATCGGGTCACAATCTACCGGACCCTCAGTACCTTCCTCGAAAAAGGCATTGTCCATAAAGTGTTGGATGATTCGGGGGCAATGAAATATGCCTTATGTGCTTCTGACTGTGCTGAAGGAAGCTTGCATAGCCATGATCACGTGCATTTCAAATGTGATGCGTGTGGCAATACCAATTGTCTGGAAAATGTACACATGCCCAAAATTGACCTGCCTAAGGGCTATCGGGTTCAGGAAGTCAATGTATTGTTACAGGGGCTGTGCCCGGAGTGTCAGCAGTAAATTTCCCCAATTCTCTATTCAGCCGGACTCAATTGGCAACTGCACTTTTGGGTGAATTGCATGTTCTGAATTTGAGCTGCAACCAGGAAGATTGCACCGATTCCTGAAAAAATGTACTCCCAGGCATGCATGTCCAGGATATGGGGACTTACAATCCATGCAAACCCTGTAATCAGGAGCAGTGCGGGTCGAAGCTCGCCGTGAGTCAGATATCCGCGAACCAGGGGAACGCTTCCCATGAGCAGTGCAGAACCCACGAGAACCCATTCCATCCAGTGAGCACCTCCCAGCCAACTGGCAAATACGGGAGTAATACTCAGTAATATAGGCATCAGGGCGCAATGAATAGCGCACAGAATGGCGAGTAGAGAACTAATATTGGGAAAGGTGAGGCGATTTTTCATTGATGCAACAAAGTTACATATTGGGGCATACATTTCCAA
Source organism: uncultured Bacteroidia bacterium (assembly GCA_964352745.1). Taxonomy (GTDB): domain Bacteria; phylum Bacteroidota; class Bacteroidia; order J057; family J057; genus CAYGTH01. The sequence goes on from CAYGTH010000442.1 coordinate 2,739, forward strand.
CGGGGGAGGCTGGAAAATGTTACTATGTTGCATGAAATTATTCCTTCCACTCCAGGGAACCAATCATGTGCATCATTTCTTCTTTCATATAGACGCTGATGGGATAGAGAGAATCATTTTTGAGAGCTGTCTGATAATAAAAAGAATTCATGATGACGTGGGTATCGGTGGTATCGCTGAAAAAAAACTGAGCGGGTGTTCCGACATTCCCATAAACCTCGAAGAGCATTCCGTACCCTTTATCGCTTTCGATAGGAGACTCTAAAATCCGATCTGCTTGTTTGGTGTGCTTATAGATCAGGGTTCTGTATTCTTCAAACAATTCATTGCGTGTTCGTCTGACTGCTCTGGTATTGCGATATGAGATATGCCATTTGGCTTCCGGAGCTTCAAAGGCAACATCTACCCAGCAGGAGTCTGGCTGGTTGCGGGTAATATGCCCCCAATCCGGATATTCAAAGGTAAATGGGCAGGTTTCGTTTTGGAAACGTGTGTATTGACTGGGGCTGGGAAGATTGATCCGATGAAAGCCCAGGGGCCTGGGATATGGGCTGTAGCTTTCGCAAGAAGCGAGGAGCAAAATAGAAATCAGGGCAACAAAAAAGGAAATGCGCATATAGAAATTCAAATTAGACCAGAGGCAATTGATAAATGGGTTGCTTCAAATAGAGATTTAGCTAATGTGATCTTTTGGTTCGGCTTTGTTAATGATGAATTTGACCATTGCAATTCTGTTTTTACTGACGGCCTCTACATGGAAATCGAAGTTTTGGTAGGAAATTAATTCACCAGCTTTGGGGATTTTTCCATATATTTCAAGAATAAGACCGCCCAGGCTGTCGCTGTCGCCCCGGATTTCATCAAATTCTTTTTCGTCCAGTCTTACGATTTTCTTCACATCATTGAGGGAGATTCTTCCCTCAAAAATATACGTGTCATTTGACACCTTAGTATACACCCAATCTTCACTGTCAAACTCATCGCTGATCTCTCCAAAGATCTCCTCGATCACATCTTCGAGCGTTACTATCCCAGAAGTTCCGCCAAACTCATCCACAACGATGGCCATGTGCAGACGGCGGGTTTTAAACTCATCTAACAGGGCATCGATCTTCTTGTTTTCCGGAACAAAATGTGCAGATCGCAACAGATCCCGGAGAGACAGATTTTCATTGTTACCTCGAATCAACGGTAACAGGTCTTTGATATGAAGCACGCCCAGGACATGGTCAAGATTCTCTTCATAAATCGGTAAACGAGAAAAATTATGCGCATTAATAAAATCAATCAACTCTTCAAATGGAGTACTGATCTCGGCTGCGATTACATCCACCCTTGCGCGCATAATACTTTTGACAGGGATATTACTAAAATTAACAATCCCCTTGAGGATGTCTTTTTCCTCTTTATTTTCTTCGCCATGTGCCGCCAGATCGATCGCATGTTTCAGATCTTCCAGAGAGGTTTGATCTTCTTTCAGGTTAATCCGATTATCGAGAAAGTTGGTCATGCTAATGAGCAAGCGGCTGATCGGATAAAAGAACCAGCGTAACATGATCAAAGGTAATGCGAGGAGCTTGACCATTTTCAAGCGATTTTTATTCGCATATACTTTGGGTACAATTTCTCCAAAGAATAGTAATAAACTGGTAATGAGAATGACATCGATGAAAAACTGAACCGAGATATCGAAGCCTATCAAGTGCCAGTACAATTGATCCCAATGGTAATATGCGCCCAATACGCGCAAAATATAGGTAGCAACCAGAATTGCTGCTACATTCATAAAGTTGTTGGTCAGGAGGATCGTAGCAAGGAGTACTTTGGGGCGATTAATGAGCCACAAAATGCGCTGGGCAACGGGAGACTCTCTTTGCCTGAATTCTTCAATCTGAGACTTTGTCAGCGTGAAATAGGCGACTTCAGCGCCCGAAACCATAAAAGAGATGGCGATAAATACAATCAGCAACAATAACTGAATCCAGATACTTCCCATCACTGATAACCAGGATGTTTGCAACAGCGGCAGAAAAAAAATGAAACTACCCAACTCAGGGTCCACAGGTCTACGATTTTGGTGCTAGCTTAATATAGGTACGGAAGCGGAGACATGAGGTCATAAGGGAAGGTCTCCTGACTGATGATCATCATCAGGCTTTGCTCCTTCTTGCTGTGGACTGGTAACCGTATTTTGCGGTGTCGGCTGTTGGTATTGGGAAACCGGAGCGGAAGCTACAGTGCTTCCCGGAATATTCGGCGGCGGATCAAGCAGGATCACGCGAGTGCCTTCTACTTCTGTTTTACTTCGCTTTTCTCCTTGTGGAGTTTCCCAACTTCGGGTCGAAAGACGTCCTTCAATACAAACGGTAGAGCCTTTTCGGCAATATTTTCCTACAATTTCGGCTTGTGATCGCCATAAATTCACGCTTACCCACTCGGTACGGTCTTGGTAATTGCCTGATTTATCTCGGTATCGCTCACTACAGGCAAGCCATAGATTTGCCAATGCTACTCCCTGATCCAGGTATTTGATTTCTGGATCACGGCCTAAATTCCCAATCAACGTAACTTGATTCAGTCCGTATTTCGCCATGTTGAAAATATCTTCAATACTGCTTTAGAGAAGGCAAATATAGGAATTTTATCGGGAGAAATGAATTGACCTACAGCTGATTTGGGGAGGCTCTCAGCGGGACTTTCATACACGTGAATCATCATATCAAAGTGGGTGAAAACATGTTTGAGTTCCCCCCGGAATCGGCCCTCCCATGAACTTTTTTGAGCCTGCCAGTTTTCTCGGTCAGATTCCAGATTGGGGATTTCCCAGAGTCCACCCCAAATTCCCGTTTCGGGCCGTTTCCGGATTGCGATTTCCCCTAATTCGTTATATACAAGGAAAAAATCGAAATACCGGGTTTTACGTTTTAATTTTTTTTGTTTGTGAGGCAGTAAGTGAGTTGTTCCAGCCGCATGTGCTTCACAGGGGCCATTCAGGGGGCAGATCATGCAGGCGGGCTTGCGAGGGGTGCACAGGGTCGATCCAATGTCCATGATGCCGTGATTGAAAGCGCGGGAATCTACGCCTGCGACCCATTCATCGATGATTAGCTGAAACTTTTTTCGAGTCCGGGGATCATCAACCGGTGAAAAATCTCCCAGCACCCGACTCATTACCCGGAGCACATTGCCATCAATGACCCCGGTAGGGTTGTCAAAGGCAAAGGAACCAATGGCTCTCGCAGTATAGGGGCCGATGCCTTTTAGTTTAAGCAGTTCGCTATAATGATCCGGCATTTCTCCTTTTAACTCTGCAACAATATGCTGGGCTGCGGCGTGCAGGTTTCTCGCCCTGCTGTAATAGCCCAGGCCTTCCCAGTATTTTAATACCTCGCCCTGCTCAGCTGATGCGAGGCTGTGTACATCGGGAAACCGTTCAATGAATCGATAGTAATATTGTTCTCCCTGTGCGATGCGGGTTTGTTGAAGAACAACTTCTGCAATCCAGATATGATAAGGGTTGCGAGTGTCTCGCCACGGAAGATTTCGACCATGAGTCTGATACCATGAAACAATATCGTTGCCTATTTCCACTTTTTGTCTTGAAATTA
>CAYGTH010000443.1:0-6346 GCA_964352745.1 uncultured Bacteroidia bacterium
CCTTAGGATATAGGAGGTAGGCAAGGTGATGATATCCTGCGTTTCCGAATCCCAGGCAATCATTCGCAAGGTGTAAAAAATCAAGGTAATCAGAAAAAGGGCATAGATAAAATAACTGTTTTCCTGACTTTCGGCATACTGCAATATGCTAAATACAAAAAAATATATCAGGATAGAGAGAAAAATGAATGAAAAGAGGTAATGCGGAATATCGGCTATAATCTGGTTTTTTCGGGTTGTCAATTCATGTGAGGGAGAAAGAATTGCTATGTCGAACCCTGCGGAATATGTTCGCGACATCAGTAGTCGTGCATAAAAACTTCTGGATTCTAAAGGAGCCAGACGGATTGGAACTACATTCTTATTAGGAAAAAAAGCACGGTCTTGAATATTTGTGAGGTTTCCAGTTTTTTGGTGAGTAAGGGTGTCCGAATGATCTCCAAATACCTCTACCCAGGTAAACCCTTTTTTTTGTTTATCAGTCAAAAACTGTAAAAACAGGTTGGTGCTATCGATTGGCGAAGTGTTTGTCAGGCTAAAAATAACCCAGTAAGCCCCTGGGTTTGTGCGCCTGGAATCCGCGCATCTCTGATACGGCTCCCAGTTTAGGGTATTTTGCAATTCAATAATCTGCTCTACCGAATACTCACCGGTGGAATCCCAAAAGTATGAACTCAAGTAGTTGATTTGTTGTGAATCAGCCAATGGAGACGCCAGGTCAATAGAAAGTGGGGGATGTACTTTTGAGGATAGGTTCACCTGTGTTTCATCAGAACATGGAAAGGTTTGCAAAGGATGGGTCCAGAATTGCGCGTAGTTTTTGAGCACATCCGACCAATTAGATCGTTTGTCGAGGCCACTTTTCCAAAATCCCTTTCCCGGAGGGCCAGGAGGGCTGCCGATTTGCCTGTCGCCATCAGGACCCCATCGCCCGCGAAAACCTAGCCATCCTACTAAAGAAGATTCCACCTCTCCAACATTGATGAGCTGCCTTTGAGGATGCCAACTATTGACTACCAGGCCTGTTCCGTGAAACATATCATCATAGATGTCGGGTCCCTTAATCTTGAAGCCATGCCATTCCCCTGGCAAAGGATAGCAAGCATGGCTTCCCCAGGCTATATATACTTGTGGATGGGTTTCATCTACAAAACAGACTTGCTCCTGCCAGGCAAATTTTTGCTGACCATGCCCACTATAAAATATGTGCTCAATCGAAGTCTTTTCTACAAACGATTCGGAATAGGGCGAATCTTCGTCAATGCATAGTGCGATGTTGATTCCTTCAAAATCCCCTCGATGATCACCCGTATTGATGAGGGGGATATTGTAGCCTTTGTGATCGTATGGATAAAAAAGAAAATAAGCCAGATAGATCAGGCCAGTGGAATCACGCCAACATCGGTAATATGTGGGAAAGTGAGTAGGGTCTCCTTTCAGTTTTCGAGGATAGCCAATTAATGTCACGGATTCCGTGCCGAAATTTCCCCAGGTAGTGTCGGTGGTGAGAAGCCCGCTTGTTGGATCTAAGGTTGCATCCAGATTATTCAGAGTTGAGACCGGAACGGACGTTTTATGTCCATTTGTTCTGAATATAACTTTAAAACTATTCTTACCATCTGTAACAGCTTGTTCAAAAGCCTCGATACTGGCTGGAAAAAATATTTCATCCCTGTTTTGAGCTGAAGATGAACAAGAAGACCGCCTATGAAACCGCCAGGTTGGAGCATATGTATGAGCCAATCTGTGTTCTATTGAATCCAATATACCATCTCGGTCCCTATCTTGACTTTGGAGCGGTAGTATATTTCCCAGAAAGATAGAGCCTGCCAGCCAAATATAAAGTACTGCAAGCCGGACAGATGAAGGTAAGTCAAACATATGAGGGCAACTAAATGATGCAACACCCGTCCTGAATTCACATTTGTATAAACAATAAAACCTTTTTTATTCGATATGTTAAAATCTACATATTTCAATTGATATGGCAAAGCAAACGGGATATTTGAACTTCCTTTAGGGCTAAATCCATCCTGATATGTGAAATAACGCTAACCCGGCAACCGCTATATTTACTTCAAGAAATCCTCAAAATACCGGCTGATCAATCCATATAAATGTGCACGCTCAGGTCCCCGCACATTGTGTTCGTGATTGGGATAGGCGTAGTAGTCAATGAACTTTCGCTCCTCTACTGCTTTGTGAATCAGGTCATTGCTGTGCTGAGGAACAACGGTAGAGTCTTGCAGCCCCTGTATGACCAGCAATCGCCCATCGAGATTCTTGACATAGTTGACAAGCGCAGCTGTCTCGTAGCCCTCCGGATTTTGTTGGGGCGTATCCATGTAGCGCTCGCCATACATGACCTCATAGTATTTCCAGTCGATGACAGGGCCGCCTGCCACAGCCGTTTTGAAGATGCCGGGATGTCTTAGCATTAAAGAGGTGCTCATAAACCCGCCATAACTCCAGCCATAGACGCCTATTCGGTCGTCGTCCACAAAGGATTGTCGTTTGAGGAACTCTACCCCGGTAAGCTGGTCTTCCATTTCGAGCGTCCCCAATTGTCTGAATACTGCTTGTTCAAATTCCATCCCCCGGTGTGCGGAACCGCGATTGTCCAGGGTGAAAACCACATAGCCTTTTTGGGCCATGTATTGGTTGAATATACTCCCACCGCCTATCCACCTGTCCTGAACCAGCTGCACATGAGGGCCACCATACACATAAATCATGACCGGGTATTTCTTCGCAGGATCAAAATCTATGGGCTTGATCATGCGACAATGCAATTCGGTCCCGTCTTTTGCCTGAATCGAGAATAATTCCACTTTGCCAATTTGGTAATCAGCAAGCGGATTTGTGGCAGCGTGCAGGGTATCAAGTACTTCCCCTTTTTTATTCTCAATCAACAGGGTCATCCCCGGGGTATTGAGATTCGTATAGGTGTCGAGCAGGAAATTTCCGCTTTTTGCCAGGAGGGGCGTATGAACGCCATGAGTGGGGGTAATTCGGGTAGTTTTTCCGTTGGAGAGCTTGGTGGAAAAAACATGGGACTCTGTTGGATCGTTTCCAGTACCCGAATAGAAAATGCGTTTACCCTTTTCATCAAACCCTAAAAATGAAGTGATATCCCAATCGCCGCTTGTAACCTGGCCCTCCAGTGTTCCATCCGCATGATACTGGTACAAATGATTAAACCCGTTTCGCTCGCTGAACCATAGAAAATCCCCGGAATCATCAGGAATGAAAATAGGACCATGTTCAGGCTCGACATATTTTTCGTGATGTTCTTCAAACAGGGTGCGAATAAACTCACCAGAAGCGACTTCATACACATTGAGTTTTACATGGTTTTGATCCCGGTTTACAACGGCTACATAAATATGTGTTCCATCCGGGCTCCAGGTAATGTTTGTCAGGTATTGGTCAGCAGGGCTTCCGGTTTTCAGGTACACCGTTTTGCCGCTTGTCATGTTGTACACCCCAATGGTCGCATGGTGGCTTTTTTCACCGGCCATAGGGTATTTTACAGGTGCGTGACGAGACGGTTTTGCATCCGGCTTTACAATCGGATAGTCCGTAACCATGGACTGATCTACTCGATAAAAAGCCAGCTGATTTCCATCGGGAGACCAGTAGGAGCCATTTCGGATTCCGAACTCGACCCGATGGGCAGGCTCTCCATATACGATTTGTCGATCCCCATCTTCCGTAATCGCCTGTGCCTGTTTACTACCTGATTCGCATATATACAGGTTGTATCCCTGGGTATAGGCGGTATGTCCTGCTGGAGAGTATTCAATATTGGCAGCACCTGAAGTAGATACCGAAAGAAGTTGGCTCTCTCCGGTGTCCAATCTGTAAGACCAGCGTTGCGGGCCACTGTTAAACAGGAGTGTCTGGGCGTCTTTCCAGGTTACAGCCGGAAAGCGATTCAATTGAATGGGGAGTGCCTCATTAAGTTTTTCAAGGGATAGGATCGAACGGGCTGGCGTTTCGCTATCGGCGACCATTAATTGCTTGTCGGCTACAAATGTATACTGGTCTGATTCGCCTTTCCATGCGAGTTGATTCATTTTTGCAGGCCGAAAACGAGGATTCACAAGATCATCCAATGTCAGGAGCTTGTCTTGGGCAGATACCGCACTGATCGAATAGCAGATCAGAAGGAGGAGTAGATAGAAGGAGCGAATCATAAAATAAGGGTTGAAAAATGTCTGTTGGGGGGATAGCTCACGCTGGGTGAAAAAAGTGGGTTAAAGGTATGAAAAAAGGAACTGTTTTAGGAGCTAAAAGATCGAATGCGGGAAGAAATACTGCTGCTTGAGGGCGGCATTCAAGCCGGGTAGCAAGTGAGACTTAGACTTACCACAGAAAGGGAACCAGTCGCCATTTTGTTCACTGAACATAATGTTCAAATGAGGAGAAGCCTGTAGGACTTTTTCCTCTGCCTGTATGCGCAAAAGCTGAAATACAATAAGGCCACCAAAACTGGCAAACCCCGCGATATTAGGTTGGGAGACCAAGCAGGCTATTCCGATAAAAAATTCTCCTAAATAAACAGGATGCCGAACAATGCGATAGGGACCTCGTTGGACGAGCTGCCGAAAAGATGCTTGCCTACCGTCTTTTTTCTTCTACTCTTCTAAGGCCAGGAGTTGATTGTACTTGATATGCTCATATTGGGCGGGACTCAGGAAAATGATCGCCAGGTCCCCCGCTGATTCTGGTAGGAAATAAAATCTCCCGCTAAGGTGTTGGGCTGCTACGGCTTCCTCTATCAGATTCATGAATCTGAAGTCAAACCAGTTCGTACTGGCATCGAGGGCACACTCGTAGGCCCGGGTTCCGAGGTGAAACCCGACCTGTATCCGATTTCCATGAGCTGTTTGGGAATTGTCATGGATCAGGGTCGGGGAGAACTCGCCTTGTGAAATGGTCTCTAATTCCTGGAGGAAAGCCGGATAAGGATTCTTCGATTCGGCCTGAGTCCAGTTACAAACATATACCACATCTGGAAACTGACTGAGAATCTCGGAATAGGAATCCGGTTCACTCGACAGGACCCTCGTGCGGGTTTGTTGAAATACCTCCGAACCTAAATGGCTGAAAAGCCCAAGTGAGTCATATTGCTCTATTGTGTTTGCGATATGATCCCGAGTCATCGATGGACTGAAGTCTTCATAGCTGGGATCGATATAGGGGAATGTTTCTGCAATAAAGGCACGACGAAACATGGGCAACTGATCTGTTTGCAGTGCTATCAACCCAAACCGGGTTTCGTGCTTATGCGAAGCATAAATGGAAGGATGTATAGGTACATGGTGAATGCGGTAAGCCGAGCCTTGATCCGCCAGTGCTCGATTGAACAACTGGTAGAAATTGGCAGCTGCAATTTTTCCGAAATCCTTCCAGGTTCCCCGGTTCGACAGGTAGAAACTCTTTTGGGTGTAGCGTTGCCCTTTGATGCTCAGACTTACTTCAAGGGTCTGGGTTGCTGACATAGATTCTGATAATGAATCCCCCTTGATGTGAAAGGCGAAATCGCTAAAAGAAAGACCCGGTACGAGTTGCGCAACAGCCTGATGGAGAGACAGAAGATAGGATTCCGGGTCTGCACCATAATTTGCCATGTCAAAGACTCTGGCGTGCTCACAATAGGAGAGGAAGTCTTCGTGGCGGCTAAGCTGGCCAGTAGATAAATCCCGAAGCAAACGGTCTTTGTTCTTGATCGTCAACACTCCATACTGGCACAGGCTGTCCAGAAATGGCGATACACGCGTTGGCTTCATATACTGCTCGTAACGGGAAAGCAGGGTGGCCTGCGTGTATAATTGTACCGGATGAAAAACCTCCAGTTTGCTAATTTGCTGCTCGATATGGGCATGCGTTTGGGGGGAAACAAGTGCTGCTTCCTGAAGTTGCCCCAGTCGGATTTGCATCTGCTGACTCAGAATTTCTTTGTCTGCTTGAGAAAAATAACCCCCCCGTTCGAGCATCAGATAATGCAAGCCGAAGCCCTCTCCGAATAACTTTTTGCGTTCCTCGTCGGCCAGGTATTCCAGGATAACGGCTGGGGCTAATTCGACTGATTCCGCCTGGGAAAAGGTACGGAGTGCTTCTGCTTGCCTGGGGTGAAGTAAGCCGATCTCAATCAGCTGACTGAGTTCCGTCGTAAAATGCTGCCCAAAACAGAAGAGCGTTACCCAAACCAAGGCAATAAAGAATAATGATTTTTTCATGAATATTGCTGATTATCAAATAGATATGGTCTATGATCTTGATGCTAAAATTCACTACCGTACACTTTTCGTTTTCCTGTTTCCAGGGCTTGCTTTGCCAC
>CAYGTH010000444.1:0-6337 GCA_964352745.1 uncultured Bacteroidia bacterium
GAATGACTTGATACTTACAATTGAACTTGATATTTGAATTTGAATTTGCTCCATCCATTTTCCGAGAGATTCGTACATTCAGCTTGTGACCAGTTGAATCTATGTCTATCCTAATCGAATCTCCCCACATCAGTCTTTTAGCTGCAAGCCCCGAAGACATTCCATTCCTGCAGGAATTGGAGCAGCAAGCAGAAAATAGCCGTTTTGTGGTTCCCTATACACCTCAACACCACCTGGCGTGTATCCAAAATTCAGACCTTCAGTACCTGCTCATCGCTGAACATACCACCGAAAAAATTGTGGGCTTCGTCCTATTGGCGGGTTTATCTCATCCAGATCGAACGCTTGAATTTCGGCGAATTATCATTTCACAAAAAGGAAGAGGGTTAGGGCGTGAATCGATATCCCTGATTCAGCACTATTGCTTTGAAGAACTTGGATATCATCGACTCTGGCTGGATGTATTTGAAGATAACAGCCGGGCTATCCATCTGTACGAAAGCATGGGGTTTGTTAAAGAAGGGCTTTTGCGGGAGGCTATACAAACGGGGAATGCAGTAAGGTCGCTGCTGGTGTACGCCATGCTGGAACCTGAATATCGAGCATTTAAGCAGCACAAAGGCTTCCAACAAGTGCTGCGGCGAGATGCGTATTTGATTTCGACGGACCCAAAGCGACTGGACCTGGAGATGATTCACGGCTATTTGAGTCAATCCTATTGGGCACCGGGCATTCCCCTTACAACCGTACAAAAATCTATTGAAGGATCGATGGCATTTGGGATCTATCATCAGTCCCAACAAGTCGGATTTGCCCGGGTGATCACAGACCATGCTACTTTTGCGTACCTGGCAGATGTATTTATTTTGCCCGAATATCAGGGCAAGGGCTTGGGAAAATGGTTGATGGAAAGTATTCTTTCACATCCTGAATTGCAAGGGCTTCGGCGCTGGTCGCTAGGCACACTGGATGCGCATGGCCTGTATACCCAATTTGGATTTACTCCGCTCAAACAACCCGAACGGTTTATGGAACTCACCTATCCGGATATTTACAACGATTCACCTGCCGAATAACCCCCTCCTTTATGCTTATTCCCTTCAAACTTCCTGTATATTTCATTTTCCTCCTATTTGCCTGCGAGACACTGAGCGCACAATCCCATTCGCGATTTGAACGGATCGATCTGTCTCCTGAAATGACAGCAGATCCTTCCGGTTCTGCTAATTTCAAAACAAGTCCTGATCATTGGCAAATCACGAATCCACAACGTGAAACTCATAATGAATCGGAGCCCATCCCCTTATTTCAACACGCTACAAACGAGTTCATCACCCTCACGCCGGTTGTTGAGGTCGCATCGGGAAACCCTGCTGGCATCGAACTGGCTTTGAGGCTTTTGCGGGAAGGCGAATGGACGCAGTGGCAAGCGATCCCCCCTTTTCATGAGCAAGCCCCAGCAGATAATCGGATGGTAGGGGAAATGCAATACCTTTCTCCTCAATACACACATGCCCAACTCAAGGTGCGGATTCTTACCGGATACGGCATTCAGCAAGTGAATCGAATTTCCCTGGATCTCTTTGATCCCGGTGAAATAGCAGAAACCCAGCCGACTGTATCTCCAAAATTAGCTCAGTCAGCCGCTTGCCCTTGCCTCATCCCGGGTCATGTCGATCGACTGGGGTGGAATTGTCCGGATGGCAATACGCCTTCCTGTTCCAGCCCGGCAGTTATTCCAGTTACCCACATGATCGTACATCACTCTGCAGGTTCCAACTCCCTGACCAATTGGCCTGCTGTGGTGCTTTCGATCTGGAATCTTCATACGATCACAAATGGCTGGTGCGACATCGGATATAATTGGCTGATAGATCCCAATGGCGTCGTATATGAAGGACGAGGCGGCGGAAATAATGTCAGAGGAGCACATTTTTGCGGGACCAATTCCGGTACGATGGGCGTTTGTATGATCGGCACTTTTACCAATATCGCTCCTACCGCCGCTGCGCTTGCTTCACTGGATAGCCTGCTCGCCTGGAAAGCCTGTGATTCCGGGCTCGATCCTGCCAGCAGTGCTTTTCATAACTTCTCCGGCTTGAATCTCAATCGGATTTCCGGGCACCGGGACGGCTGTAGCACCGAATGCCCTGGTTCTTCATTCTATCCCCAACTGCCGAATATCAGGACACAGGTTGAGACCCTGATTGCCCAATGCGATATCACGGGTTTGACCGCAGAACTCCCCCATAAAAGTTTCAGGCTATTTCCCAATCCCAGCACGGACCATCTTACCCTATCCTGGGAAAGGAATTTACATTCGATTGGACAGATAATGATTGTGAATGCTGCGGGTCGGGAAGTGTTCAACAGCCAAGTACCTGGGAATGAGGCACTATCCGGAACGATTTTCCTCCCGGTTTCAACCTTCTCCTCCGGGCTCTATTACCTGCAGGTTCAGACAGAGGCAGGGCTTATTTGGGGAGAACGTTTTTTAAGAGAATAAAGCTGGGGGCCTTAGACTGATGCGGGATTACAAATCCCGCTAAGCTTTTGTTTTCTTTCTGTTGTTCGCAGACCCTGATCTGCCGAACTTACCGCTCACTGGGATTTGTAATCCCAGCTCTGACCTATTGCCAATGCAGCATTGCGCTTTTCAATGACTGATGCGGGATTACAAATCCCGCTAAGCTTTTGCCTTTTCCATCAAACGAGCCACTCGCTCATAGTCAACTGGATTAGCCCAATTCCCTTCCACTTTCAACCAGGAACCAATAATCAGCGCGTCTGCGGCATTCATATACGCTTGCAGGTTATCGATCCGAACGCCTGACCCTACCAGTACGGGCAGTGGGGAAGCTTTTTTAACGGCTTCAATCTCAGTAATGTCCGCTTCTACTCCGGTAGAAGCACCTGTCAAAATCACCCCTTCACTTCCACAAAAAGCCGCTGCATGCGCTGTTTCGACGATGTCCACATCCGCCGTGATCGCATGCGCGCTGTGTTTCTTTTTGATATCTGTAAAAATGTGAATATGCTCTGCTCCAATCTGCTTGCGATAGCGCAACAGTGGCCCTGCATCGGCGTCCATAAGGCCCTCATCGGCGACATGGGCAAAGACAAAGCCTTCTGCCCGGATAAATTGCAGGTTTCCAGCTTGTGCTACAGCGAGTGCATCCCGATTGGCACCGGCAAGGATTTGAATCCCAACCGGCATTTCCTTTACCACGGATTTTACTTCCAGCGCAGCCCGGGTCATCATTGCCGTAATTTCAGGACCGACTTGACGATTGAGATAGGGCAGGTCATGCATATTCTCGATCATCAGGCCATCGACCCCTGCCTTTAAATATGTTTCCGCTTCTTTTCTGGCTTGGGCTATAATCCCATCCGCTGATAAGCGATTGCGAGGCGTACCGGGCAATGCATCTATATGGATCATCCCAATGATGGGCTTTGATCGCTCAAACAGTGATTTCAGGACTGACATTGGCTAGTCCGTCATGGTATCATAGACTTGTACGCGCTCCCATAAACCCGAATAAAGCTCCACGAATTCATGATGAATGGGATGAACCTGATACGTATCATGGAGGGCGATACTATCAAATTGCAGCACCAAATTCACATCAAAAGAATGGTCTACGGCATCACGGCGAGGTGTTTCGGCCGGTATACCTACTGATACGGATTTAACGGCATCTACAGTGCCTAGTTTTTTGGCCCCTTCAATAAAAGCGGCTTTTTCTTCGGCACTTACGCCAGCTTTACACCAAAAAAATACGGTATGGATCAACATAAGGGTTAGTTAACTAGGTTGTCATAAATCTGTAGTTTCTCAAAATAAGCCCGATACTTTGCCAAATAATCCTGGTGAATGGGATCAACTTGATAGGCATCATGACCTGCCAAATCTTTATACTGAACAATAATGGCAATGTCATAGGAATGATCCACAATCGGACGCTCTCCTGTTTCTGCGTGGGGCCCAACGAAGATATCTGATACTGATTCAATCCTTCCCAGCGCTTTGGTATCTTCCACAAATGAGGCCCGTAATTCCGCTGGCATATCCGCTTTGAGCCATACAAATACAGAATGAATCAGCCCCGGCTTCTCCTTGCGCAGGGCTTCAATTTCCAGCTTTGCAGCCGCTACTTCCATTTTTGCCTGCTGGAGTTCCAATTCTTGCTTGAGTTTTTGATGGCCACAGGAAGTCAGGAAGATTCCCAAAGCAAGCAGCAACAAGAAGTAAGCAGAGAGGAGTTTCATACGAAATCGATTAGGAGTATCCGGGGCAAATATAGGCAAAAGAGATTGCTTCTTTCAATCCCTTGCCAGTATTATAACTTCCGATAGACCAAATTCGCAATCAGGATAAGGGTTACCAGAATCAGGGCCCGCTTGAGCCAGACATTCCCCTTAAGCACCGCAAAATGTGCACCCAGCCAACCGCCAATTGTCACGCCGACCATTAGCGGAATCCCGGTTTCATAATCGATCACTTGGGTTTGGGCAAATATCATGACTGAGGAAATCAACCCGGAAATACTCAAGAGGTTCATCATAGCAGCACTTTCGACAAAGGTCAATCCATACACGTAGATCAGGCCCATAATCGCGAAAGTGCCAAAACCCGGCCCAAAGAATCCCATATACAAACCCAACAGGGAGAATACCAGAATACTCTTCATTTGCTGCATCCTGCCCGATTTTCGCGGCTGGGCAACAAGTCCCAAATCCGGCATGGCCACTATCAGCAGCAAGACAAGCACCAGTAAGCCAATCACCATCAACGTAAGGGTTTGCTCTGCGATATTCACGACCAGCAATGCGCCAATTGCCGAAGTAATAAAGAGGGTGATCATCGGAATTACGGCCTTACGCCAGGGAGGCATCATCCCCATCCGGTGATATTTCCAGCCTGCTATGCCTGCCGAACTGAGCATCGCAAATTTGTTCGTAGCAATCGCTGCAAGCGGTCCTACCCCTAACATCATCAGTACAGGAATGGCAATCAAGGCAGAACCCCCAACTGTCACCCCGATCATGCCAGAAAACACACCCACTGCTACCACAAAAGCTGACTGCATGACATCCATAGGAGGTAAGGTTATAAGGGATTCGAGGCACAAATACCTCATTTTCAAGCGAATTGTGAAATAATCCAACTGAATCTGCGGGTAATAATTTGAGGCAAACAAGATTGGTACATAAATAATAATATCCGATTATTGATACTAAATAAGATCGCTTATTTATTCCTTGTAATTCCATTCGTCTCAACGCTTAGAGACACAGTTTAACATGTATGACTGAATCTATACCTGCGTCTGAAAAAATATCTCCCCCTATCTCAATCGAATCACCTGCTTCAGCAGAAAAGCGTTTTTCGGTCGCTGCTGACTCGTTCAACACCCGTCAACTAACCGCAACTTCTGAAAGCAGAATTGAATTTTCACCCAGCTACGCTTTTCGGCTGACTACCCTCCTTGCGCTGGCATTGGGTATTGGATTGACAGGCCATCAAGCCTGGCAGGTATTTACAGCAGGGCCTCAGGAATGGCCGACATTTCTGATCGGCATAGGCTTCCTCGCCGTCGGCGCAATCATGGTAAGTCAAATCCCCCAGACCGCTATTTTTGACAAATCACAAGGTTGGTACTGGAAGAATAATTCAGGAGGGCCGCTTCCTTCGCACGCCGTTCAATCCGCAACTCAGGCGCCCCTTGCCCATATAAAATCACTCGAATGGGTGCTCAAAAAGGGACAGCCATCTGACGAACCGCATGATTGCTACGAATTGATGCTTGTCCTGGAGAACGCCGAACGCCTGAAAGTTACCAGTTATGGAAACCTGGCATCCTTGCAGCGGGATATGGATCGCCTGGCGAAATTTTTGGAGGTGGATAAGCAGTAATAGCTACGATATTAACACGTACGACATTTCCCGGCGCTCGGAGCTGGCAAAATGTCGTACGTGTTCTTGCTCTTCGGGACAAATCTCATGCATGTTGGTACCGCTTCCTGTTTTTTTGTTATTTGAAAAAAACACGAACATGCGCGCGATAAGTTATTTACTCCTCCCGATCCTGTTCCTCCTGAGCCTGGGAGCATGTAAGCACTCCGATCCAGCAGGATTTGAACCTATTTTTGATGGGACAAGCTTCGCGGGGTGGGAAGGAAATCTGGAATATTTCAAGATTACGGAGGGCGCTATCGTGGCAGGAAAGCCCGATCAGGCCATTCCTCAAAACGAATTCCTCTGCACGGAAAAAGAGTATGGCGACTTCGAGCTACGCCTTCAGGCCAAACTGACCGGCGAAGGCAAAAATGC
>CAYGTH010000445.1:0-6332 GCA_964352745.1 uncultured Bacteroidia bacterium
ATTCAATAATACTGCCACATTTCGCTGTATATCCATGAATCCTATAGATGTGAACTTCTTTGCCTATTGTCGCAATCCCTCCTACCACAGCTCCGGCAATTCCTCCAACAATCAGGCCTCCGGTAGCGCCCAGGCCCGGAGAATATCCCCCACTTGGAGCCGATTCAATCGCTCCCCATATCGCAAATGTAGCGGCTACTATCGCCGAGCCCATTAATACCGTATTTCCCCCAGATCGTTTGGTTTTCAGGGTTCCAATAATAGCGGGAGGGATCGTTACCGTTTTCTTATTGTGAATCAGTTTAAGAGCTGAGTCTGAAATGGAAACAATTCGCCCTTTCGCAAGTTTTCTGCCCTGTAAATCGTAAACCCGGATGAAAGAGGGGGGCTTCTTGACTTCATTTTGGGCATGGACGCCGATAACAAAACATAATGCGAGTACAGACAATAAGAGTTTCATAGGCCCAACTTTTCTTTTACAGGGTATTTGTCAGGAAAAGATGCAATACCGACCAGACATCGCGGCCGAGGCACTAGTCCTTAATAAGATAAAAAACAAACAGGATTCCAACAGGTAGAAGGGAAATTAAAATTCGTAACTCGTAACTCGTAACTCGTAAATCAAAAACCATAACTCAAAAACCCTTGGCTTTCCCTCTTTTAATTCCTACTTTTCGTCATAAATTACTACTACATGGCGAATTTTAACATTGATGCAAAAAAGGAGATGACCTACGATGCGATTGTCATCGGTTCGGGAATCAGCGGGGGATGGGCCGCAAAAGAATTGTGTGAACAGGGACTCAAAACCCTTGTGCTCGAAAGGGGCAGAATCGTGGAGCATGTCAAGGACTATCCTACCATGAATGACGATCCCTGGGACATGGAACTGCGAGGGTCCCTTACCCCAGCAGAAAGACAAAAGCATTATAAGGCAGGCAGAGCTGGATTCATCGGACGAGATACCGAGCACTTCTGGGCCAATGACGAAGAGAATCCCTATACAGAAGTCAAGCCGTTTTTGTGGGTACGTGCGCATCAGATGGGAGGTCGCTCCATATTATGGGGTAAGCAGACCTATCGATGGAGCGACCTTGATTTTGAGGCGAATGCCAAAGATGGCCATGGCGTGGATTGGCCGATTCGATACAAAGACATCGAGCCCTGGTACACCTATGTAGAAAAATTTGCAGGGATCAGTGGCGAACCTCTCGGCTTGCCCCAATTGCCAGACAGCCATTTTCTCCCGCCTATGGAACTCAACTGCGTTGAGAAACACGTAAAGCAACGGATCGAAAAAGATTTCCCCGGCCGCCACCTGATCATCGGGCGGGCTGCGCACCTCACCGAACCCCTCAATGGAAGGGGAAAATGTATGTACCGAAATCGCTGTAGCCGCGGCTGCCCTTACGGCGCTTATTTCAGCAGCAATGCCGTAACCCTGCCTGCTGCGAATGCCACCGGCAACCTGACCATCCGGCCCTTTTCGATCGTGCAGTCGATTGTCTATGACGACAAAAAAGGCAAAGCCACAGGCGTGCGCATCATCGATGCCGAAACCCATGAGGCTATTGAATACAATGCCAAAATCATCTTCTGCAACGCTTCGACCCTGAGTACTACCCAGATTCTGCTCAACTCAAAGTCGAGCAGATTTGAAAATGGACTCGGCAATGACAGCGGAGAACTGGGTCATAACCTGATGGATCACACCTACCGAGTCGGAGCCATGGGAAAAGTGGAAGGCTTTGACGATCAATATTATAAAGGAAGACGACCCAATGGCATTTATATTCCGCGCTATTGGAATGTCGATGAACAAACCCAATCGGATACATTTGTGAGAGGATTTGGTTTCCAGGGCGGCGGCGGTCGCGGAGGAACACAGGCAGCAGCCAATAGTCCTGAATTTGGTGCCGATTTCAAAGACAAGGCGCTCAAACCTGGTCCCTGGGAGTTCTTCATCACCGGATTTGCGGAGTGTCTGCCCTACCATGAAAATCAGGTGAGCCTGAATCAGGCAGTCCTCGACAAATGGGGCCAGCCCACTTTGTCCATTGATGCCGAATTCAAGGAAAATGAAAAAGCCCTGAACAAGCAAATCCAGATAGACGCTGTAGAAATGCTGAATAAAGCAGGTCTGAAGGACGTGGTCGGATTTGACAATGAACACGAACCCGGCTACGGCATCCACGAGATGGGCACTGCCAGAATGGGCCGCGATCCCAAAACCTCGGTATTGAATGCAACGAATCAGGTCCATGCCGCCAAAAATGTCTTTGTCACAGACGGTGCCTGCATGACATCTTCTTCCTGCGTCAATCCTTCTCTGACCTATATGGCCATCACCGCCCGCGCAGCCCATCATGCCGTAGCGGAATTGAAAAAAGGGAATTTGTAGGGGGGAGTCAGGGGATAGGTGTCAGGAGTCAGGGCATTTATGCCTTTCCTGACACCTGTCTCGCTCCTGACCCCTCTTTTCCGACCTCTTATTCCTCCTGACCCCCGACCCCTCATCTCTGACTCCTCAAAACAATGAATAGAAGAAAAGCACTACAACAAACCGGACTGATGGCAGGCGCCGCAGTGATGGTTCCCTCCTTTTTGGCCTTGCTGCAATCGTGTAGCGAATCGACAGACCTGGACTGGCAACCGCAGTTTTTGGATACGGACGAAGCTCGTTTTATCTCCAGCTTCGTCGATGTCCTACTGCCTCGGACAGACACGCCCGGCGCGCTGGATGTAAAAGTCGATATGTTTTTGGATTTGGTATTTGCCAAAACCTATGACGAAGGTGCACAGCAACAAATTCGGGACGACATCGCCCAGTTCAATGCCGATTGCGTAGGCAATCACGGCGCAGCATTTGCCGACTTGAAACCTGCGGATCAGGCTGCCGCCTTCACAGCCGCCGAAGCCAGCTCCGGCACCTTCAATGGTAAAGTATGGGGAACCGCAGTAGGGACACAAGCCCCGGTCGGCTTTTACCGTTCCCTCAAATCCATGGCGCTATGGGCCTATTTCTCCTCAGAAGAAATCGGCGAAAAAGTTCTCAGTTATGATCCCATTCCCACGGTGTATCAAGGCTGTATTCCGCTTTCGGATGTGGGCAATAGCTGGAGCTTGTAAGGATGTAGGCCTAAGGGCTGTTTGGCAGAACAGGTAGTGGTCAGGCGAATCCGAATCGCCTGATCACTATTTGCCTACCCGACAAATCTCTCCGCCTCAGTGTTCGATCTTATTTGTCTCACGCAAAGCCGCCAAGTCGCAAAGAAAGAAGGACTTTAGATGAAATTTTGAATTTGAGATTGCACTTTGAATTTGAACTTAGGCATTGTCAATGCTTCTCTGCGTCTCCCCAACTCTGCGTTCTATTCAAAACGCCTCACGCCGCAGGCGCTTTCCTTCTCAGTTACCACAATCAAAATTGGGAATCTCAAAGGACCGATAGGTCTTCCAGTCGGGATACTGAAATACAGTAGTTTTGTCATTCATCAGTAGCCCCAGTATGTGCGAATCGCCATGTTGAACAAAGAGAGGAGAGTACCCTGAATCGAAGCCTTGCTGGATTTCAAATTCATCGGTTGCGACCTTCCAGACGCCCATCATGTTGGCATAATAGTAACCGTCTTCGTTAGCCGCAAGCCAGTCTCCATATACTACCTGAAGAAAAACGTAAGTGGAGGTGCCAACCCGAAAGCTGTACGCACTTGGGGAAATGGGCGGCGTTTCTTCTCCTGCGTAAGCGCCGTCTTCTTGTATGGATTTTTTCAATAATGCGTCGTGTTCCTTTGCTTCGCTCGACTGAAAGTAGCGTTCCATAGCTTGTTTTTCGAGCGAAGGGTTTTCTACCACCTCATAGGGGGAGAATTTCTGACTGCCACTGAGGTGAGCGACTTTTCCTTCAAACCCATCCGGAAGCTCCAGGGTCGCAACCACCAGGAGGGGTTTGTCTTGAATCAATTTCAGCAGGGAGGCAGTTTTTCCCTGTTCAGTCAATCCTTCTACTTGCCATTGTTGCAAAGTACTAAAATGCGGAATTACCATGCTGATTGCCATGAATCCGGTGATTTTGGCTGTAGTTCGTTCTCCGCTCAGAGCATATACTTCGACTGTTTTGTCTTGCAAATAGCTGACCTCAGCGGGCAATACAGATTTGTCCACTGATGCTTTGACGACATAAGGCCCATCCATGCGTTCATATCCGATAATGCCGCGGGTGTCCTGGAGGTCAAGGGTCTGTTGGGTGATGAGGTACTTGCCGTGGACCAAAAAGTGATGATCCAGCAGGTAGTCGGCGCGGTTGGTGTATGCGCCTGAATATTTCACATAGGGACTCAATCCTGCTGCCTTTAGTGCGCTGGATTTGGAAAGCGCTGCCTGTTTTTCTGTAAAGGGAATAACATGGATGTACCAGCCGGGATTCAGGTTGTCATAATCGCCGGAATTCAGGATTTGGGTTTTCCCATCGTAGCTGTCCTGGGCCGCAACTGCTTCTTGGTAGGACGCTGATCCGGAAAGAATCACCAGCCATTGATGATCTATATAAGCTTGTTGCGCGAGGAGCTTCATTCCCACCAAGCAACATAGGGTATAAAGTAATAAGCATTTTTTCATAAATCAGAACGAGGGATTAAAAAACCTCAACTAGTTCCGAAATTAGTATTTTTTGAAAAATGGACAAGGTCGATTGTGAGGAGATTCTGACAGGGGGTAAGCCTGCCTGGGAGCAACTCAATGGACTTATGTGTTTCTCTGTGCGATAAGGAGATCCCCTTGCTTCAATTGCTATTGCTTCCCAAAATCTTTTCGGCAATCGTTCCGCCCAGCCATGCCATGGGAATATAGGCAAGTAAGATGTCCGCAACAGCAAACCAGATGGGGCCGGGCAGCAGATAGTTGACGGTGATCCCTCCTATGAGAAATAACACTCCAATGCCCAATGCAAATTTCATCTTGTGATTTGCAGCTATCAAAGCCGCAATTAATGCACCGACGAGCGTACCTCCAGCATGCGCCAAAAAAGGGAAAATGAAATACTCGATTTCAAGGTCAGGCATTACAGCTGCTAAGGCCTTCATGTCATTGGGGTCGATCCCCGCAATCGGAAATAAGGCATGACCCACTTCAAGGAGGCCCAAATTGATGGCGCTGCCACCCAACCAACCGGCTGCGACTGCCAGGATATTTCTAAGGATTGGATTCATGGTGTTGCTTTGAGGAGAATAGTCCTGAGTAAAGATGTTTCGTACCCACTCTGGATCAATATAAGTTTTTTTGAGGAATCTCCCTATAGGCCTGTTATGCGCCGTTTATCCTATCTCCTCTTCATTATGGGAGAACATTTCCCCATTTCCTTTCTAAGGAAATGAGCCCCGCAGCCCCAATCTTTGATTGTATGTTGTTTGCAGAACCCGATCTCTTAACACCCAATAGTCCCAAAGGAAAAGACCAGGTCTTGATCAACTTTTTCCCCTTTGGCATTTTCAGCAGCTTCCCATTTCCCTGGTGCTTTTGTGATCAGCTCGATCATCCTTTGATCTATAGCAGGGTAGCCCGATGTTGACGCTAGTTTAACATCCGAAATGGTCCCATCCTTGCTAACCGTAAAATACAGTTTTCCTGATTGCAGCTTTTCCTTTTGTACAAGGGCCGTTTTTTCTATGCTGTTTGCTTTGAGGTATTCGATGAGGGCAGCCTTTCCCGGCATATATTCTGCTTGTTTTTCCGGGACAATCGTTATGTGGGGAGTGGCATAAAAGTCTCTCCATTCGCCAGTCTTTTCGTTCTGCACCCGATAGTTAGCTTTGATGAGAATGTTGGTAGAGTAATCCACTGATTGCAGCAGGTCGATCATGGCGGGATTCAGGGCCTCGCTGACTCCTGCTGCGGCCTGGTCTGTTTCCCTGTAATCGTCAAGAATGGTAATCCAAACGGAATGGTAAGAGACGATGGCTGCGGCTTGTCCCCTGGGAAATAGATCCTCTACAGACCTTGCATGGTTTAGGTCTTCTTTTGTCAGGGTTGCGATGAATCTGGAATCGACACCGTAGAAAAATTTAGGAATAATCCGATCCTCATTTTCTGTTACGACTTGTGGGTCGAATGATACAAACTGGGTATTTGATGTTTCTACCTGACCAGTCGCGGAATCGTTGATACTCGAACACCCAAAGGTTGTTATACTCAGGCTTAACAGGATTGCGCAATACATGATCATGTCCTTTTTCATAGCTAATTGCTTAGTGAATGGTTTTTATCAAATATATAGCGAATCAGTGCTTCGATAAGCAGATCAGTTGTAAAACAATGTAAAGCGCTTGTAAAAGATG
>CAYGTH010000446.1:0-6312 GCA_964352745.1 uncultured Bacteroidia bacterium
TTCATCCGGGCAGGGGCCATTGACATTGTAGGAAATCAGGAGCTCATCATTTTCGGTGAATTGTGGATGCGCCTGTCCATTGTAAGTGTTGAGGTACGATTGGTTCAAGGTATCGCGCATCGTGTACAGAAGTCGCGGATTTTCAAAGGGCCCCCAGGGCACATCTGCGCTGATGGTGTACATATTTCGCCCCTGACCACAACTGAGGTAGCCATTCGTTTGAAAAAATAAATGGTAGCGACCTCCCAGCTCGAATACAGAATATTCATGGGTTACTGCCTGATTTGAAATTTTGACAGCATCGTCCGGATTGGGAGACCAATTTCCACCGCCCTGATGAAATTCCCAGGGACTGAATAACTGCCCGATGGGAGCACGGGCTACAAAGGGTTCTACCACAAACAGATTGATCTCTTTGCCATAGATATAATAATAGCCCCGCTGAACATCCTTATAGATCGCCATTCCATAGTAGATGCCGGGATGGGGAATGGGAACCACCTCGATGAGTTGGAGGTCCGGAAGACTGACCTTGGCTACTACCATGCCCGAAAAACCGAGGTTCCACACTTTTGTAGGGTCAAAGGGATGTCGCGCCCAAAACAGATAGGCGGTATCGCCTTCTACGACCCCTGCCGAGGGCCAGTAGGTTACTTTATTGTCTCCCGGCATTTGGACAAATTGGCGGGCGTAAATATCTGCGCCAGCCGGATTCCAGAGCGTGGTGAATTTCGAGAGGGTGTCATTGTCCTGCACCATGATAGCACTTCGGACATTGAAAAGACAAGGCATCGAGCCTGTCACTGAATCCGCTAATCCCACAAAACTATCTCCCATCATCCACAGGCTGCGGCCATCGGGCAATAAGAGCGAAATCGTTCCATCCGCTGCATTTACCCCCGAATCATAGCGCTGAAAATAGCTGGTAAAAAGCGTATCCGGGTAGGATTGCTGCGCATGGGCAGATACAAACAGGAAACAGGCTACGAAACAAATGATGGCTTCTCTCATCGGACACATAGATTTGCAAATAAGTCCAATAAGATGGGGAAATTTCGCCAGAAATAACAGCCCCCACAGGTTTCAAAATACTGTGAGGGCTGTTCGCATTATCGAATCAATACCCGCTTTGCCCAAACGCCTTTGGAAGTCGTAATCCGGAGTACATACAATCCCTCAGGGAACTGCGAAACAGGAATCCTCATGTCGATTCCTTTTGTGTCAGAATCGAACGACTGTTGCCAGGCGACTTGGCCGAGTATAGAATGAAGGGCGATAGATTCATAGGCTGTTGGCGCATCGGAATGTACATGGAGGAAGTCGCTGGCAGGATTGGGGAAAGCAGATACCGGATTCCGCTCAAGTATGGGGTCCAGATTAGTGGACATAACTCCATCCAAAAAGAGCGTGTAAATGGCTCCGGGATTCTGGCCGCCATCATCGTCATATGCAGCCCCTACGATCAGGTCTGTGATGCCATCCCCATTCAGATCGCCGATTGAAGCAAGGCTGTGGCTGAAGAAATCTTCGTTGTCCAGATCTCCTGAGAAATTCCCTTGCGTAGAACTGATTTTCTGACTGGCGATTACCATGCCGGTTGCTTCCAAAAAGAGGAGATAAACAGCGCCCTCGTCGGTTCCGCCATCGTCGTCCCGCAGGGCGCCGGCAGCCAAATCAGGGACACCATTTCCATCCAGATCCCCTACATTGGCGAGTGAAAATCCAAACTGATCGTTGTTATCGAGTTTGTCGAGCACATCAGTTGAAAAATTGCCATGTGTTTCACTGATTTTCTGATGCTTGAGTACCGTGCCATCAGGATTGAGAAACAACATTACAATGGCTCCGCGGTCTTGTCCGCCGTCGTCTGCGAGGTGTGCCCCTACAGCCAGATCTACCGTTCCATTCCCATCCATGTCGCCCATATTGGCAATGTCAATGCCAAAGTAATATCCTTCATCCAGGACACTGCCGATACCGGTAGAGAGATTGCCGGAGGTATTGCTGATCTTGGAATAACTTTTCACTGTGCCATCGGAATTGAGGAGGAGGAGGTACACTTCTCCTGAATCATCGAAGCCATCATTTCCTCTGATCGCTCCCACTGCCAGGTCGGGAATGCCATCTCCGTCCATATCACCGAGCGGTGCCATCCCCGTTCCAAAGTTTCCGTTGACTTGCAGCGGCCCGCCAAAGCCTCCCTGGGTCCTGCTGATCTTTTGCTGACCTTTTACAGAGCCATCGGTATTGAGGAATACGATCCAAACTGCCCCATAGCCCGTGCCCCCATCATCATCGCCTACAGCGGCTACGGCCAGATCCATCACCTGATCTCCATCGACGTCCCCAATCGCGCACACTTGTCGCCCGAAATAGTCATCTACCCGCAAAAATCCACTGAAGCCGCCCTGGTTAGAGCCAATTTTTTGATAGCCCTTGACCGAGCCATCCGTATTGAGGGCAATGACATAGAATGCCCCTTCGTCGGAGTTGCCCCCGCCTTCGTCATCCAGATACGCGCCTACTGCGATGTCGTTGATGCCATCTCCATCGAGATCACCGAGATTGGTTACACTCCCGCCAAAGCGATCTGCCGTACTGATGTCTCCCGAAAATCCGCCTTGTGATTTACTGATTTTTGAATGGGATTTTACCATCCCCGGCTGTGCTTGGATCAGGGCAGGAAACAAAAAAGAACCAAGCATACCAGCGAGAAGGAGTGAGATATATGAATTCGTTTTCATTGGAATAATGGATTAAAGTCTACTGTCTTTTGTCTAAAGTCTATCTACTTATTTACAAGTCATATTTGTCTGCCAGATCCGTTTTTACATCCTGAATCAGGCTTTCTGAAAAAGCGGTATCATAGGCGCGGATTTCAGCGATTTGCACCCGGGAATAGTTGGTGTGGTAGCCTGCGCCGATGGTGGCTGCATTGTAGGAGAGCAGGGGATCTTTGATGTTGTTTTGACCGAGCAATACACCGTTGACATAGAGTTTCATGCCTTCATTTTTGGTAAATCGAAGGGTGATCACCCGGAAGTCATCAGAGGGACTGAGAGATTCATCGATCCGATCGGAGGTATGGCCATAGGAGAAAGTGGAATTCGATGCAAAACCGGTGAACAGGTTGGTTCGTGGCCCGCTGCCGTTCTTGGTATAGAGAAAATATCCTGGAGTATTATCGGCATTGATTCGGGTCGTGGTATTGGGGCCGATTTTTTCCTTATACAGCACCCGGTCAGGAGTCGCCATCACGATGAAAAGGGTATAGTCATGGTCAATAAACTGAGAACCATCGTATTGGAGGAAAGTCTCCGGGAAACCTGCATTCGTTTTATTGAGGGAGGCAAACTCGATGGCAGGGAGACCATTGAGTGCTGATTCGAGAAAAACGGGGCGATTGCTGGGGTTCCCGGGAATGGCATCCAGTTCATTCGGACTGCTGTCGGGCCAACGATTGACTACCGTGCCGATCTGATTGACATCATCGCTCATATAGGTGTAGGAATCATCACCAGCACTGTAGAGGAGTTCTCCATCCGTAGCGGTTTCTGCATTTGCTGCATCCAGCCAGAGTGAGGGAGTTGGTAATTGATTGGCGAGGGGAAAGCAAGTCGTTATATCGTATTCAGTGGCGAGTTGGACCCCTACGATTTGATTGGTCTTAACAGAACGAACCACGTAAGAAAGCGGTACGCCATTATCAATAGCTGAGCTTTCTGCCAACATGGCGACCAGATTGTTGAGGTTGGTTTCGCCGATAGAAGCAATCGTTTTAGGCGCATCACCACCCAAGGCAAATACCTTGACTTTTACACTATTGAGGGTAGAAAGTGACGATACATCCAGGTCGATATTTGCAGAATTTACCGCCCCGCTAAAGGATGCCGAAACCGCTGCATCAATTTCTGTTCGGGAAGAAGTGGACTCGATGAGCATATAAAAAATCCGCCCGTAGGTTACATCCGAAATATAGGTCGCCGGATTGCCCGGACCGGTGTATTTGGCTAAATCTTCCGGCGTAACTTCTGGCGCAAACAATTCATCTACCGAAGTCGGAATGTCAAAACTCATGGTGTAATACTGCTGGGTCAGGCTGACATAGTAGCGATTATAGGCCTTGTCCGTACTGAAACTCAGGTCAGATTCGACATCTACAAAAGCGGTATTCACATCTACGCCTAACTCAAGCGCGAATTGTCTCCGGCTTTGTATGCTGGCGTATTGGAAAGAGAAATTGGCAGGAACGACGCCTGTATTGCGGGAAAGGATACCATTGAGCGCTGTGCTGATAGAGCTTTTGGTTACCTCATTCACCGAGAAGGCTGGCTCAGGAGATCCATTGACAATGTCGATGGAGATCGTTCCGGGTGCGCGTTTGACGGAGATGACATCTGGCGTGGCATTGCCGAGGGAACTTCCTTGTAAGAGGCTCCCGGGATAAATGACGGAAGCATTTGGACTGAACAGCGGAAATCCATCATTCCCTCCCGCGCCATAATTCGCGCTGACGGTTTGGGTTTTGCAGATCCATGTCGTGCCATCGGGCCGGGTTTCGGTTGCTTCGGTGGAATCGGTAACGGTTTCTGATTCTTCTACCGGATCAAAGGTGCCCGCATTATCAATCACGGCTGCGAAGGTCGTAGGATCAATCTTTGGGCCGGGTTCGGGCTCCGGTTCTTTACAGGCAAAAAAGGTGAGCGCTGCGAATAAGCAGAGGATACATAAGCGGGTAGAGGACTTCATTATTTGATTCGGTTTCATCGGACTTTCATTAAGGGTTCAAGCACTTACGCACCAATTGCCCGGAGAACCGATCATTCGAATCGAAAAAAAATGAAAATATCCTGTAGCAGCCTGCTTTAGACGGATTCCGATCCGGCTACGCTGTCGATTTCCGCAATTCCGACTGGAAATCGGGCAACTCTTCCCTCTTATGCCTACTCATCGGAGCTTATCTTAGGGTCATGAATATAGCTGCTGTTCCCAACGGGGTGCTTTTAGCCCTCCTGATTAGCCTGTTGAGTTGCTCGGGCCTTTCCTCGCAGTCCAATGCTGATTTGCATGCGATCACTGAGGTAAGCGATCTCTCCTATTATGTAGCAGACGATGCTGACGCCGATAAGCACAAATTGGACCTCTATCTGCCAAAAGGCCTTGATACCTTTCCGACTTTGTTGTGGATACATGGAGGCGCATGGATCGTAGGAGGCCGCAAGCAGGAAGCGGAGCTCGCCCGACGATTTGCAGAGCGGGGGATTGGCATGGTGGTCATTAGTTATCGGCTCAGCCCCGGCACCTGGATGGATCCGAAATTAACAACCGGTATCCAGCATCCCGAGCATATCCGGGATTGTGTGCGGGCCTTAAAATGGACGATCGAGCAGGGGAGCAAATATGGCATTGATCCCCAA
Organism: uncultured Bacteroidia bacterium; assembly: GCA_964352745.1. Lineage (GTDB taxonomy): Bacteria > Bacteroidota > Bacteroidia > J057 > J057 > CAYGTH01. Next base: position 5,418 of record CAYGTH010000446.1, read on the forward strand.
CACATCGTTGTGGGCGGATACTCTGCCGGAGCACAGCTTTCGGCGCTGATGGCAGCTGACACCACCTACCTGGCAGAAGCAGGCCTCTCGAAGCAATCCATGATGGGAGCTCTGCCCGTTGCTGGGGCGTATGACATGGTCGCGTATTATCAGGATCATGTGCGGGAAAGTGGAAAAGAAATGGCAGATGGCCATGTGTTGGGCGTATTTGGAAATTTGGAGAATACGAAGCTAGCCTCGCCGACAGAATACCTGGCAGAAACTACCTTACCCATGCTGGTCATTTCAGAAACAGATACCTATGCCTACACCCAGGTCTATGAACAGGCGGCGATTGCTGCGGGGAAGAACCAAATTGAATTCCTGCATGACCGGGAACGAACTCACCAAACGCTCTTCTTTGCCCTGGTCGATCCAGAACCGTGCGATACCCGGGAGGAAATGATAGGGTATATAAAGCGACTGGCGGGGATTGCTCCCTGAGATCATAACATCTCTCCACGCGGGCAAACCTCCCTTGAAAAGGCTCCGGTTATAACACACCTTGTCCCGATTTTGAAATATTATTTTAGTGGTGAAAATGACTTCCTTTTAATCTGTTGATTACCCAAACGGAACAGATTAATTTGTCATCCTGAACGCAGCGCAGGAGCCTGCCCCGATGGCTTCTGCATTCCCGACCCGCCTGGGTGAGAAAGAGGGAAGAGGAGGCAGGAGAGAGGGGTCAGGAGTCGGGAAGAGAGGGAAGAAGGAAGAAGAAAGAAAGAAGAATTTTTCAATCGAAGATCACATCCAAGCGGGCAGGCCCAGCAGCCTCGTGGTCGGGGAGGATAGCAGGGCTGCCTTAGGCTGCGAGGGTGCTTTTGGTACTTTTGGCACCTTCCAAAAGTACAAG
>CAYGTH010000447.1:0-4347 GCA_964352745.1 uncultured Bacteroidia bacterium
GCTGACCCTGTTTCCCCCTGCGCGCTGCGCTTGCTGTCCCCCACGGCCCAACGCTGCTTGCCTGGGCGTGGGGGACAATTCGTTGGGACCAGCAGGAGGGATCTTCGATTGAAAATCTTCTTCCCTCTTTCTTCTTTCCCACCCAGGGGAGGTCTGCGCGTTGCATTGGCTGCGATTTTTGCCCCACTTTTTTTAAAAAAGTGGGAAGAAGGTAAATGACTTATAACTTTGTGCCCAATGCACTAAAATCGGATCATAACATTCCCCATGCACCCCACCATCCAATCCCTGATCGACCATTTTCAACTGGAACCCCTTCCTGTCGAAGGCACCCTCTTTCAGCAAAGCTATCGTTCCTCGCAGGAGCGGCCCAATGGCGACCCCGCAGGCACGGCGATCATAGGCCTGTATTGCAAGGAGCCGCTGAGCCTTTCCTGTTTTCACCGACTGACCTATGATGAGGTCTGGCATTTTTATGGAGGCGATCCGCTGAGTTTATATTTGCTGTTCGACGATGGCAGTTCGGAAGAAGTCATCATGGGACCTGATCCGCTTCAAGGGCACCATGTCCAATATGTGATCCCGGCAGGCGTGTGGCAAGGCGGTTGTGTGCGGGAAGGAGGGGAATATGCATTGTTTGGCTGTACAATGGCACCCGGTTTTACGGGCACTTGTTTTGAAGGGGGAATTGCCGAAGAACTGATTAACCAATACCCAGACCGGGCAGCGATTATTCGGCGACTCAGCGTAAATGGGCATACCACCCAAATGCCCGATGGTTTTTCGCCCTAAAAATTCCCGGATAAGTAAATACTCCCTTTTCTGACGTGACAATCTATTCCTTTTTTCCTCAAAACAAAGCAGGATAATTGGGAAATTCCTCAATTGTGCTACCTTTATCAACAACAGCTCATTACCTAAAAAATTGTGAAAATGAATTGGATTACAAAGATTGTGTTAATGTGTTGCGCGGGCTTTTTGATGACTGCCTGTGTAGCCAAAAAAGAATTCCTGGCCGTACAAACGGAACTGGAAAGAACGAACCTTCAGTTAGAAAGCTCTAGAAAGGAACTCTCTGTCTGTGGGGAAGAAAAGGTACGCTTACAGAGCGACTTGAGGAATTCGGAGAACAGCCTCCGCCTTCGTCAGGAACAAATGGATGATTTGCGTGTGCAGTTGGATGATTGCAAATCTCAGCGGGATAAGCAATTGGATCAGGTAGGAGACTTGACCGTGCTTTCTCAGTCTGCGAATGAAAACATCAAGGAAACCTTGAGTCAACTGGAGGGTAAGGACAAATACATTCGCTTGCTGCAAGCTGCAAAAACCAAAGCTGATTCTATTAACCTCGCACTGGCGATTAATCTGAAAAACGTCTTAAAAGATGGTATTGAAGATGAAGATGTTGAAATACAGGTGGACAAGACCGTTGTATTTGTCAATTTATCGGATAAAATGCTCTTCGAAAGCGGCAGTGCGACTTTGAGCAATCGTGCCAATGAGGTATTGGGTAAAATTGCGCAGATCGTACAATCCCGGCCTGGAGTAGAGGTGATGGTCGAAGGCTATACTGACAATGTGCCCATCAAGACAAATGTCATGAAAGATAACTGGGATCTGAGTGTATTGCGTTCTACTGCGGTAGTTCGTTCCCTGCAATGGACACACAAGGTTGACCCCAATCGTCTGATTGCTGCAGGGCGTGGGCAATACAATGCCCTCACCAGCAATGATACCGCAGAAGGTCGCGCTACCAACCGCCGGACCCGGATCATCATTCTCCCAAAACTCAACCAGTTTTATGACCTGCTGAATCCGAATGAAGTGCCGGAATAAATCGGCTTAAGTCGATTTAAATCGAAACGCCTCAAGCTATCAGGAACGATTTTTCCAGATAGTTTGAGGCGTTTTGTTATGGAATAGCTGGACAGCTTCTATGGAGTGTCTTATCTTTTTTCTTCCTTCTTCTCTCTTTCTTCTTCCTAAGCCAATATATCCTTCACCACTTTCCCATGCACATCGGTCAGCCGGTAGCGCCGCCCCTGATGCTTGAAGGTAAGCCGCTCATGATTTACGCCAAGGAGGTGCAGCATCGTCGCTTGAAAATCATGGACGTGAACGCCCTTTTCGGCAATATTGTAGCTGAAGTCGTCGGTCTTTCCATAGTTGATGCCGGGCTTGATGCCGCCGCCTGCCATCCAGATAGAGAAGCAGCGCGGATGATGGTCGCGGCCATAGTTTTCGCGGGTGAGCGAACCTTGTGAAAAACTGGTTCTGCCAAATTCTCCGCCCCACACTACGAGCGTATCATCCAGCAAACCGCGTTGTTTGAGGTCGGTAACGAGGGCGGCCGATGCCTGATCACTGGACTTGGCGAGGTGCTGAATTTCATTGGGCAAATTTCCATGCTGATCCCAACCCATGTGATAGAGCTGCACAAAAGGCACATCGCGTTCAGCGAGTCGCCGGGCCAGGAGACAATTGGCAGCATAAGTGCCGGGAATCCGGGCTTCCTGTCCATAGAGATCAAAAATATAATCGGGTTCATCTGACAAATCCGTCACATCCGGCACACTGGTTTGCATGCGATAGGCCATCTCATATTGGCTGATTTTAGAATCAATTTCCGGATCGCCCCAGGCTGCTTTCTGTTCCCGCTCCAATTGCTCCAGATAGTTTAGTTCCCGGCGACGACTGTCCCGATCAATGCCATCCGGATTAGAGAGGAATAAGACCGGATCAGCCCCCGACCGAAACCGTACGCCTTGATGATGGGAAGGCAAGAAGCCATTGCTCCACATTTGCATGTTGAGATTCTGGGTATCGGGTTTGCCGCGGGAAAGCAGGACGATATAAGCCGGTAAATTTTGATTAGGACTCCCCAATCCATAACTCATCCAGGAACCGATACTGGGTCGGCCAACCTGCTGCGAACCTGTTTGCATAAAGACAATGGCGGGCTCGTGGTTAATCGCATCCGTGTACATGGAATTGACCACACAAATATCCTCAGCGATACTGGAAATATGCGGAACCAGGCTGCTGAAATGCCCCCCGGTTTTTGCATGTTGGGTAAACTGAAACTTCGACCCTACGAGCGGAAAACTGGATTGCGCTGCCAGCATACCCGTTATGCGCTGATCGCCCCGTACGCTATCCGGGATTTCATCGCCCCAGCGCTTGATGAGTTCGGGTTTGTAGTCGAATAGTTCAATCTGACTCGGCCCCCCACTTTGAAAGAGGTAGATCACCCGCTTGGCTTTGGGCGCGTGGTGGAAGGCTTCCATGATGCCGCCATTCACGGGGAGTTCCGGAGGTAGAACAGGGGCAGAAGCCGATTGTCCTAATAGATCAGGAAACAGCAAAGAACCGATAGCCATTGCTCCGAGGCCCTTGGTGGTATTTTTGAGAAACTCCCGGCGGGTTTTCTGGTACTGAGCGCGGTGGAGGTCTGTATGTGAATGCATGGAATTAGTTACTTAATGTTCTTGTGAGGGCTAATGGTTAGCATGGAAGGCCGAGTTTTTTTTTCACCACTAAGGTACTCAGATCACAAAGGGAGCACTAAGCGGAGTTTCCGAAGTCTCAGGTGAAGCCTGCTTAGTGCTTTCTCAATGTCCTAAGTGCCTTAGTGGTAGATCCGAGGTGACATAGCCATGTGTGTATCAGTTTTTATAAAAAGCTTCTGTCGAATTCAAGACCGTATTGCTGACCCGTGCCAGTGCGGCAATTTCAGGAAGCGGTAAGCCTTTCGATATCTTGCGGTGGCCAATGTCGAGATAGGCACGGCTACGTTCTGGTTGTGCCTGGAAATAGGCAAGTTCTGCTTCGTATTGCTGCATCAGGATTTGATGTTCACGTTCAGTTGGTGCGCGGCTGGTGAGCAGTCGGAATAATTTGCGGGTAGCCGTTTTGATATCGCCGGGATTTTCCTGCCATCTGTTTTCGGCCAATACACGGCAACCTTCCAGGATTTGGGGATCATTGAGCAGGAGAAGTGCCTGGGAGGGTGTACTGCTTTGCTGCCGGCGTACCTGACATTCGGCCCGGCTGGCAGCGTCAAAAATCAACATACCCGGTGGCGGCATATTCCGTTTCCAAAAGGTATATACACTCCGACGATACAGGCCTTTTTCATAGTCGATTTCGTATTCGGGGAAAAAAGCATGGGCCATCACTTCCTTCCACAAGCCCGGTGGCTGATAGGGAAAGGCAGAAGGACCACCGATATGCGGGTCGAGTAAATCGCTGGCGGCCAGGATATTGTCCCGAACCATCTCCGCTGATCGGCGGTAACGATGCCCCCGGGCCAGGAAATCTGTCGCCGGATCGCTGTGCTGAGGCGCG
>CAYGTH010000447.1:4357-6284 GCA_964352745.1 uncultured Bacteroidia bacterium
CGAGTTAATAATTCTCCGGATGGATTTTCTGAAGCTGAGGGCGGATTTTTGAAGACTGCCGATAAGTAGCTGAGGTGACCAATTGGCGAATAAGCCGCTTCACATCCCACCCATTCTCCTGAAAATCTATTGCCAACCAATCCAGCAATTCCGGATGAGTCGGTAAAGCACCCTGATTCCCAAAATCCTCTACCGTTTCCACAATGCCCCGCCCGAAAATCAGATACCAGATTTGATTGACCGCTACCCGGGAAGTGAGAGGGTGATCGGGATGCGTGAGCCATTTTCCGAGCCCATAGCGATTGCGGGGCAGGTCTTCAGGCCAGGGCAAAATCGCGTTGGGTACATCGCGTTTTACCTGTTGGCCTTTTGCATTATAGACGCCGCGATCCAGTATATAGGTAGGCCGCTCATTCTCCCAGTCGCCCATGACCATAATTTCCTGAACCGAGTCGATGGTCTCTATTTCCCGGCCCTGCAAAGCGCGCAACTCGATTCGCGCTTCTTCCAATTCTGTGTCCACAAAGAGATCATAGAACCGGTTGAGTTTTGGGTCTTGGGAGCTGATTGCCTGCTCAAAATCTGACTTGGCAGCTTTTGCGTCGTAGAGGTAGCGCGCCGCAAAGGCATCTGCTTCCCGATTGAGAATACGTACCTCGTCGATCAGTCCACCGGTAAAGTCCTGGTCATAATGGCGATTGCCGATGATAAATCCCTTATAGGTCATATAGACTGTGGCTTTCGGATCGGTGTACGGTTTTGCGGATCGGTAGAGATAGTTACGTTCTGTTTCCATCTCAATCGCCTCTCCATTTTTGTACACCTGCATCCCTTCTGCACGGCTGGAACCATCATACGTCCATACAAAATGTACCCACTCATTGAGTGGAAGGGCTTCGGGTGTGCGAATGTCCAGCGATTGATAGGGATGGGCATGACTGAGTCGGAAATGTACCCGACTGCTATCCAGAATGATGTCCCAACCCCGGTAGCCCTGGATTCGGTTATTGCCATTGTACATGACATGGGCACGTTCAAAGTCTTTGGGAATATTTATCCAGAAACTCACGGTAAAAGGCTCCATTCGCTCAAACGAAATCCGACTCCCATCGCTCACCAATTGACCATGTGCATTGCTTTTGAGAGCCTTCCCTTTTTTACCGGGAACAGGCTCTATGCTGCCCCAGTAGGTTGCCTGTGTGGCGCCGCGTACCTGATCGGTCGTTTTGCCATTCGCCATATCATCAAAAGTCAGGTGTGCAACGGTGGCTTGCTGTACTGCGCGGCTGAGGACTTTTGCGGTATGGGCTTGCCCGCGCCATTCTTCAAAGGCAGCTGTATTGGCAGCAGTGAGTTGCGTGAGACTATCTGTCTTTTGGCGAATCTGATTCAGTAAAAACTGCCGAATCTTCGCCACTTCCGGACTGGGAAGCGGTAAGACAGGGCCGGAGTTCATGGCGATTTTATGGGGAATCATTTTCCCATTTTCAATGGCATTATGGCTGAAAATCGCATCGCCCCGTTCTACTGTGGAATTAAAAAAACCAAAGAGCTGATAGTAATTCTCCTGGCTGATGGGATCGTATTTGTGGTCATGGCATCGGGCACATCCCACTGTCAGGGAGAGGAAAGCCGAACCTACAGTATTGGTCCGATCTGCTACGTATTCTACCCGAAATTCTTCCGGGATAATACCGCCTTCTGAGTTTTGCTTGTGGTTTCGGTTAAATGCCGTTGCAAGGATTTGCTGTTCGGTAGCATTTGGGAATTGATCCCCACCTACCTGCCATTCGATGAATTGGTCGTAGGATAAATTCTCATTAAAAGCCTTGATTACCCAATCCCGGTAGGGCCAGAAGCTATGGTGAAAATCATCGAGGTAGCCTTCCGAATCTGCAAATCGGGATACGTCCAGCCAGTGCGCGGC
>CAYGTH010000448.1:0-6278 GCA_964352745.1 uncultured Bacteroidia bacterium
AAAGGATCGGACAGCCGCGTATTCATCGGGCATGAATACCGTTTTTTCCAGGGTAATGGTACTGACTAGTTGCAAAAACGGGCCTACCACCTGGGATTGATAGGTAAATGAACCCGATTCGCCTGCAAGTTTGACATGGATGGGCGGGGGCAGTTGTACCACTTCAAAGCCTTCCGGGATGATCAATGCGAGGACGTAGCGTTCGTTGGTGGGGACTGCCAAATCAAGCGGATGTTCCCGCTCTACTTCCTGAAAAGGGTTTTCAGGAATCAGGCGTGTGAGCAGCGGTTTAAAAAACAAATAGTCTCCGGCGACCTCCACAAACCGGGCTTCCTCTGCCGAAAAATCACAACGGGCAATGAAGGGCTCAGTAGATTCTCCTTCATTTTTGAGGACATGATCATCTATTTTCGCGCCCGGCAGCCCTGTCAGCACATGCTCTCTGAGATACCGTTCCCGGTTCGGATACTGATCCAACCTTCTCCGCTCACGAGCGGCTGTGTAGCCTTCATTTCGTACGGAAATCTGACCCAAAAAGTCTCCCTTGGGCTGCAGGTCGATCCGACTGTAAGTTTGTCGAAAGAGTTTATCAGAAGACAGGATGGGCATCCAGCCCCATTTATCTTTCCGGACGACAAAACCCTGTCCATTGATATCCAATGCAGGAAGTACGTCAAACGCCGCTCCCTCTCCTACTGCATCCAGCAGTTGGCTTTCCTGATTCTGCTCTGCCACCACAATCATGTGATTGAATTGGGAAATGATAGGCGAATAAGCAAGGGGTTTTCCATTGTCCCGGGTGGAGATTAATACTGGGGAAACCTTTATGCCAATCGAAGACAGCATGTGCAGCAGGATCAAATTGATTTCAGCGCTGTTGCCTGATTTCTGATTAAAGGCCCGGGTTATATTTTTAGGGATTGCCTGGTAAATTCCATTCCAGGTAAAGGCCGATTTTACATACTCATAGATTGCCTGAATCTTATCCGATTTACCCCGCTCATCTGAACCGATATTTCGCGCGATTTCGTCCAATTGACCAGCCAGAGAACGCGAAACGGCAAATTCTTTTCCAGCAACCAGGGATTGATTTAACTGCTCCCATGTGCGGGTAACAGGCGTCCGGGCGTTTCGTTCAGCCCGAATAAAACTAATCTGTGGTAAAATGTCCTTATCTGCCGGCATAAACCGCTCCCGCTTGAAGCCTCGCACTTCTTCCATCACGTAGATATCATGGGATATATATAAATTGTACCCGCCTCGGGTATCCATCCTTATATTCTGATAAAAATAATCCCGACTTTTTCGAAGCCCGTCCAAATTCCCCCTCCCGATCACCACAAAATCCAGTAATTCGGGAATCATCGTATGGTATTCGCTTCGCAATACCGGCAACTCTCGTTGAAACTCCCAGCTTTTTAATGTCTCCATCCCGGAGGTATGAATGGAATACTGAAATTCGATAATCGATCCCTTTTTCACAAAAGGCAATTGGAAGGATACTTTTCGCGTAGTCCCCTCTCCCTTTGTCCGCTCAATTCGTCGTTTGTCCAACTTGAAAGCAACGGGTTTATCTACCGAATTCAAGTTATAAGTATTGCCCTTGATATGACTGATCTTCTCATTCCCCTCCTCATTAAAGACAATTTCAACCGTACTCATACCGGGCTCAGGATCTTTTAAGACCAATATTCTTCGGAAATAATGATATCGGGCAGTTCTGCCACTTTGCCCCATTTCAAAGCCTACTTCCCCATAATCCAGCAACATGACAGCAGGCGCATCTGGAAACTTAGCAGCCAGGGTAGGATCGAAATCTTCAGGGATAATGACATCGAATTTGGGTAATACGAGTTGGGCAATAGCCACCTGAAAGGAAGTCATCAGGGAAAGAATACCCAGAATGCTAATGAATAAGTGTTTCATAGACGCGTGCTTGAAAGGGGGATCACTGTCTTAATATACAAACAAACTTCCAACCTTGTTAATTGTTAGTCAGCAAACCCAATTACGTCTAAAAAGGCCTCCTTAAAGATAAGCATTCCCCTCCATCTGTACTGTCAGACGCAAGACGAATTTCCCTAATCAGATTGGGGTTGGGCAAGCTTGTGCATCAGGCACAAAGTTGTAAGTCATTTTCGATCTAATTCAGCACAAATCCTTCCAGCGCATCTGCTATGCGACGATCGTTACTAAGTCGGGGGAATTTATTTTGGCCCCCCAGTTTCCCCTGGGATTTCATGTACTCCCGGGAGGCGTTGAGCTGGAGAGGGCGAATTTGAGCGCGTCTGAGGATACTTCCCTCTCTCAGGTCGTCATAGTAGCTGTTTCGTGCCCGCAGAGCCATATCGAGGCTCTCTGCGAACAGGGTCATATCGGCAGGCTGCTCTACAAACTCGACCAACCATTCGTGATAAGATTCTCCTTTTTCTTCTGTAATAAATGGAGCTACGGTAAATTCCTGAAAAGTACCCCCGGCAGATTCGGTCGCAGCCAGGATCGCGCTGTTTACTTCTTCGGCAATGACGTGCTCCCCGAATGCACTGATAAAATGCTTTACCCGGCCGGAAACCCGTATTTTCCAGGGGTCAGTTGAGGTAAATACCACAGTGTCCCCTAAATCATAGGCCCATAGCCCCGCATTCGTGGAAATGATCATGGCGTATTGATTACCTACTTCTACCTCAGCCAAACCAAGCCGGGGCGCATCTGCCTGCCCATATGCCTGTAAGGGAATAAATTCATAGAAGACCCCATTATCCGGCATGAGGTAGAGGTCATTTTCTCCCTGCTCGTTTTGAATCGCAAAAAAGCCTTCCGAGGCAGGAAACACTTCAGCCATAGCGACTTTGCCCTGAAAATACTTCTCAAAAATGGGGCGGTAGGGTTCAAAATTGACGCCTCCCTGTACAAAGAGTTGCAGATTGGGCCATGCTTCCAGGGGTGTTTTACCGGTTTGTTGTTCCAATTCCTCAAATAGCATTTGTACCCAGGGCGGAATCCCAGAAATCAACCGCAGGTCCTGGTCATGAATCTCTGATATGATGGTCCTCACTTTCTCTTCCCAATCCGGCAAGCAATTCGTTTCAAACCCCGGCACTTTATTGGTTTGCAGGTATCCGGGCACAAAGTGATTCACAATTCCTGATAAGCGACCTGTCTTTACGCCATATGCATTTTCCTCAATTTCCGGGCTTCCGGAAAGGAACATCATTTTCCCATCGAGAAAGGCACCATTTCCGGTCTCGGCGAGGTAGCACATCAGGGCATCCCGTGCGCCGGCAATCTGGTTTTTGATAGAGTTCCGGGTGATGGGAATGTACTTGGTTCCAGAGGTGGTACCAGAGGTTTTGGCCAGGTACAGAGGGCGGCCAGGCCAGGCCACATCCGGGTGGTTCTGAACGATCCGGTCAAAATAGGGTTTTGCCGCTTCGTAATCGCGAACCGGTACTTGTTTTTGAAAATCTTCGGGACTTTGAATGGTATCAAAGTCATGGTCTTTCCCAAAGTCCGTTTTCCGGCCTTTCCGGATCAGATATTCGAAGGTCTTTTTTTGTAAAGTCAATGCCCGTGCGGCATCAGAACGAATTCGACGCGCGCGACTTCGGGCCCACCAGGTTCCGACAAAGGATTTGATGCTCATGGAACAAATATGGGAAAGGATTACCCTTCATTCCAAATTCTGCTTAACATTCTCTTTTCGATGATTTTCCCGAAAATCTTACATCAAAAAAATTAGGAAATTCGGAGAGTTTTGAAAAAAACATTTCACTCCCTCTAAAAAGAAACCGCTCGTCCTCCTTAAAAGAGAGGTAAGACGAGCGGTCAGCGGGGAAAAGCTCCGCACAAAAATCGTGTTATACAGCTGATAAAAAATCAGGCATTTACTTTTTCCAAGGTCTCAAGTAAGCCTGGCAAGCTGTCTTCCCGAGCGATCTCGGAAATCCGTTCAGCTAATACCCGGATTTGGTCATTATACTCATCGAGCATCTTTTTACCCTTCTTGGTAATGGTTACCAGGATAGAACGACGGTCTTCTTTTGAGTTAACCCGCTTTACGAGATTGAGTCGCTCAATCTTGTCTACAAGGCTTGTAAGCGTACTAAACTTGATTTTGAACTGTTCCCCAACACTTTTCATGCGTTGCGGTCCATGCTCAGAAATGAAGAGAATGATTTCCATTTCATTTGCTGAGATCTTGTACTTTTTCCGAATGTCATTCTGGTGCTGGCGAAATGCATCACGCATCATCAGGAGTTGTCGTTCGAGCGTGTTAGAGCCGGACAATCCGATTTCGTCGCCATTAGTCATCTTTGTCATGATATTATTCTTTTGCATTTAGGGAATTCCTTTGAAGTGAAACTTTATGTCTATGATAAAATTGCAATTAATCACTCTTTTCAAAGAAGAGAGTTTAACTGATGTGAAACAAATGAGATACTTTGAATATTTCAAGCACTAAAAAAGTATAAACTTTCATTGCAATCTCAGGCATAAATCATTCCACTTTTTGTATTTTGTTTAACGTAACTTCTTTTGATTGAGTTGTTCTTTGGTAATTACAAAGGATGAAAAATTTGAAATTTTCCAAAAAACCCAATTTCACACAATCAGAAAATTCCAAAGACAGCTTTGGATGTCTGTGTAAGGGAGAAACAAATAGAATAAATTCCCAGAGAAAAGAGGTGGTAGGATTAGTAAAACGGTGAGGAATGGATTTTATTTTAACTTGAAAGTTTCGAAAAAACAGAAGATCATTTTCTTCTAAACCAATAGACAATGCGTGTCCAAAAAGTAGTCCTGCCTATGATTGCATTAATCAGTTCTCCAACCGTATTATATCGCTGGGTAAAATCAGGGTGAGTAGCGGTAAAAATTACCTTGCTAAACTTACGAGGGAACTCCCGATTTCTATGTGAAAGGAAGCGGTACATCTCCTCTTCATTTGAGAAGGAAACTTCTCCCAGGGTATTTCCGGTAAACACTTCAAAGAACACTGCTCCCAACGAATAGACATCTGTCTGTTTCGATACAGGCTTCCTGCCACTTATCACCTCCGGTGGAAAATAATCGTCCAACCGTTCTTCTCGCTTGCGCATAGTTACGGATTCCGGCACATCAAGTTTCACCTGTAAAGAACGCTCAAGGTCCGCAAACATAAAGTCAATCAACTTGGGTACATTATCGGACGTCAGCAGAATTTTTCTGGATTTAATATTCCCATGTATAATCCCTTCTCTCGATACCCCTGCCTCATCCTGAAATTGGGTATTATGAGCGGCCTCTAACCCTGCACATACCATCAAAGCAAAATCTGCAATCCGCGTAAAATCACTTTTCCGCATCATAGAAATCCCAAAATCCACTTTATCCAGGCGGTCGCCCATGACGAGTTCCATGACGATATACAACCTCTTTTGCCCGAACAGGGTTATTTCCCCTACATCCAGAAAATCCACTACATTCGGGTGTTTGATAGAAGCCAGCCCCTTATTCCCCTCAAAAATGATCTTTTTCAGGTGCTCATACCCCTCCAGTGCTCTGTGGGTGATCTTTAGGGCCACTTCCTGATTCAGGTTGATATGCCGCGCTTTAAAGACTGTCCCCAGACTTCCCTCTCCCAGGATTTGTAAAACTTCGTAGTTGTTGATGGTTTCTCCAATGAAGCTATCCGCACTAATAGATCCCTGCTCAGCTGTGATTTGTTTCTCGTAAAACAACTGCCATTGCCGGGGAAACCAACCCGTTTCTTCCCGGGTAAATAATCGCCAGGGATGCCCCTCTTCGGCCCGCTCCTCCAGGTCCTCCCAAAACAAACTACTGCGGTGTGCGCCGCTTTCTCCAAATTCCCCTAACAATATCCCTTCGGCTTCTTGAAAGGCCTCACCGATACTCGCACCGGATGCCAGGCCGTGATAAAAAGTGGTGGCAAAGCGTGTGGCCTGGTAATCATCAATTTTGCGGGAAGTGGCGATAACCGCCGGAATGCCTGCTGCTAAAAGCAAGTCGGCATGGGCTTTGGTCGCGCAGCCATTTAAAAAGACCAACTTAATACCGCCTTGTGCCCCCAGGAATCGGGAAAGACCGACAGAAAAAAAAGATTTATTCCCCTTGCCATCTGTTTCCAACCATAAATCGTCTTCATCCGCATGCCCGCCATAATGAAAGATGTTGATTCGATCTTCATACCACTCATCCTGGAATGCACGCCGTATTTCCTCAGAAGAGGCCGCTGGGGTCAGTTTCAGGTGAATCCGACCTTGTTGCACCGCAGGTTC
>CAYGTH010000449.1:0-6267 GCA_964352745.1 uncultured Bacteroidia bacterium
TCCTTTGCGAACCTTGCGGTTATTCTTCGCTTGCAGGAAAACTGGCCTACCCCCCCTTTTTTTTCGATTCGTGAAAAATATAGCCTGAGCAGTAACTTAATCTTTTGAAAATAGAGGCGATACAAGCAGAGGGTTCTTAGCCGGGTGGAGAAGATGGGTGATGATTACTTTATTAGGTTGAATTGTTCCGTGGCAAGAAATGCCGATGAGTAAGGGATTAAATCCATTCCCGATTGAAAATAAACCATTGATGCAAAGCTCCTTTAGAAAGCGATCAGATGTCCCTATACTTGTATCATAACAGGACGGTAAACCTGGAATTACAAGAGCAAGGGCCAGGGTCGATTCATGCAGTGCATTCGAGTCCCCTGGTTTTTTTTATGGGCGAAAGCCGCATTAAGCTTTATTATTTATGGTACCCTTTTTATCCTGCCCCATTCGGGCAGGATATTTTTTATGCGGGTACTACCCCTATGGGTGTAAGTAATATTCCCCTAAATGCATATTTGGGCGGGTAAATTAATTCCGGTAATGGAATAGTTGTTGTGCTTGGTTGATTCAGGGTATAATGTGAATTTGAAAATAAAATCATGTAAACAATTGATAATCAGATGATTGTTTCTTGTTTTTTTCTTATTCTCAAGCTGATGAAATTAATCTGCTTCCATTGGAAATAACTGATTTAAGTTGGGGGAAGTTCTGTTCACAGATGTAATTTTTTATTCGAAACCGGACTTGTGGCGAAACTATTTCTGCCCATATTTGTGTCATGACAGGACAATAATCCTGGAATTACAAGAGCAAGGGCTAGGGTCGATTCACGCAGGAACGCGTTTGAGTCCCCTAGTTTTTTTTGTGCTCATTTTCCCCTTCCCTGGATAAAATATAGTCGTTTGTACTGTTAATAGGGCTGAGGTATTCGAAACTCAAAAGCCATCCTGATTTATCAGGATGGCTTTTGAGTACACAATTACGTGCAGGTAATAAAAGCGTATTGGATATTATACTGTGATAGCTTCGAGGTAACGCGCATTAAGCGGCTTATTCAGGTACTTCTTTACATATCTGCTGGAAGCGGCCCGATCAATATCTTTGGGACTGATAGAAGAAGAAAGCATAATGATCTTACACTTACCCTTTACAATCTCGGAGAATTCCTCAAAATCTTCCAAAAACTGGAAACCATCCATGATGGGCATATTAATATCCAGAAAAACGATTTCTGGTAAAGAGGCTTCATCATTCTCATTACCTTTCAGGTATTCAAGAGCTTCCTGGCCAGTTTGGAAAACAAGAATGCTATCAGCGAAGCTATTGGCTTCAATGATCTTTTCATTGATTATGTTGTCGATCTCGTTGTCATCAACCAGCATCACACTTTTGTACGTCGCCATATTCCGTTATTCAATTAATCTGTTGTTAACGAGTGTTTTGAGGAAGAAATTTAGTAAATAATTTGGTTTGTCAAGCAGGGTCTATTTAGGGAGGATGTAAGAAATTCATCTTTTTCGCACATTCTCAAAAGCAAAAAAAGCGACTTGCGAATTACTTTCCTACCCCGGAGATTTCTCCTAATAGAGCATTTTTATCCACTAAATGGTACAGGAGGGGGATTCATTTTCATATTTCCCTCACTTTACTATTTCAGGGTAAAGGATAAAGACACTTTAATCGAAATAGCTGCAGGGATTGACAGCGGCAGAATTCGCTAAAAGCATGTAATAAACGGGTAAAAAGAGCACGCGCAGATTGATCCTTACACCCGAATACAGGACATTTTAGCGTAAAACCTCATATCTGACAACTCTGCAAATCGGACGACTCTCCCTAGAAAGGCAGGTCGTCAGAGTCGTTCATCTCGCTTACATCAATCGCTTCGGGAGGGAGCGGGGGAGGAGGAGCATCAGCACCACCACCTGCATTTTCCTGTACAGGGCTGAGGCGCCATGCATCGAGGCTGTTGAAATACTTGATTTCTCCCTGAGGGCTTTTCCATTCGCGTCCTTTCAGGTTGAAAGAAACGTCTACCATTGCACCGACTTCAAATCCGTCGAGCGCATCGCATTTATCCTGGATGAGTTGGAATTTGAGGTATTGAGGGTACATTGGGTTACCGTCAATGTATTCTACAACAAATTCGCGCTTGCGGAATGACTCAGTGACCTGTACGAGGTCGAACTTAACATGTAATTTGGCCTGTATATTCATGATAATACCTGATTGGTTGTGATCAACAAATCTACGGTGACAAATCCAAAATCACAGATTTTGTGGAAAAATTTCGGACGACTTATTTTGACGTAAAATCTTCCAATTGGCCGTCCACCAGTTTTTTTACTTCAACTTCCGAGGCATCGAGGTATTCCCGGCATTCTGTAATCAGTTTTTTACCGGTCTTGAACAGTTCTGTCTGCTTGTCAAAATCGGAAAGGCCCTTTTGCATTTGTTCCAGGATATCCCGAACAGCTACGAGCTTTTCCTCTAATGAAAATACGGGTTTCTTTGCGGCCATAATGTATCTGTTTTAAGATGCTATTGATTATCAAATAGATACAGTCTTTTATCTTGATACTAAAATCTGTCTACTTACTTATCTTTTTTCTAATATCTTCCATCTATTTTCTATCATCTTTCCTCTTCTTTAACCTCCGAAGCAATCCGCCCCTCTGTAAATACGGTTTCGATCCTATCACCCGTTTTCAAGCCTGCTGGCGTTTGGAGGATTTTTCCATCCTTGAGGGTAAGGGTATAGCCTTTAGCCAGGATTTGGGTTTGGTCCATGCCATTGAGCCGGGCTTCCAGCAGATCTAACTCATGTCGCTTCTGATCAAACAGACGCAAACAGAGTTGATCCAGCCGGTTTGCATAGTCCTCTATGGTCTGCCGCTTGAGGTCTATCAGCCGAATACAAGCCTGCTCCAATCGGTTTTCATAATCATCTACCACCTGCCGCTTGAAATCAATGAAGTGGCGCAATTGCTGCATCATACTCCGCTCATACTGATCGATGGCATTGAGCAGGGCTTGCTTATCCGGAACCGCTCGCTCTGCCGCTGCAGTAGGGGTCGAGGCGCGTACATCCGCCACAAAATCTGCGATGGTTGTATCTGTTTCGTGTCCAATTCCGGTAATAATGGGAATTGGGCAGGCAAAGATCGCACGGGCTACCGATTCCTCATTAAAATTCCATAAATCCTCGATAGAACCCCCGCCTCTGGCCAATAAGATCACGTCTGCTTCCGTCTGCTTTGCAAGTTCCAGACTGCGAATAATGGACTGGGAACCCTGAGCACCCTGAACCACGGTAGGAATCACGATGATTTGAAGTTTGTCGAATCGCCGCTTCAGCGTCTGAATCATATCGCGAACGGCTGCACCGGTTTCAGAGGTGACCAGCGCTATGGTTTGCGGTAGTGTGGGAATTGCCTGTTTGTGGGCAGAGTCGAATAGACCTTCCCTTTTGAGTTTCTCTTTCAGCTGCAAAAACCGCTGGAATAAATTCCCCAATCCGGCCTTCCGTACTCCTCTGACCAGCAATTGATAGTTGCCCCGGGGCGGATAAATCGTGAGGCCTCCGGTTAGGATCACTTCGTCACCTTCCTGCATCCGGGGGGCAAGGCTTGCATAGGATCGAAACATCACGCAGGTCAACTGCGCTTCTGAATCCTTGAGGCTGAAATATACATGCCCGGAACTGTGGTACTTAAGATTGGAAACTTCTCCCGAAACCTGCACATCTCCTACTACGGGATCCTTCTCCAGCAAATGCTTGAGATAGAAGGTCAGTTCCTTGACACTGAGAATATTGGATTCGTCGATCGGCATAGCGAAAAAAAAGGCGGGAAACAGAGTTCCCCGCCTGACTCTTATTAAGAGATATATTATTTGGAAATAATCAACTTACGAGAAGTGATTTGTTTTCCTTCAGCAGTCAAATATAAGAAATAGACGCCAGATTTGAGGTCTGCCGCTTCGATTGTGGCAGTTCCAAATGATCCCTGAAGCGGAATGCTGCGAACTTTCTTTCCAATGAGGTTATATACCTGAATCTCAGCTTTTGTAAAATTAACGGGAAGCTCGTAATCAATCGATGCACGGTCTTTAGCAGGGTTGGGGTAGGGGGAGGAAATCACCCGCGACAAATCCAACTCGTCCCTAAGGCTCAAGACACCATCTACACTGTATTCGTAAGTATGCTCAACAAAATCAGCAGGATTGTCCTCTACAAAGAACCGCATAGTAATCGTGCTGAATCCGGGGATGTCATTAGGCGTAAGCACTATGTACTGAGCAGTATTAGTGGTATCACCGGGCGCTATCGGAATCGAAAAAGCACTAGCACTAGCGGAAGTGCCATAACATACATCCCAGCAAAAAAAACTGGCATGAGTCGTGTCCATACCTGTTGCAAAATTCGTTGCAATCCGTCGGGCTTTCACATTGACTGCCTCGTCGGAAACGTTTTTGATGTTGAAGTAGGTTTTGGTGGTATCATCTCCGCTGGTGCGGGTAATGGCGCTTGTAGGGGGATCAATGAACTCCAGGCTTTGAGCCGAAAGGAGGCCAATTGAGAATAAGCATATTAAAGAGAGGGTAAATATGTGTTTCATCTTTCCGTTTAGCTGAGTTGTCTATGTGTCTGATTGTGATGTTCAATAATTGTACCAATTATTGAAATGTTAATTTTGACTGTTGAGAGGAGGTAGCCTGTTTCTACAATCATCTAACTGAACAAATGTAAAAACTTTACTTTTAACATTCAACCGCATTACTACGGGAATTGTTCACGCCTGCAAGGATTTATGACACACCTAAGTCATCTGATAGCATAGAAGTCGGCTTTTTGACGAATCAAAGCGGACTAAGGCTGTAACTTGTATTCCTTAGCCCTGCAAGGGCTATTGGCGGATTCTGGTCCGTCAATCCTATTCGCCAAAGCGAAGCTATTTGAGTAGTCGGACCGGAATCCGGCTATAGCAGACTGCTAAGCCGTTACGCTGAAAAAAAAACCGCATGAATACTCGATTGTGTTACCGTACTGTTTTGATCCTGATGATGGCAGGAATCTTTCTCCCCCACAAAACAGTCTCTCAGGTCTTGCTTTCTGAAGATTTTGAGGGGAATACTTTCCCCTTAGATTGGACCCGGAGTCAGGCGAATGGGAGTGTAGGATGGCAGATAGGAGATGCAGCTTCGCTTTCGAGCTCCTTTTGGACCATTCCGCTTAATGGTCGTTTTGTGGCTTCGAATGACGATGCCTGTAACTGCGATATGGGAGAAGATTTCCTGATTACTCCTGCTCTGGATTTCTCTACCCGATTGGCTCCCCGGTTGACTTTTGATGCATTCTTTACAGGTTTGCTAGGCTCTGCCGCCTCTATAGAAGTGAGTACAGATGGAGGCAACCAATGGGGGATCGTCGATACCTTGCTGGGGGAAGCTGGTTGGCGGAGCGAATCAGTGAATTTGCAGGCGTTTGCCGGGGAACCTGATGTCAGAATTGGATTCCACCACGATGACAGGGGCGGGTGGACAGATGGCTTCGCAGTTGATAATATCAGCGTAGTAGAACCCTTTCAGGTTGATGGGAATCTACGAGCAACAACCCTGGGGCAATACGTGCCAGCTGGGATGGTCCCGCTGGAACTGCTGATTCAAAATGATGGAAGTGATACCATTCGGGCGATTTCCATGGATTATCAATTGGACGGAGGGGCTATACAATCCGATTCATTGACAGGGCTCTCCATTGCTCCGGATTCTGTTGAGTCATTGCTTCATGGCGCAGCCCTGGATGTGCCTCAGGCAGGCACCTATTCGCTACGGGTTTGGATCGATCGGGTAAATGGCCAGTGGGATCAGGCACCAGGGAATGACACACTTGATGTCAACCTGACAGCATTGAGCACCGTTCCGGAAAAGTGGGTAATCCTTCAGGATCATACCGGTGCCTGGTGCCAGTTTTGCCCGCAAGCCTCAGCCCTTACCGAGCAAATTTCAGCCACTAACTCCCAGGTAATTCCCGTCATTGTCCATACAAATGATTCTATGGCTTTCCCGGCAGGAACGGCTTTGTCTCAGGCATTTGTGGACGCATATCCTTCTGCTGTCATCGATCAGGTCGCTTTCCCTCAGTTTGAGGGAATATCGACCCTCCGGCAGGTGGAGTGGGAAGACCGGGTAGCGGCTCGATTGGAGACTGCGGTTCCGGTTTCAGTTCGATTGGTGGATGCAACATATGCCCCCAGTACTCGTCGGCTGCAAGTG
>CAYGTH010000450.1:0-6262 GCA_964352745.1 uncultured Bacteroidia bacterium
CCGTACCAATCCCCCCAATATTGCAGAGCAGGATTACAGCCCGGTTGTGATTTATACGCTTTCTTCTACCATGCCTATGGATTTATTGGAAGAGAATTGCTGCGATGCTAATGGAGATGAGATCCTCTATTCCCGTTTTACCAACAGAACCAATCCCTATTTTGCGCTCAAGCGGTTTGAAAACAACTTGCGAGACAGGATATTTGGGAACATTACAGCAAAATACGATTTCACCGATTGGTTATTTGCGCAGGTTCGTATCGGGCAAGACTATTTCAGTCGTGATGTTGACTACAACCTGCCTACAGGTTCCCGGAGACAATCTTCTCCTCCTCCCGGCTTTGTCAATGGGCAGTATGTTCAGGATCAGCGCAGGTTGAGAGAGGTTAATGCCGATTTCTTGATTAGTGCGAATAAAACATTTGGCGACTTCGGTATTCTGATCAACGCAGGGGGTAATCAAATGTATCGCCGTTCAGATGTGAACACCATTTTGGGCCAAAACTTCTTCACGCGAGACCTCTACACGATCGGGAATGCCAGTACTGTAACCCCCAATTATTCCTTATCGGAAAGAAAGGTGAATTCTCTGTACGCCTCAACCGAGTTTTCCTATAAAGGCTACGTATTTATTAATGCCACGGCAAGAAATGACTGGTTCTCAACTTTATCCCCGGAGAACAGAAGCATTTTGTATCCGTCTGTTACCGGTAGTTTTATCTTTAGCCAGGCCTTTAAGAATATGCCGGACTGGCTTTCATTTGGTAAAATCAGAGTGGCCTATGCACAGGCGGGTAGTGATACGGATGTATCGCCCTATTCCAATAATCTATTTTATGCTGTCAACCCCCTTCAATTGTCCAATCAGCCGGTTGGAAATATAAGTGGCAGTACCGTCCCCAATCCTAATCTGAGGCCGATGAAGGTGTCCGAAAGAGAAATAGGACTGGAATTGACCCTGTTCAACAACCTGAGATTTGAGGCTTCCTACTACGACAAACTTTCCTCAGATCAGATTCTGAGTGCCCAAACCTCCGATGCATCGGGCTATACGTCCCGACTCATCAATGTAGGAGAAAGCGAAAACACAGGCGTAGAACTATTCCTGTCCGTTTCTCCTATCAAAAACGATAAATTCATGTGGAATACTTCTGCCAACGTTTCCTATAATACCTCAAAAGTATTGAGCCTTGGCGATGATGTAGATGATACATTTATTACCGTGGGTACTGCCGAATTTCACGGAGAACTCCGGCAGGTAGTAGGTCAGCCGATGGCCCAGCTATATGGATGGGGATGGCTCCGGGATGCGCAGGGAAGGCAGGTTTTTGATCCTAATAACGGATTGCCATTAAGATCGACAGAACAGCTCGCCTTCGGAACGGCTTTGCCGATCTGGGTAGGAGGATTCACGAATAGCTTTGCATTCAAAGGATTTACGGCCTCATTCCTGATTGATTTCAAACTTGGTCACAAGATGATTTCGGGTACACATATCAATGCTTATCGACACGGCCTGGACAAAGCGACTCTGGAAGGCAGAGATGTGGGGTTTGTGGTCGGAGACGGAGTTGGTCCTGATGGAAGCGTAAATACAACGCAGGCACAGATTCAGCCTTTCTATCAGGCAATCAGAGGGGGAAGAATGTCTGAGCAATCTGTATTTAATGCCGGATCATGGCAGTTGCGACAGGTAGCAATTGGATATGATTTCACGCCGCACTTAGGTGCTGTCGATTTCATTAAGACCTTGAAATTAGACATTGTAGCCAATAATGTGGCTGTACTTAAAAAATGGGTGCCTCACATTCATCCAGATCAGAATGGTATTTTTGGGGATACGCGAGTGGGCCTTGAAGCAACCGGACTTCCCATTACCAGAGATATTGGATTTAATCTTAACGTCAAATTCTAAACCAACCCATCATGCAAAATATATATTCCTACCTATTGGGTGTGTGCGTAGCGATATCGTTGCTCTGCTCATGCGACAATGGCTTTGATGAACTCAATACTGATCCTGTCCGATTAACTTCCATTGATCCTACCTTTCAATTGAACAATGCGATAATCGGAAGTGCACCAGGATATGGAGATAACCTGACTTATGAGGTTACTATTGTCAGGCAAATGATCACTCCTTTTGCAGGAGTAGGGACCGGAGCGAACCTTAATCAGGACAACCGTTCGGCAACTCAATCGAGTTGGCAAAATGGGTACCGGAATACCATCAAAAACCTGACGGATGGAATTGCGGCTTTAGTCGATAATCCTGAAAAAACAAATTTACGGTCCATGCTGAGAATCTGGCGTGCACATGAATTTATAGTTTTGACAGATACCTATGGGGATATTCCCTATACAGAAGCCGGTAATGGCTTTTTAGAAGCCGTTCCCTTTCCTGCGTATGATACCCAGGAGTCCATTTACAATGATTTATTAACTGAATTGGAAGACGCTTCAAATGCCTTGAATTCCTCCAATGATCCCGTTCCGCAAGAAATCATGTATGTGAGTTCCAGCGATAATATCCAGTCCTGGAAAAGACTGGGCTATTCGCTGATGCTACGAGCTGCTATGAGGCTTACTAAGGTGAACCCTTCCAAGGCTCAGGAGTTTGCAGTAAAAGCTGTTACTGGTGGGCTGATGACTTCTAATCTTGATAATGCGGTCATGCGTCATGATGCGAGTTTTAGGAATGGTTTGGGTACTAACTTAAATGGTGGTCAGGCTCCGTTTTTCTACCTGGATAAGGAATTTGTAGACTATTTACAAGATAACGATGATCCCCGCTTAGCTTCAATAGCTGTAAGATATGTGGGTGCATCAACTGGCGGCGGGCAGGTAGAAGCCATAGCCAGTCGTAATCCGGCCGATCAAATCGGAATGCCTCAAGGGTTTGATAATACAACGATAGACCCGGCAGTTGCCGCAGATGGTCTGGCAAGTTTGTTTGATTACAGTCAGCTGGACAGAACCCGGCTCGGCGCTCCTGAGGCCCCCACTTTTTATGTTACCTATTCTCAAACCATGCTGCTCTATGCTGAAGCCATCTTTAGAGGATGGGTTCCCGGAGATGCCAATGCAATGTACCAGGAGGGAATAAGGGCACATATGGATCAAATGGCAAGCTGGCCCGGTGATACAGAGATTGCCACTGCCGATATTGAGGCTTATCTGCAATCCCACTCCCTGACCGCAGGTTCAGAACTCGAACTGATCAATACACAGTATTGGGTGTCCTCTTACCTCAATGGTCATGAAACCTGGGCCAATTTCAGAAGAAGTGGATTTCCTGTTGTTCCGCCCAATCCCTATCCGGGTAGTGAACTCAAAACCGAAGATTTTATCCGCAGGCTTACCTATCCGGATTCGGAAAAAACCGTCAATTCAACGAACTTGAATGCCGCTGTAAGCAGGCAAGGACCGGATTTGCTGGATACAAGAGTTTGGTGGGACGTAAAATAGAATTACTTTGTCGAATCCCTATCAAATGAAACCAATCAGCATATGATCCCGTGTGCTGGTTGGTTTTTTCATGATCCGTATCGCGGAAATTAACAACCTAAAACCTACAAAAAATGAAACAGTTTGAACATCTAAATAGACGAAAAGCCCTTGCTTTGCTCACAGGCGGGCTGGGCGCTACCGCAGCCATGAGCGCTCTGGGACCCTTATCTGCCTGTCAGCCTGTCGAAAAAAAAGACCAAACAGCAGAATCTCCTAAAAAGCCCTTTCGGATGAAAATCGGCTGCCAGCATGGGGGAACTGGTAAAAAAAATCTGGAATTCCTGGCAAGGTATGGTGTATTTAATATGGACGGCGGGGCGCCCAAATTTATTGAGGGAGTGGGTTGGGATTTGGACGATGCGATGGCCCAAAAGGAGGCCTGTGAAAAATATGGAATCAGTTTAGATGCCTACCACCTCCCGCTTTCATCTGCCGGGATTGAGAACATCAGTACCCCCAATATTATGTTGGGTAAGAGCCCCGAAAGAGACCGCGAAATTGAGATAATCCAGCAAATGATTTCGGTAGCAGGCAAAACAGGCGTTAAGACCCTGATGTACAATACCATCATTCATGTAATCCTGAGAACGGAAGATACCCTGGATCCCACGCGGGGAAATACCTTGTACAGAAGCTGGAACTATGAAAAAGCTTTGGCTCGAAACGAACCCAACACCATCGCCGGCGTAGTCTCGATTGATGAAATATATGAACGGATTACCTACTTCCTGGACCGGGTTCTCCCGGTTGCTGAAGAATACAATGTACTCCTGGCCAATCATATTGCCGATCCCCCTGCTCCGGTTGGATACCGCGGTATCACCCGGTGGAACAGTCCGGATGTATTTGAAGGGATAAAGCGGTTTGCCTCTTTGTATAACAGTCCCTCGCATGGCTTTAACCTCTGTCTGGGTTCAACCGCTGAAGGCTTAATAGATCCCAGAACAGAAATTTTACCCATTATAAAATGGGTGGGAGAGCGCAAACAAATATTCAATATTCACCTCCGCAATATTAAGGGCGGTTGGAATGATTTTCAGGAAGTATATCCCGATAATGGAGACATGGATTTCCTGGAAATCATAAAAGCGCTGAGAGATGTCGACTACGATGGAATGGTGATGCCCGACCATGTGCCGCATCATGAAGATCCTGCGGCCGCCCTTCAGGGACATGCCTTTGCATTTGGATACATCAAGGCCCTGATGCACGCAGTTGAGAGTGGGTGATTATGGGTATCTTATGGATATTTTCAGTTGACAAAACGCTTCTACACAAACATTTGCTACTCAACCCTTACCGAAAAACCGCACTATAATGGACCCGCTACTCCTCCTGCTTATCGGCCTCTTAGTTATCATTACCTGCATCCTGGTTCTCAAATTACATCCGGTATTAGCCCTATTATTTGGGGCGATTGCTGTCGGATTATTGAGTACTGAGGAAAATTTGTTACAGTTTGCCCACCTAAAAGGAATGTCTGAAGCGGAAACTGCCGCTTTTCTCAAGCAACCTGTAGGGAAAAAGATAGCCGCTGCATTTGGCAGTACAGCATCCAAGATCGGGGTCCTGATTGCTATGGCCTCGATTATTGGCACTTCCTTATTACGAAGCGGTGCCGCAGATCGAATTGTCAGAGGCGCGCTTAAACTCTTCAACGAGGATAAGGCACCTCTGGCATTTTTGACCAGTGGATTTACCCTGGGGATTCCCGTGTTTTTTGATACGGTATTCTACTTATTGGTACCCTTAAGCAAGGCCATGACACTCCGAACTGGCAAGAATTACCTGTTCTACTTAACGGTAATCGTTGCAGGAGCTGCTATGGCACATTCGCTGGTGCCGCCTACGCCCGGCCCGCTCTTTGTCGCTGCGGAACTGGGAATAGACATGGGCGTGATGATCATGGGAGGACTGACTATCGGTCTGTTTACCATCACAGCCGGATATCTGTATGCCGCCTGGGCGAATAAAAGATGGACCATTCCCCTGCGAGACTCCGGCGACATTACGATTTCGGAATTGGAAGAGTTGATGAATACAGAGGATCGGCATTTACCGTCACTGTGGCTATCCCTCATGCCGGTGATCCTGCCGATCGTTCTGATTGCTGGTAATACGATCAGCAAAAGCTTAGGTCTGGTAGAGGGAATGTTATTCAGCTTATTTTCCTTTTTAGGAGATCCCAATATTGCCCTTACGCTGGCGGCAATTATAGGCCTTGCCACCCTGACCTGGAAGGTGCCCAATAAAGATGACCAGAAGCGATTTTTACTTGAATCATTGCAGTCAGCAGGACTGATTATTCTGATTGTTTCAATGGGAGGTGCATTTGGGGGAATTTTGCAGCAAACAGGGATCGGAGTCCGGATTCAGGAACTGGCAAGTGACTATCAAATCGGATTAATACCTCTTGCTTTTTTTGCGACTGCCATCATGCGGACGGCACAGGGTTCCGCTACGGTAGCCATGATTACCGGAGTTGGCATCATTGGAGGCATTGCTGAAATGGGTACCTTACCTTTTCACCCTGTTTACCTGGCTCTGGCAATCGGGTGTGGGTCTAAACCCTTCCCCTGGATGAATGATAGTGGGTTTTGGGTGGTGAGTAAAATGAGTGGAATGACCGAGATTGAAACGATCCGCACTCTTTCATTTTCGCTCAGTATCATGGGCTTTGTGGGGCTGTTTTTTATCTTGATCTTTTCAAAGCTTTTCCCATTTGTCTAAAGGGTATAAGTAAGATTATAGA
>CAYGTH010000451.1:0-6250 GCA_964352745.1 uncultured Bacteroidia bacterium
AAATGACGGCCATTGTGATCTGTCCAGGTGCCAGTTCCCGCCCCACATCGGTATGGTTGATGCAGCGTACCTTGTATATCTCGGGAAATCGTTCAAGGACAATGCGCTCATAGTCATAAATCGTTAGCGCCCTGCCTTTATGCCTCAAATGTTCACTCACTCGTGTATAGAAGTCCTGGCGAGGCTCAGGCATTTTACCGCCAAACGAGTCATAGTTCTGCGCAATTTCATTGATAGCGGGATCACTCTCGGCCAACCCTGTTATGGTTTGGGGTTCCATCGGCGTACTGAGTCGGGCGGGATCATTATTTTGGTCTACAAAAGTGGCCCTTGCTGCTTGTGTGTGAACGCTTATTGTATCAGTGATCGCACCTGAGCCTTGTTCTACACTCGCTTTGATCCAAAAGTAATCGGGATTCAGGACCGTATTTCTGTTCTGAATTTCAGCGGGAATATCCAGCTTTATAATACCCGAAGCAATCAGGCCATTTGTTGTATCTGAGAGGATTTGATAATCCTTAAACGGCACCCATTCATTACCGGCTAAAAATGACCACACGACTTCTGCTTTTGGGAGAGCGGGATCGGCTGAGGCTTCTGCTACCTGAAAGAACAAGGGCAATAATGCCGGAGCTTCCAGCCCTGTGAGTCCTATCATTAAACTTCCTTCCGATTCATATTGTGCAATCATGGGCCAAGTCAATACTTCCGGGGCATCAGGACTTAGCACCTGATGTCCTCCAAGCGCAGAGAGATGAATCAACTCTCCAGAGGTGTGGTCAGCCGTTGCTGTATAACTCAGTCGAAAATCTATCAGATTAGGGGTAAAAGGCTCATTGGGAATTACAACCTCGTGTGTCCGTTCTTTATTTCCATCTATCGTACTTGCATCTTGTTTCGCGACCACTCCATTCTCACGATAAAAAACTCCCTTTATCAAATCATCGGGGCTCGCGAGTCCCATGGCCTGACGCGTAAAATTTGACACGTAGGTACTGTGCCTGAAGTCTTCTCCTTTCAGGCTCATTCGCATAAAGCCATATTGAGAGTTGAGGTCAAAACCTTCTATTTCTGGTATTGCCGGAACAAAACTCAGGTCTATGGGAGCTAGCGGCAGTAGCGTCTCTACATTTTCGTTTTCATCACCTGTAAACAGTTCAACAGCTTCTCCCCAGGGCACCCATTTCTTGCCTTTCAGGATGTCTATCCCCGCCTTATACTCAGTCGGGACAGGCGCATCAGCATAGCCTTCATAATAAGTTGCAAATGATTCAGGCGCGTTTTCCCAGTTCAAAAACAGATTAATGGAAGTCAGATTTTTAGAAAACACTTCTGCGCTTCCTATATAAAAGGGAGCACCAATTTTGGGAATAGAGGTAAACGGGGGGAAGGCCTTGCTACTATCCAGTAATCCATCACCATTCTGCACCACCAGTTTACGAACCTCTGCTACTTCAACTGATAATTCATATTCATTTATCTCAATCGGCTGACACAACTGATAGGGATGTTGGCCGGAGGCATTGGCTTCTGTTTTAAGTTGAATCCGAAGAACAGGTAAATTTGTCTGGATTCCCAGTCCCAGGACTTCTTCCTGATACGGGATCACCGGATCCTGTTCAGCTCCTAATTCGAGGGTGAAGGTTAACTGATTATTATAGGTAGTAAATGTTGCTTCAGCACTTTGATCTGATTCCATACTATTTCCCGCATCTCCTACCCTCATGATCATGGGTTCCATCCACTCTTTTTCCGTGCTTAATGTTGCTCGAAAAGCATTTGAAATATCTGTATGTCGCAGAATCAAAGACTCCAACTCCGCATAGGAAGGCCCTGGGTCTTGTTTCAATTCACTTTCCAATACAAACCGCAAGCGTCCTGAATAAACTTCATATCCACCTCTGTAAGTATTTCCCTTTACTGATTCGTCCAATAGAATCGCAATTTCGTCAGAGATGCCTTCGATGGTTCTTAGGTCATCCAGTCCCTGCTGCCTCAACGTAAATTCAGACATCAGTCCTTCATTAATCTGGGCATAACTTATGATCAGCCATTCCAATTCCATATCGGAGAGATTGGAGGTGTCCAATCCTAACTTCTCGCGAATCGCTCCCCGAAATGAATAATACCCCGGATAAGGAACATGTATCAACAGGGGAAATTCTAGGTTTTTAATCTGCCCCAGCTGAGCAGAATCAGGGGCGCCGGGTTCTCCATTTGCAGACGCTGCTTCCAGTTTGGCAAGTGTCGATTCCGTAAGAGTGAAAACAGGATGCATCCCCTTCGGTGTCAATTGCTCTGTGCAACCATATACATATGGGGCAAGTACTTCGTATTCAGCTGTTGATAGTTTTTCTATTAGTTTTTGGGACAGGCTTCCCCATCCTGAAAAAAGCTGATCAAAAATGTCTTCATCCCGCAACGCATCCGAAATCCCCTTGCTAAGCGCTTCTAAATTTTGTAGTTGAGAAAGCGTCCTTTCAGTAATCCGAACCGGGGTAAAATCCTGGATCACGATCAACTCATCTATAGCCGTGATATATTCTTCTGCACCTGCTAATGAGGCATTCTCAAATACCGTCTCTATTGCTTTATTTAGCTGTTCTATTCCATTATAAGCCTTGTCGATAATTCCATTTTTGTGCAACAAAGCCTCTACCTTATCGCCCAATCCCACAGGTGGGGATAATTTATCCGCAGGTATCAATTCTTTTTCCAGGTTTGTATCTGCACATTCCCACCATAATTCTGCCGTTGCATAGCCCCCTCTTTCGTAAAACTCCATCTTGATCGAAACCTCTTCATTTGCGACCAAATTAGCTGTTCCCGTCCATTCTCTTTCTGCTTGATCTACCCATTTGTCTATGATCAAGGTGCCATCCACATACAGTCGGACTCCGTCATCTGTACTGGTAGCGAATGAATATTCTCCCGTAAACTCGGGGCGGACCGTTCCTTCCCATCTCACTGAAAAATTATCATTAGGCACCCCATTTCCTGGGCCTCCATATTTCCATTGAAAATTTATTCCAGCATCGAGCCGTTCAAATATTGGGGTACCCTTCAGGTCTCTACCAGTGAAATATTGCCCCAATAGCCCCCTATCTCTGTTTGCAATTGCAAGTTTTTCTTCCATCCCACTCAGCCGCTCCAGAGAAGCTTCCTTAACTAACAGATGACTCCCCCCTAATGCTTCCGCCGTTGCCAAAATAGCTGTACTACTTTCCTCATATTGCTCTGGAGTCAGGACTTCGGATAATCGTTTCTTAAAACTTGCTGTCCCTTCAAAATATCCTTGCTGGATTTCCGGATCTTTCAAAGCGTTTTGGGTATCCTGATCCAGATTTTTCATCAAATTCTCCAGAGAGTCTGGATTGATCTGGACAGGAGATTCATAACTCAGTTTTAATTGGATTTTTCGATTTCCCTCTGCAAGATTCAATGCTCCGGAACAAATGGCAAAGCCCAGATCGGCAGGGGGCATATCCTCGCTTCCCATCGTTTTCCAGGCAGGAATCTCTGGATCTGTAATTTCTGCCCCTAGTCCATCTTTTGAATTGGCGATCGGAGCGGCAAATACGCCCTTGATGTGATTTTCGGCTTCAGTACCCTCACGCTCCAAGTAGAGGCTTTGCAAGCTGGCAATCTGGGTTTGGCTTGCTACAAGCTCCTCATCTAATTCAAAAAACACTTCCTGTCCGGTATCATCTGTACCCGCAGCAAAGCGAGTTCCTGCCTCCAGTTTGTATTCGGAAACATGCTCTGCCAATTGCACAACCAGATGTGTATGATCAGGCGTAGCTGATTTTTCTTTTAAGGCCAGAACATCCGAGTAGAAAAAATCAAGATGTCGCTCTGTTATGTTATTGATATCTCCTTGCACATGCGAAAACAGCCTTAAAAAAGCGATTAACAGGGCAATGTGAGGTTCATGAGATTGGTTTCCATCTATTCGGGCTTCCAGATAAGCCGGGGCTGCTTCTACAATCTGAACGATTGCCTTAAAAAAGGTTTGATACAAATCTCCCAGAGAACCCAGGGAATTGAGTATTCGTTCTGCATCCGAAAAATAAGCAATCTTATCGCCATTATAGTAGAGACTGGGTTCGGTACCAGCAGTATTACTTTGCAGGGTTTCGAGGAGCGTTAACGCCTCCGATACCGTGGTGATTTTTTCTCCCAGGAAAACCAGATGAGGGCTATCATCAAATCCGATTGCTGGGGAAGAGTTGAGCAGTTCTTTGGCTTCGGATATTGAAACAACTCTCATTCCCGGGTAAAACAGGCCAGGGTCAGCAAGCGTCTTTTCCAGTGGGGCGATCTGTTGCTCTCCCAACCAATCCTGACTCCATCCCTCCAGAATAGTGGCATCGAAGGTCAGGCTGATCTCAGATTCTGCAATCCGTGCATACGCAATATATTTTCTCAAAGCATAGGCAAGGTGACTCGTAATTTGCCCGCAAATGAGTTCATGTAATCGAATTCCTTCTCCAATACCCATCTTCCACTCATCGATTTTTCGGGCAAGGGAGCTAATGTGGGTTAGGGCCGCATTAAAGTGGCCGCTATCAGGATTTTGTTCAGCAGCTTTCCGGGCAGTGTTGAAAGCGTCCTGCATTGCATCTGTATCCGTATTACTTATAGTGGCAAGTTCAAAAACAGGATCACTAAAAAATGCCTGCCAGTCTCCTGCCGGAACATTTGACTGATCATAGTAGACGACTTGCTGCGCATATTTACGCACGTATTCCAGTTGATCAGCCAACTGTCGCTCATCTATCCGGACATAATCCGCAGATAAGGCATTCAGCCTTCGCCGCCGTTGACTCCGACCGTCCCTAACAAGTGGATTTTTCTTATGTGTGCAATCTTCCATAGAAAATATCTCAAATTTCCCGGCCTTCCTCTATGTAAAATGGATACACAAAATTGAATCGAGAATTAGTGCTTCTAATGATATAATCAATCGCAATTAGGATAACTCCTTCATTCACCTGATCTGTTTTCAGTTCAATTTCTTCCACTGCAATTCGGGGTTCATGGTACAAAATTGCTGTTGCCACCAAATCCCGGATATAAGCAAGGAGACTCGAATTAACGGGTTCATACAGCAGGTCAGTCAGGTTGCATCCATACTCCGGTTGCATAACACGTTCGCGAAGGTTTGTACTGAGCAGAATCTGCATACTCTGTTGAATATCTACAGCATCCTCCACCATCACCACTTGGCGATTGGCCTTATCAAAAGTTGGAGGAAACCCCCATCCCCTTCCTAAAAATGAATTATGTTGCTCTGTTTGTGCCATGATTTAGCCTCCTATCATTACTGTTGGGCATCCAATTACAATTGTACCGCCATGGGCGCAAGTATCTCCCATTCTTGCAGCTGGTTTTCCGCCGATCAGCACAGTAGCCGACCCTTTTACGATGGTATCCGGCGGCCCGGTACACGTACACATGCCGGTTGCTGTAGCTGCTGGCACTCCACCTATCATTACAGTAGGAACCCCAGGAGGCATCACCGGCCCTCCAACGTGAGGAACAACCCCGGTTACCATGGGACACACATGCATATCACCGACTCTTGCTGCTGGAGGCATACCAATTGATTGTTAGGAACTCCTTTTAATGGGAGTTAAAATTCTGTATTAATTAATTTTTACCAGGGACCCCTTGATGACGGCAATGGCACCGGTAGATACTTCTGCTCCTGCCGCCCCTTCTGCCTTAAACTGGGCTTTTGCTTTCACGCCCACATTGGCGCCTTCTACTTTCAAATCTGCTTTTGCTTTTGCTTCAATCTTTGTTCCTTCTATTTTCACATCTCCCTTCGCCTTGAGGATAATGTCCTTTGCACTGTCGAGGGAGATCCCATCTTTAGTCATTTCTATCTTATTTCCATTTTGATCTTCCAGGATAATCGCTTTATCCTTTTCGGTTAGGGTAATTTTATTCCCTGCCGGAGTGGAAATTTCGATTACCTTATCTTCATCATCATAGATCATTTGCATTTTTTCGCGGCTGACATACCCTTTTTGCGGATTTTTCTTATCAGCCGTTAAAGGGGGCGCGAGCTTACTGCTGTAAAGCATTCCCAGAATTACCGGGTCTCGCGGGTCATCATTCAAAAATCCCATTACCACTTCATCCCCTATTTCCGGCATAAAAAAAGTGCCTCTGCCTTTACCTGCATCCAGCGTAGCTATTCTTGCCCATAGCCCTTCTGCCTTTTCGTCAATGATAGGTAAAC
>CAYGTH010000452.1:0-6232 GCA_964352745.1 uncultured Bacteroidia bacterium
GTCCTCATCAAAGCGGGCATAGCGGATGGTTTCTTTGCGAATCCCATCTCCCCCGGTTGCTACGTAACTATACACCACATGAATCCCTCCGTTTTGCCCTTGAATAATCGAGGGATAAGCACCCGTAGCTGCACCTTTTCCTGATTCATCTAATACCAGATGGCGATTATATGTCCAGTGTTGCCCTTCATCTTCTGATAGAGAAATGGCCAGACTGTGGCGACCGTCTTCGGTATCATTGTATGCGATTACCCAATTGCCATTGGCCAGGGTAAGGACATCTGCGCCGGAGCCGGGATTGGGGAGTTCTGCATCGCGAACGGGGCTCCAGGTCATGCCTTTGTCTGTCGAGCTGCTCATTTGTAAGCGTTGCGGCGGCGGGCCATTGTCCCGCATGTAGGTAACCAGGGTTCCATCTCTTTTGATAGCCGTGCTGGCCTGAATATTCTCAAACCCCACCAGAGGTTGACTGTATTGCCAGGTTTCACCCTCATCATCAGTGATCGCCATAATCGAAAAACCCAGGCCATCGGAATAGAGCGGTAGTACGATTCTTTTTCCATCAAGCAGGATTGCTTTATTTTTGGTTTGCCAACCGATTCGCCGAAATAAGGGATAGCCCATCAATTGCCTGACATGGCTGCCATCTTCCTGATAGGCGTAGCCATTATAGGGATAGGTTTCACCACTGGCTACAGCGAATTTTTCTTCGCTCCATTTTTGCCAGCCTTCCCAAATCTCGGGAGAGGCTTTCAAGGTATCTTTCAAATAGCCTTCATAAGCGGCCATTTGCTGCTGAACCGAAACCACAAAGGGGTCTCCGGGCTGAATTCCTCTTTCGGATGATCCGCCGGGTTTGACATGCAAAACTTCCTGCCAGCTCCATTCCGGTGGGCCTTCGGCCATCATATAGTTTTCGCTGATGCGGTATTTGGGGAGTGAAGTCTCCCACATATTGGATAAAACAGTGTACCAACATAACCAGAGTCGCTCCTGACCATCGAGAAATAACACGGGGTTTACATCCGGAAATCCCGGCACATCTGCCAACACAAAAGCGGAAGACCAGCTCGTGTCTCCTTTTGACAATCGCGCTCCCATGATCGCCACATCATCGGCCCATCGTTCACCAGAACCTTGAAACCAGGCTGATAGGAGGTCACCGTTAGGCAATTCGACAATAGAAGCACCATGCGTATGTACTTCAATCGGAGAGAAAATGGGTGCCTGATACAGGGTGCCAGCAGGGAAATGAGCTGCTTGTTTTGCGGGATCATCTGATTTTTTCACACAGGAAACCCCCATACTCATGAGGAGAATTCCCCAAAACAGGCACCAGAAGCGGTTAGGTTGCATGATTCAGGAGTTACAGTAATGTTTGTTTGAGGGTCTGATCCCAGGCACGGATTGAGCCGTCTTTTTCAAACCATAAATTAGCGGCTCTGTCGAGTCCCTCCTTTTCTTCCGGGGAAAGGGCACGTGGATACCGCGTAAGGGGTTTGATGGGCAGGCCTCGCTTGCTCATGAGGTATTTGACACCAGTAGGATGTACCGATCGCTGGGCCATTTCCATGGCACAGAGGATATCCTGCAACTGGTCAGCAAGCGGGTCATGGCCTACGCTTCTTTTAGCCACTTCGGTCGTGAGGTCTGGCAACCAATTCGCAACAATATTCATCGATCCCGCTGCTCCTGCTCGCATAGATGCCAGTAGATACGGGACATTGGCCTGAAGTAATGCTAATGGGGTGTCTCTGACAATTTCAATGACTTGCTTGATCTTGGGCAGATTACAGCTTGTCTCTTTATAGGCGATAAAGCGGCCACTTTCGGCCAGGGTTTTGATCAGGTCAAGTCCCAGGTGGTACTTCCGGGGAAACGGACATTCATACAGGCCCAGCGGCATAGTCGTTTGCTCCGCTATCGTCAGAAAATAGGTCTTCAGCCTTTCATCATCGTCATACCCGGTCGGAACTGTCAACATCACCACATCGGCCCCCAGATCCGCAGCTTTTTCACAAAATTCGATATGCTCCTCAATACGCACTCCAAAATTACCGGTAACGGCAACCGGAGCCCGCCCCTTTACGGTTTTGACAGTTTCCCCGATCAGGAGTAAGCGTTCTGCCTCCGACAATTCATACATTTCACTCGACTGACAATTGGCATATATCCCTCCGATTTCGAAAGATAAAAACCATTCGACCATCTCACGATAGACCTCCACTTCTATTTGAAGTTGATCATCATAAGGAGTGACCATCACCGGCCAGATTCCGTTTAAGTTGCGTCTGTATTCCATACTATCAAGGGAAAAAAGGTCTGAACCCTCACATACTTATTGATTCCTGCGAGCATATTAGTATGCGGTTAAGGTCTGATAAAGAGCCAATAAGAAGTCCCGGTTATCGGCTGACAAGTATTTCATTTGGCCTCCCATTCGGCTAAACGTTTTCAGGTAGCGAAGGTAATAAGCAGGATTAGTCTGGGGCGGCTCGCCCTGCTCCCAGTCCCAGGTATTAGCAGCCAGATCCACAATTAACATGACATGGTGATCGATGTGTTTACCTGCCTGAATGTGTATATTCTGAGCCATAGAAAGCGCTTTTTCAAAAATCATCGGCGACATGACAGCTGAACCAATTGATAGGTAAACCCCTGCTTCGATTCGGTTAACCCCATCCACAAAAGTCAAAAAATCACGGAGTGCAGTTCTGCCTATCGCACTCCCCTTATTAACCGGATGGGTGTATATGATGTCATGACCGATCATAGGATGACCGGTAAGGGGAACGCCCATACGATAGGCTGCCGCCTGTATCGAATATTGTTTAAAAGGGTGTGGAATTGACATCCAACCTGCCGAGAGGGAAAATTGCCGAATCGTAGCCAGCAAATCCAGCCCTGCAGCACTTCGGTCCAAATCGGAATAGGTGAAAATCTCTTCCATGATCTCCGATTCTGTCGGTATATACAAACCTTCCTCTTCAATCATTGCCCCTACCGATTCGCCATAGCCCTTTCCTTCATAGGCCCCCACCACGAGCGCCAGGTTCAAATATCGGCCGGTTTCTTCCCAAATTCCGAATTGGCCCTGATCCACGTATTTCTGAACATCTTCACAACTCTCTCCCTGAAAGGCAAACTCCCAATCGTGGATAATGCCCGCTCCATTGGTCGCCAAATGCGTAAGCCAACCGGTTTCAATCAGCTTGATCAAAGTGGGTGCCATACCGTTTTTGATGGTATGCGCTCCCATACTGAGCATCACTGAGGCTTTCTTATTTCTTGCTTTTCGGATGTAAACGGCAATGTCTTGGACCATTTCCAGAAAAGCAGTACTTGAGTTTTCCGGAGCCCGCTCCGGGGGGATATAATCTTGCTCAATCCGGGTCTTATTGATCCGTTCGGACAATGGCTTAATAGCCAGTTCTTTTCGATCAAATTGTGAGTAGGGCATATTATGGGTGTACTAAGTATGCTTAACAAAGGAACATTAATTCAAAAAGATGCGCTTATACTTTCTTATTGAATTTACATTGTTTTTTAACCCACTCAAAAACGATGAGCACAGCAAAAATTCACTCAATTGCCCTAACAATATATTATCTCCCTTTTACCAGACTTCCCGCAATATTGTAATTGTCAAAAAACTATTAGAACTCAATAAAATTGCAGAAGCATTCCCGTCAAAATACGCTTTCCTTTGTATTCCCTTATTCAACCTTTCCGTTATGAAAAAATCAGGATTTCTGGTATTGCTTTCTATCCTTTTTCTGAGTTCAGCCATAGGACAACAAGCTACTTATGCAGATGTTCCCTTTTGGCAAGATTGGAGTGAATCTTCATTTTTGGAAGAGGGGTATAACATTCGCCTCAAGCACATTGCTTCGGATCGAAATGGTACGGTTCAACTCCTCTCCACTACCGGACTGATGCAAGCCTATCAGGGGAAACTGGTTGCAGATCGTATGTACCTTCCCCTTGCCGATATGCAGTTTATCGATATGGTCAGGTACCGGGATCAGTTTGTGTACCTGACTGATGAAGCGGTGCTGAGCAATGCCTGGGCAGGAAAAGTGTATCTCCCCTATGACCTGCCCAAAGCCAAAGCTTTTGCCGGGGGTGCAGCATTTGATTTCCTGATTGCTTCCGATAGGGGGCTGGAATATGTGAAACAAGGCGATCCTACCTGGGCTGTATCTTTTGACTCCCCCATCAAGTTGCAGGAAATAGCCTTTGATGCCCATACAGGTGGATTTTGGGGGTTGAGTGAAAACAGTCTATTGTATATAAATCCGAAAAAACAGCGCATCGAAGTGCTCCATTCAGGAAACCAGTTTACCTGCCTGGAGGTGCTGAACAATGGCAAAGAACTCATTATCGGTACAACTGAGGGCTATCAGGTGTGGGACAAAGCCAGCCAACGCATCAGCAGGCAAAGTACCCAATTGCCGTGGCCCGAACTTACCGATATCAGCGAAATCAATGGAACCTTGTGGTTCGGTTCTACCTGGGGTGCCTTTCGTCAATTGTCTGAGGGCGGATATGCGTATTATGCTTCCCGAAGATGGCTCCCGGATGACCAGGTGATCGAAGTAGCAGAAGGTCCCGAAAATTCCGTTTTGGTCCTTACCTCAGGCGGAATGGCCCAGATTCATTTTAAAGAAATGACGCTGGAACAGAAGGCCATGCATTACGAAAAACAGGTCCGGAAACGCCATATTCGACTGGGCTTCAACTCAGATGGCCTGCGCCTCACCGAACCGGGCAACCTGAGTACCGGGAGTTATCACGATTCGGACAATGATGGCCTGTGGACCTCCATGTATCTCGGCAGCCAGTTGTTTCGCTATGCTGTCACAAAATCTGAAGAGGCCCTCCAACATGCGATGGAATCTTTTGAAGCAATGGAACGCCTCCATTCGATCAATGGCATCCAGGGATTTCCCGCCCGGTCCTTTGTGCGGAAAGGGTATGCCCAACACGACAATGCCGCCTGGAATAATCTCGATGAGCAATGGGACTGGAAAGGCACGACCAGCAGCGACGAGGCAATCGGTCATTATTTCGCCTTTTGCCTGATTGCCGAAATTGTACCGGATGAAGCAGTCAGGCAAAGGGCCATCCGACTAATCGAAGAAATGACCGATCACATTATCGAAAATGATCTCTACTTTATCGATCAGGATGGAAAACCTACGCGCTGGGGCCGCTGGAATCCCGAATACGTCAATGGCTTCCCGACTACCGTAGGCGACCGAAAACTGAATTCCTCCAACATCACCGGTTTTTTGCAAGCGGCGTATCACTTCACAGGCAAACAGAAATACAAGGACAAGGCCTATGAATTATTTGAAAAACATGGATACCTCGATAACCTGATGCGCCCCATGGCTGAAATCGGAGTGGCAGAGGACGATGACTTGAGCAAGCTCCTCTCCGAATCCTGGAATCATTCCGATGACGAAATGTATTTCTTGTCGTATTGGTATTTACACCCTTATGCCTTTACCGACGAGCTCAAAACCCAATACCAGGAAACCATTCGCGATCACTGGGAGGCGGAACGTCCTGAGAAAGACGGCTTGTGGAATTTCTGCTATGCCATGACCGGCGCCAAAGACTTTGACCTGGCAGAATCCGTCTGGTTTTTACAGGAATACCCTCTGGATCTGGTCGAATGGACCGTTCACAACAGTCACCGCAAAGACATCGAACTGATCCCGCCCAATTTTCGGGGGCAAACGACCCGGACCGTTCTCCCTCCTGATGAAGTCCCTGTTCATAAACACAATACCAATACCTTCCTGCTGGACCGTAACAGGGGCGGACTAGTCGAACTCAGCGGGGATTTGTTTTTGTTGCCCTATTGGATGGGGAGGTATCTGGGCGTGATTTCGCCGCCAAAGGAATAAGCGGAAAAGATAAAAGAAGAGTTCTTTAGTTATGCGAATCGCGAGTTGAAAGGGTAGTCTATTTTGTCACACCGAGCGGAGTCGAGGTGCAGAGGGAAAGAGGAACTGAACTGAACGGAAAGGCGCAAAGAGGCAAAGGAGCCAGTGACTGGGGCTTTTTGAATGGAACGCAGAGGCGGGGAGGCGCAGAGAAGCCTTGACGGCTGCCAAGTTCAAATTCAAAGTACAAACTCAAATTTCATCTAAAGTGATTCTTCCTTTGCGACGCTGCGGCTTTGCGTGAGAAAAAGAGAGGACTTTCACCACTAAGAAAC
>CAYGTH010000453.1:0-6188 GCA_964352745.1 uncultured Bacteroidia bacterium
GCTTACCGTAATTCCGAACTCATCCGACGCATTTTCCCCATCAATATCGCTGCCGAGTTGTACCCAATCGCCACTTTGGAGCTCATAGACACGAACCTGCCCGGACTCCGTACCATTGCCATCATTTCTGCGGGCGCCT
This sequence comes from uncultured Bacteroidia bacterium, assembly GCA_964352745.1. Classification (GTDB taxonomy): domain Bacteria; phylum Bacteroidota; class Bacteroidia; order J057; family J057; genus CAYGTH01. Next base: position 140 of record CAYGTH010000453.1, read on the forward strand.
ACTACAATTCGGTTTCCTGCTGCATTTAGCTCGATATCTGTCCCGAATTGGTCGCCATCTACCTCTGCCAAAATGGTACTTCCGACCTGTACCCACTGTCCGCCCGTAAGGTCATAGATCCGAACATGCCCTCCTCGTGTTGAGGGGCTACCGCCAATTCCCCCTAATGCCATTCGTTTTCCATTTGCGCTCAGGCTTACGGAGAACCCATATTGCTGGGCAATTTCATCCCCGTTCAGATCCTGCCCCAATTGAGTCCATATACCCCCACTTTCTTTGTACACCCGGACTTGTCCGAAATCATTGTCATAAAGCGGAGCGCCCACCACCAGCGTTTGCCCCTGATCATCGAGGTCTACATCCCAACCGAAATTGTCATTTGGGGCATTGCCATCAAGTTGACTGCCGATGAGGGTAAATTGGCCATAACTGGAAAGACTGATAAAAAAGAGGGCAAGGAAAAGGGTACAGAATCGATTCATGTGATGAAAGAGGTTAGCATTTGAGGGGATACAACAATCAAGAGCACTGCTTTCGAGGTGCATGTAAAGCAATGGGATGTTGAGAGAAAAGGTTAACAGTTGAGAGGAAAAGGGAACAAGTTTCTTATATACTAATCTATACTGCCTCCTAATTCCCGGAGTTGGGCTTTGAGGCGTTCTACCTCTTCCAGGGCTTCGTCTTTTTCAGTAGAGAGACTTATATTTTGAGCTTTGAGTTCATCTTTTTCAGTCTTAAGCTCCGCAAAAGTTTTAAGCGGGGCACCTGTAGGGTCCAATGCAAGGAGTTTTCCATCAGCTATTTGAAATTGGATACCCAGGCGAGGGCTTTGCCAGGTATCAGGGAGTTGATTGGCACGAATCAGTTTTCCCTTTTTGGATTCATAAGCAATAAACTCGTGCTTCTCAGGGTCGAGAAGGATAAATTCTTCCACACCATTGCGTTCATAGAAATCCAATTTATCAAGCATCTCCATGGCCGTATTGGAAGGCGAAAGCACCTCAAAAACTACCTGCGGGGCAATATTAGATTCTTCCCATTGTTTGTAAGAACCTCGATAGACGTCCGGTCGGCCAAATACGACCAATACATCCGGTGCTACCTTTGTCAAGGGATCTCCTTCTACCGGGTACCAAAACAAGTCTGCGGCAATGAAAACTTCCTGCCCATGAAATAGCCCCCGAAGATTGTCATATAACATCACAATCCACAGTGCCTGTAGCGTATTATCTGCCATAGGTTTTCCATCAGATTCCGGGTAAATAATAGCCTGATTTGAGCGAGAAAGCTTTTTTTCCTGAACTGCCATATTCCAAATTTCTTATCCTAATATACAAACGTAATAGCAGGCAGGCAAGTTCAATATTACGGCCTATTCCTTCACTTCATGGGTATCTTGCTCGCCTTCCCATACGTCGATCTTGTGGATCACGAGCATATTGAGCCAAAACATCGCGCCGATTTTATCGACCTCGATGAGTTCGTTGAGGAGGCTATGGAGAATGATGGTCGTAAAACTCAGTAAGGCCATGAGGAGCATGCTCTTACGTTGTTTATCGTCAATTTGATGGTAGAGCCGGGTGGCTTTGACAAACATATAGACAACCAGTCCCAGGAATAGCAAGCCGCCTACAAAACCTTGCTCTGTAAAGGTCATGAGGAAATAGTTGTGGGTGGTGGACTGCTCGGGGTTGTCACTCACATAGGTGCGGAATGCGTAGTCCGCAAATTTTTTGTACTCCTGATTGAAACAACTCGGCCCAAATCCCTGTATCGGCCGGTCTGCAATCATATTTTTAGCAGCTACCCAGCGGTAAAAACGTTCCATTCCGGAAATCTCCGTACCCGAAAAAGTAGCAGAAAGGTGTCCCTGAATGTCGCCCTCATGCCAAATGGTTTGTTTGTAGTTCGGCGCAAATTGGTAGAAGTTATTGTCCTTGACGAGGTAGGCAACAGCCAGGGTTGCAATCAGGAGGCCGACATAGACCAGTTTTTCCAGCCATTTTTGGTTCAAGGCGATGACCACAAAAGGCAATGCAGAAACGGCTACCCAGGCACCTCGCTTAAATGTAACAAGCGTGGCAATCAGTAAAATACCCGTACTGATCAGGAGCATATACCATTCCAGGCTTTTGGGGGTGTACCAGGTCCGTGCATAAAACGTCCAGGGAACAAATAAGGCGAGCGTTGCGGCATAGATTACACCATTGGCAAAGATCGGATAGGCGATTCCATTACTTTCCTCAAATGAAAACCCGACCGCAGCATGGCGAATGAGAATGCCAATGACAATCAGGATAAAGGGAATGAAAAAGGCCCAGAATACTTTCTTGAGCGTGGCAGGATCCGTGATGACTTTTTCTGCGATAAAGACAAAAGCGGTGATGTACCAGATCTTTGCCAGCAAAAACTTCACCGATCGCATCATGTGTGTGCCCGTGAGTGTCGTGAATAAAGTCCAGAATAACAGCAAAAGAACCAGGATATGGAAAGGATAGAGTCGGTCTTTTCGACTAAAGATGCGTCCCGCCAGGGCTTCCACAATAAAAATCCCCAAAAACAGCAGCATCAGCGGCTCCGAAAACATGTCGGTGCTCAGCGTTGTCCCTACTTCATAATGTAATGAACAGGGGATTGAAGCAACGAGGAGGTAGAAAAGCGGGCGATAATTATACAGTACTTGCAGGACGAGTACCGCCACCAGCGGAATTCCAAACAGGAAATTGATCCGATACCGAATCGCTGCATATACGCTCACGAATACCAGCAGGGCCAGCCCTGCAAGCAATAAAATGCGCCATATGCGGAGAGAAAGCTGCAAATGAATTTACGATTTGGGATTTACGATTTACGATTTGGGATTTTTGATTTACGAAGTACGATTTACGATTGGGAGTTTGAGAGGTTGATCTACTCGATCTCTCGCAATCCCTTTCTCCCCTTTTCTCCCTTACTCTCCCTTCTCCTCTCCCGCCATCATCTCCGTAACCTTATCAACCAATACCACTCCAATGATACTCACCAGGGAGGCCAGCAATACGGTTGCTACGAGGATAATCCAGCGAATGGGACGGGCTTTTTTATCTGCTGCCTGTGCAACTTCAGAGACCAGAATCGTGCTGAATGCCGTCTTGGACATACTGCGGAGGTTTTCCATTTTCTCGTGGGTATCCTTCAGGTCGCGGGCCATAAAGGCGATCATTTCTTCGATGGCAATTGCCTGATCGTATCCTTCGGTGAATTTCTTTAAACTAATCGGATAATCCCCTTCTTCGCCGGTAAGGGCTCTGAGGCGGGCTGCGGCTCCACTTCGGGCATTGCGAGATCCGCCAGATGCTGCAATATCGCCCTGGGCCTGCATGATTTCTTCCACCATCGCCCGGGTTTGCTGTTCATCATTAAAGATGCCATACGTGGCGCGGAGGCGTGCAGCACTGTCCGTATAAGTAGCGAGTCGCTGAGAGAGATTTTGATAACCAATCTCATACATCTTGAGAATCGAAGCCTTATTTTGGTTAATCATCTCCCGGTTTGACTGATCAATTTTGGAGACCAGCAGATTGACAATGTCTGCTGCACGTTGAGGATCGACATCGTAGGCTTCAATCTTCAGGCCATTCCCCTCTACCTTGATCGTACTGACATTGCCCGCATAGGTGCGGAATGCATAATACTTGGGGGCCGCATCATTCTTCTTATTGACCCCATAAGCCGTCCAGAGATCCAGGGAATCAATTACAAAGAGTTTGACTTCCTCTGAGTTGGCTATATTGTCCAGCTTTTCCGTCTCTTTGGAATCGCCATAGAGATACAAGCGCGGTTCCTCGTCAAAAATCCCTGCGATGTCGTAACGCTCTGGATTAGTCGGATAGATAACTACACTGGATTTAAACTCTGGCTTGTAGATAAATGGCATTGTCAGAATAAAGGCCAATAAAGCCGATATGCCGACAACCCCGACAATATACCAGAGGTGTTTGCGAATAATTCTGACCAGATAGATCAGGCTGAATGGATTTTCGTTAGCCATTAGGAGAATTTTGCGCAATTTAGAAAGAATGATCCGGAATATTCAAGCCGGATTGAACCATTATTTTTGCCTACGGGTTCTTTTACTCCTTTTGATGAGATGCGACGATTTTGCGGAGGTGAGTCAGTAAAATATGATGAGCCGGCTCATCCATGGCTCCATGATTGTATCCATCGAGTTCGTACAACTCAGTATAAGGGTGACCTACAGTTTTCATCATGCGCATCAGATAGGCGACTTCTTCGTGACGGCCATAGAGTTCCAACTCCCGGTCGCCCGTTATCAAAATCAAGGGGGGAGCATCGGCCCGAACATGAGCCAGGGGTGCGTATTCATCGACTACCACATCCGACCATTTCAGCCCTCTTTCTGATCTGATGGTGAAATGCGTAATCGCATGTCCACTATAAGGAATCATGCCCGCTATCCGATCGGAATCTATCTCATAGGGTTCAAGCCAGCGTTTGTCCAGTCCGATCATGCTGGCGAGATAACCACCGGCCGAGTGGCCCGAAACAAAAATCAAATCCGGATTCCCACCAAATTCAGCGATATGTTCAAATACCCAGGCGACAGAGGCCGCAGCATCTTCGATATAGGCAGGACATTCGACATTCGGATTCAATCGGTAGTTTACTGCTACCACCGCGATCCCCTGGTTTTGTAATTCCTGTGGAGTATATCGATTCCCGGCTTTCAATCCTCCGCCATGAAACCATACCACAGTAGGAAAGCCCGCTGTATTTTCAGGATAGTACACATCCAGTCGACACCGTTCCTGCATATAGGCCGTAAATCCATCCGCCAGACTGTCGCGGTAAAGAATATCGGATTGAGTGGTATAGGAAAGATTCCCTTTCGCTTCTTGTGCAGGTAATTCTGCGATAAAAAAGGAGAGTAGTAACAGGAAGACAGAAGTATATGTGAGTTGCATAAACAGCGTTTTTAGGGGGTGAGTGTTATAGTTAAAAATTCGGGCAAAGTAGCCGCTGATAAACTGGGATTTGGTTTTGAGGAATCGGAAGGTAGTATGCGAATGTCTTTGAGCAACTGCTATAAGGCCGATGTGCCCGTTGCAATGAAGGTAGGAATTTGCAGGGATTTTGCCAATCAGGCTCCATATAGGTGAATGGTTCTGGAAATAACACTTCATCTCGACGAATAATTCATCCCAATAAAACACCTTTTTAAGGTTGCGAATTTATGACCATATTATTAAATATTGACCGGGTAATTTGTATATTGAAATACTTTAACCTGTTAATCTAATGTTTTTCTATGCTACATTTCGCAGCCTTTTTTCTACTTGCCGGATTACTCTGGTACTTTTTACCGTCTCGCACCGCCGAAATGCATAAACAAGAAAATGAAGGTTTTCTGTTTCGCATTGTTGCTCACCCCGATTGCCCGATCATTGTCGAGCCATGTCAGGAAGAAGCATTGGGAAATAGCAGGATAGATGTAAGTAGTGAGTATAGAGACTATTGATTACCAAACTATAGTCTTTTGTCATTACACTGAAATGAAAAATCCCGGTCCATGTATCAACATAGACCGGAATATTCGTTTTATGAACCTTGAACGGGCTTAGTTTCCTAATACTTTATTGTACCGTTCGCTATCACCCAGGATTTCCAAAGCAGCGAGAATATCCGGATCATCATCAAATGAAGCCTCCAGAATCCCTTCTTCAAAATAGTATCGTCCGACAAGTTCTTTTTTGATGAGGGTAGCGATCTCTTTTCGGTGTTTCACAACGTCTTGCCCTTTTTGAGCTTCTAATTGTGCAACCAGTTCGCCGTATTGCTTGCTGAGGTCATCTTTGTATTGCTCGTTTGCCATCACTGTCTCCAAAGCCTCCAGTTGTTTTTCGGTCCCCGTTTCAAAGCCAAAGTCCCGGCTCTTCACGTACGTCACAAACTCATTATAGAGCGCATCTTCCACTTTAAATGATCGCGGACCTTCAAGGGTATCATGACTGGCAGCATATTGGGTTACAAAATCGAATAACACTCCCTG